>DATINX010000062.1:0-14295 GCA_035473835.1 Candidatus Dormiibacterota bacterium | reverse complement strand
TCCATCCCGCTCCGCTAGTCCAGACGGCCTTTTGAGGCAACCCCACCGCTAGATGGGGATGCGACGCTGGTCGCCGTTGCGAGTGGGGGCCGCCTCTTCCACCAAAGTGCAACCTGGGCCAACGTCCGGCTGTCGTCCCTTGCCGGCCGCCTCGGGAACTCCCCGGGACGCCATGGATTCGCCGAATAGTGTGTCAAATAGTGTGTCAGATAGTGTGTCAAATCGGGTGCGCGGGCCCGGCCAGCAGTGACATCGGCCCCGATTTCGTATTCAAAGATTTGGTGGACCCGAGGGGATTCGAACCCCTGACCTTCTGAATGCCATTCAGACGCGCTCCCAACTGCGCCACGGGCCCACGATGCCGAAGGAAGTGATGATACCCCGCACTTCCGACCCAACTTTTTGGGCTCGTACGATCTGGGCTGGCCTCCTGAACATGAAGACTCGAGTGATCGACACGATGGATCTCCGGGGCGGCGGCTACGCCGCCCTGCCCGATGGCGACGGCCCGTATCCGGGGGTCGTCGTCATCCACGAGGCCTACGGTCTCAACGAGAACATCAAGGAGATCACTCGCCGCTTCGCTGACAACGGTTACGCGGCCCTGGCGGTGGATCTCTTCAGCGGTCGAAATCGCACCCTCTGCATGGCCCGGTACATGACCGGGATGCTCATCGGTTCCGTCGAGCGCCGGGGGGTCGGCGAGCTCAGGGCTGGGCTTACGCACCTCACCGCCATGCCCGAGGTCGACCCGCAGCGCGTCGGCGCCATAGGCTTCTGCATGGGCGGCGGATTCGCGGTCGCCTGGGCCTGTACCGACGACCGCCTCAAAGCGATCGCCCCTTTCTATGCGTCCAACCCTCGCCCGATCGACGCGGTCAAGCGCTCGTGCCCGGTCGTCGGCTCTTATCCCGAGAAGGACTTCACCGCCAGCGCCGGCCGTGCGCTGGACAACGCTCTCGGGAAGTTCGGGATCGAGCACGACATCAAGATCTACGCCGGAGCGCGCCATTCGTTCTTCAACGATCGCGGCCGGGCCCACGACAAGCAGGCCGCGCAGGATGCCTGGGGCCGGGTGCTCAGCTTCTTCGGGAAACACCTGGGAACGCCCAACGCCCCCGCGCGCTAACCCGAATCACGATCGGGATCGGCTTTTGGCGCATCTCGGGCACAGCCCGCCGAACACCAGCTGGTGACTCGTGACCAGGTACCCGGTGCTCTTCTGCACGCCTGAGGTCGCATCGTCGAGCACGCACCCGGGCACCTCCGCCACGCGCCCGCACGCATCGCAGCGAACGTGTTCGTGGTGGTCTTCGCCCACCTCGTAGTAGGCCTTGCCGTCGCCAAGGTCGATCCGGCGGATCGCGCCTTCGCGCTCCATCGCCGACACGGCGCGAAAGACGCTCGAATAATCCGCCGCGCCCAGCGCTCCGCACACCGCCTCGTGCAGTTGGTCGATCGACCACGCGTGACGCGCCTGCCCTTCGAAAACACTGCGAACAGCGTCGGTCACCGGGCTGGGACGGGGCATATCGAGATCATAGTCCCCCACGCACGTGAGTTGCGCAAGTCGGTTGTGCAATACTGTGGCGCAACTTGCCGGCAAATTCAGTGGAGATTTCAGCGGTGATGCGAAAGGCGGCGGTGGTGCTTGGATCGATTCTTCTGATCGTTGCGAGCGCTGCTTGCGGGACCGGCTCCACCACCGCCCACGCGGGCTCCCTCAACGTCATCGCCGGCGAGAACTTCTGGGGCAGCATCGCGATCCAACTGGGTGGCTCGAGGGTGAACGTCCAGAGCGTCGTCACTGATCCAAACGCCGACCCGCACGAGTACGAGAGCAGCACCAACGACGCCCGCGCCTTCGCGCAGGCAGACCTCGTGATCCTCAACGGCGCGGGCTATGACGTCTGGGGCCAGAAGCTGCTCGACGCCAACGCGAGCAGCCACCGCAAGGTCCTGATCGTGGCCGACGTGCTCGGCAAGAAGCAGGGCGACAACCCGCATTTCTGGTACGACCCCGCCACCGTGGTCAAGGTCGCCGACGCCATCACCGCCAGATACAGGTCGCTCGACAGCGGCGATGCTTCCTTCTTCGACCAGCGCCGCACCGATTTCACCGCCGCCCTGCAGCCTTACTTCACCCGGATCGCCGAGATCAAGCAGAAGTTCGCCGGCGTTCAGGCCGGCTCGACCGAGAGCATCTTCGTCTACATGGCCTCGGCCCTTGGCCTCGACCTCATCTCCCCACCCGAGTTCATGACGGCGGTGTCCGAAGGCAACGACCCGCCGGCGGCCGCCGTGATCGAGTTCCAGAACCAGATCTCAGGCAAGCAGATCAAGGTCCTTGTGTACAACGCGCAGACCGCGACGGCCGTGACCACCAACATCAAGCACATGGCGCAGGCGGCGGACATCCCGATCGTCGGGGTGTCGGAGACCCTTCAGCCCGAGACCGTCACATTCCAGGACTGGCAGCTCGCGCAGCTGATCGCTCTCGAGAACGCGCTCAACGCCGCCGTCCTGGTCAAATGACCGAACACGCGGCAATCGTCGCCCACGACCTCGCCGCCAGCTATGGGTCGCGGCCGATCTGGACCCATGCCGCCTTCTCCATCCCGGCAGGCTCGTTCACAGCGGTCCTCGGACCCAACGGCTCCGGCAAGTCGACCCTGATCCGCTTGATCCTCGGGCTGTTGGCGCCCGCGGCCGGAGCGATCCAGGTCCTCGGCGAGGCGCCGCGGCGGGGCAACCCCCGCATCGGCTACGTGCCCCAGGGTTCGCACTTCGACCCCGAGCTGTCGGTGCACGGCCGCGACTTCGTCGGGCTCGGAGTCGACGGCCACAGGTGGGGATTGCGCATCAGGGGCCGTGGGAAGGTGGCGGCCGCGGTCGAGGCATCGATAGCAGCCGTCGGCGGCGAAGAGTATGCCGACCGCCAGCTCGGCCGCCTCTCGGGCGGCGAGCAGCAGCGCCTCCTCCTTGCCCAGGCTCTCGTCGGTGCCCCGAGCCTCCTTCTGCTCGACGAACCCCTCTCCCACCTCGACGTTCGCAACCAGCAGGCCATCGTCCAGCTGATCGGCGAGGTGGCGGCCGAGCGCCATCTGACTGTGATGCTCATCGCGCACGACGTGAACCCGCTCCTCTCGCACATCGATCACGTGCTCTACGTCGCGCACGGTCGCTTGGCCATGGGCAAGCCGGCCGACATCATCACCTCCGAGTCCCTCTCGCGCATCTATTCGGCGCCGGTGGAGGTGCTCCGCGACAGCCGCGGCCGGGTGTTCGTCGTCGGCCTGGAGGAAGAGGTGAGCCATCCTCATGACTGAGCTCATCACGCGAGCCGTCCACCTGGCAGTGACCAACACTGCCCCGCAGCCGAGCTGGAATCCGCTCGACGACCTGGCCGCGCTCTTCCAGTACGAGTTCATGGTCCACGCCTTTGAGGCGGGCACGATCATCGCCATCGTCGCGGGCGCGATCGGCTACTTCGTGGTGCTCAGAGGATCCGCTTTCGCCGCGCACGCTCTGTCCCACATCGGATTCGCGGGCGCCACCGCCGCGGTCGTCCTTTCGCTCAACCCGATCTTCGGCCTCCTCGCCTTCACCCTCGGCGCCGGCATCGCGATCGGTGCGCTGGGCAATCGCCTGCGCAGCCGCGACGTGACCATCGGCATCGTCCTGGCGTGGACTCTCGGCCTCGGCGTCCTCTTCATCTCCCTCTACAAGGGCTACGCGACCGAGGCCTACGCCCTCTTGTTTGGCGAGATCCTCGGCATCAGCGCGAGCGATGTCACTGTCACGCTGGTGGCCGGGGTCATCACGATCGTCGCTGTCGTCGCCACCTACCGGCCGCTCCTCTTCTCCTCGGTCGACGAAGACCTGGCCGCAGCCAAGGGAGTCCCGGTCACCGCGCTGTCCATCGCGTTCATGGCCATCCTGGCCGTGGCCGTGACCGAGGCTGTGCAGGTTGTCGGCGTGCTCCTCATCTTCGCGCTCATCGTCACACCGGCCGCGATCGCTGTGAGGTTCACGAGCCGGCCCGCGCTCGCGATCGCCACGGGCATCGCCCTCGCGCTCGCGTTCACGTGGCTCGGACTCGCGATCGCCTTCTACTCTCCCCATCCGGTCAGCTTCTTCATCACCTCCCTCGCTTTTGGGACCTATGTCGGGGTGCGGATCGCCGTGGCGCTGCAGGCGCGCATCAGGCGCTCCGCCCTGAGCGCGACCGCATAAGCTCACCTCCGTCATGCACGTGCTCGTGACCGGCGGCACCGGCAGCCTCGGCCGGGGCGTCGTCAGGCGCCTGATCGACACCGGGCATCGCGCTCGCATCCTCAGCCGAAAACCCGCCGATGGCGACGACTGGGTCCAGGGAGACGTCGCCACCGGCACGGGTCTCGAGCTTGCGGTCAAGGACGTCGAAGCGATCATTCATGCCGCATCCGACGCCGTGAACCCACGCAAGTACCACGCCACCGATGTGCTGGGTACACGCCGACTGCTGGCGATGGCGCGCGAGGCGCGCGTCCGCCACGTCGCCTACATATCGATCGTGGGCATTGAAGGCGTGAACTATCCCTACTACAAGAGCAAGCTCGCCGCGGAGGCGGTGATGCGCGAGAACATCGTCCCCTGGTCCATCCTGCGCGCGACGCAGTTCCACACCCTTATGGATCTGTTCCTCGATGCCTTGACCAAGATCCCGCGCCTCGCTACGGTGCCCTTCGGCTGGCAGTTCCAGCCCGTCGACACGTCCGAGGTCGCTGCGCGTTTGGTGGAGATAGCGACCGGGGGGCCGGCCGGGATGCTGCCCGATTTCGGCGGTCCCGAAGTGAGGGACTTCAAGAGCCTGGCCACGTCATGGCTGAAGATCCGCAAGCCCGGCAAGCGCCTGGTCAACCTGCCGATGCCGTTCGGGTTCAGCCGCCAGTGGGCGGCGGGCCGGCTGCTGACCCCCGAACACCGTGACGGGAGCATCACTTTCGAGCAATATCTCGCCCAGAGGTATCCCAAGACATGATCAACAGACTGGTCGAGAGGTTTGGGCGCACAGGTTTCGCCGCCATCAGCAGCGTCATCTGGGCCGTGCCGATGGCGGCGTGGGCCGGCTCTTCCGACCTCTCGCCCGTCGACAGGACGGCGACACCTTCCATCGCGCTAGGGATCGGAGCGGTGATGCTGGTCGTCTGGCTGGCCCTGGTCGCCAGCCTCGGCCGATTCCCCGTCTCGCCCCGGCCGCGGCGATTCGACATCCGGCAGATGTCGCCCTCGGAGAAGCGGTGGACCCTCGCCTGCGCCGCGTTCGCGACCGGCCTGATCGCCTGGCTCAACGCCGCCGCCACGGTGGATTGGGGCCCGCTCGGGTCCGCCATCTCGGCGGCGGAGATCGGCCCCATCCTGCTGGCGCTGGGGCTCGCGATCTTCGCGATCGCGATGGCTGCCGGCATCTGGCTCACGTGGCGCAAGGAGACCGCCGCCTACCAGCGCCGCCTGGCCGCCTGAGGCTCCTCACCAAGCACAGGCCGACCTCCTCCCGGAATAGTTGCTTGCGCAAGCAAGTATCTAGTGGTAGCTGCGGCAGAGGCCGCTCAAAACCACAGGAGGACCAAATGGTCAAGTACGAGATCGACAAGGCGCATACCACCGTCGGCTTCACCGCGAAGCACCTGGCGGTGTCAACGGTGCGCGGGCATTTCACAAAGTTCGACGGCGAGTTCGAGGGATCCGAGGATGACGCCGCCACCACCAAGGGCGAGGTCAAGGTCGAAGTCGCGAGCGTAGATACCCGGCAGGAAATGCGCGACAACCACCTGCGTTCGGGCGACTTCTTCGAAGCCGAGAAGTACCCCTTCATCACCTACAAGCTGAAAAGCGTCGAGCCGGTCGACGCCGAGACATTCAAGCTCCATGGCGACCTCACGATCAAAGACATCACCAGGCCGATCGTGCTCAACGCGACGCTCGAGGGCCGCACCCCCGACGCGTTCACGGGTGGCAAGGAGCGCATCGGAGTCAGCGTCAAGGGCCAGCTCAACCGCATGGACTTTGGGCTGAACTGGGACGGGCTCGCAGGCACGATTCCCCTGGCCAGCCACACCATCAAGATCGAGGTCGAAGCCGAGATCGTCGTCAAGGCTGCCGAGCTCGCGCAGGCGTAAGCACGGTTTGAGGGCGGGGCCTCGCAGCCCCGTCCTTTTATTCATGTAGATGGGCCTCAGAGCAGCGAATACCATTGGCGCCGTGAAGGCGAAGACACGAACCGCGGACGTGGAACAGGTATGGGAGGGCCTGGCTCGGGCACACGCTTCGATGACCGCTGCGCTCGAGCGTGACATGGTGCCCGAGGCGGGCATGCCCCTCGCGTGGTACGAGGTCCTTCTGCACCTGTCGCGGTCGGAGGGCAGGATGCTGCGCTACCAGGATCTGGCGAAGGTCGCGGGCATCACGAACAGCGGCGCCTCGCGCCGGCTGGAGCAGATGACGAAGGCGGGCTTGATCGAGCGCCGCTCGTGCCCGACGGATCGCCGTGGTGTCTTCGCCCACGTGACCAGCAAGGGCGAGACAGCCTTTTCGCGTGCGCACACGGTTTTCGTGAAGAGCCTGGAGCGCAACTTCGGCCGGCGTCTGCAGCCAGGCGAGGCCGAGATGGTGAGCGCCGCCTTGAAGCGAATCCCCTAGGAGGCTTCCGCCTTTTTCGCGAGGTTGGCGAGGAGCGTTCCGAACTCTTTGGAAACCTGCGGCCCCATCATCCCGCCCAGGATCGGGCCCAACGGGCCCCTTACCTCGACGTACTGGGCGACCTTCGTCTTCCCCCCATCGGGGTCGATTCGACAGTTAAACCGGAAGGTGGTTCCAGGGACGACGTTCGTCTCGAGGGCGAAGCTGCGGCCGGGTACGACGTCGAGCAGGCGCATCTTGTGGTGCTGACCCGCCCGCGTGTTCATGACCCCCGCAGTGCCTGACTGAAAGCCGCCCTGCCAATCCATGGTCGACACGTTGGGGTTCCATTCACCCCAGGTCGACATGTCCGACCAGATCTTCCAGACCTTGTCCGGCGACGCCGTGCTCTCGACGCTCGTTCCGTATTCAGCCATCTAACCTCCTGAACCTATCGCGTAGGGTAGCGCACGAAATGAGCACCGTCCTGTTCATCCACGGGGCGTGGGTGACGCCCGCCTGCTGGGATCGGTTCTCGGGCTTCTTTACCGAGCGTGGTTACGCGTGTCTGGCCCCCGCATGGCCGCGCAAGGACCGGCCGATAGAGGAGCTCCGCGCCGATCCATCGCACCTGGCCGGGCTCGGCGTGCAGGAGATCGTCGACCACTACGGCCGCCTCGTCCAGGCATTACCGGAACCGCCGGTCCTCATCGGGCATTCGTTCGGTGGGCTGTTCGTGCAGATGCTGCTCGACCGCGGGTACGGAGCCGCCGGGGTCGCTATCGATTCGGCCCCGCCGCGGGGCGTGTTCGCCACAGAGCTGTCCGTGTTCCGCGCCAACCTCCCGGTGCTGATGCAGCCGGGGGCTCGCCGGGGAGTGGTGCGGATGACCTACCCGCAGTTCAGGTACGGGTTTGCGAACACGATGAGCGAGGAAGCCGCGCGCACTGCTTACGAGCAGCACGTCACTCCAGAGACCGGGCGCATCTTCTTCCAGGCCGCGCTGGGGGCGAACGCGGTCAGGGTCGACTTCGGCAACCATTCCCGAAAGCCGCTTCTGATGATCGCCGGCGAAAGCGATCACGTGGTGGCCGCCGGCCTCAACCGCTCCAACTTCCGCAAGTACGCGCGATCCAGGGCGCGCACCGACTTCAAGGAATTTCCAGGCCGCTGCCACTGGCTCATCGGCCAGGATGGATGGGACGAGGTGGCCGGCTACGCGGCCGCGTGGCTGGACGAAACTTCCCCCGACGGACGCCGAGCCTAGCTCTCGGCGGGGACCAGCGGGCGGGTGACGACGGGTGGAACCCTCTCCCTCGTCCAGTTGAAAAACACGATCACCGCCAGCAGAAGGGCCGTGCCAAAGAGCTGCGCAGGGTAAACGGGTTGGTTGAAGCCCCACGGCGGCGGGGCGGACGCGATGAGCGTGGCGGCCACGGGGAAGGCCATCTCGGCGATCGTGGCCAGGGACGCCGGTGTCTTCGACAGAGCCCGATAGTAAAGAAGCAGCGCGAGCAAGCCGGGCACGATGGCGATGGCGAGAAGATTGGGGATGAAGTCGCTCAGGCGATAGTGGCCGAAACCTCCGAGCCCGCTCTGCACCAGCACCACCACCACCAGCACGGGCAGGGCTAGAGTGAACCGCAGCGCCGTCATGCTCCAGAAGGAGATCGACCCCAGCGCGAAGCGGCCCAGCACGGTGCCGCTGGCCCAGAGCGCGGCGGCGCCGAGCGCCAGGAGCCCGACCTCGAGGCGGCCATTCTGAAGCGCCGTCACCGGAGAGAAGGGGTCGCTGGCGAACAGGACCATGTAGACGGCGACAATCGCCAGTCCGGCCGCCGGCCAGAACCAGGGGCGCCGGCGCTCGCCGAGGATGATCCAGGCGAGCACGATGGCGATGAGGGGCTGGGTCTGCTGAAGCACGAACGTCTCTGCGAACAGCTGGTGCTGGGCGGCGATCGAAAACGACGCGGTGAACAGAATGGTGGCTAGGGCTTGTGAGCCGGCCGCGATGATGCCGACCGCCACCCAACCGCGTACGCCGAGGTTTTTCAACTCCGCCCGGCTGCGAATGAGGACAGGGACGAGGAACAGAGTCACGAGCGCGTCTTCGGCGACGACGATCTGGGTCGCCGAGAGGTGCTGCACCAGCTGGTTGCGGAAGTAGGCATCCGTCGCCCACATCGTGGCCGCCACCGCCACGAAGACGACCGCATAGCGGTCGAGCAGCTTGTTCATCGACCTCTCTTCAACAGCCTCCCGTGCCAGATGCTTCCAGATGAGGAAAGAAGGCCCGGCTCTAGGTCCGGACGCTTCTAATTGTGCGATCTGGCAATAGCCGGCACGGCCGAGCTCAGACGTCGTCCTCCTGGACCCCTGCTTCCAGCGGCACGTCAGGGTGGCGCAGCACGTACACCTCTTCAGGCCGATCGTGGCCTTCGAGGTGTCGTTTGCCGACGCTCACCAGGAGCATGTCGCCGCGCAGGATGTCGGCGACGATCGAGTAGGTCGTCTCGGAAACCAGGATCTGGTTGCCGACCGCCCGGCGCCGCAGCTTCGCGCAGCGATTGACGGCCGGCGAACGATAGTCGCGGTCCTGAGCCTCCGCCTCGCCGGTCAGGATCGCCATCCGAACGGCGATCGGAAAGTTGTCCGCCCAACGCTCAGAGATGATTGCCCTCTGCGCGTCCAGCGCCGCCGCGAGCGCATCGGTGGGGCGATGAAACACGGCAAAGAAGCTGTCGCCCTCGCCCCGCTCCTTGAGCACGACGCCGTGGTTGGCTTCGATCGCGGTGGCAAGGAGCTGATCGTGCCGCCTCATCGCCCCATACATCTGCGCCCGGTTCTGCAGCCACAGCTGCGTTGACTCGACCACATCCGTCAGCAGGAATGTCACCACCCCGTCGGGGAGTGACCCCGGCTGGTCGTCCGACAGGCGCACCGACTGGGTGGCGATCGATGCCGGCACGTGGCCGTTGGTCAGGTTGATGTTGGCTGTCGTCTCGAGGTAGTCGTCGATGCTCTTGACCCGGCGGAAGAAATGCACGTTGTAGGAGGGCAGGAAGGTCCAGCTCGAAAAATCGTCGCCACTCTCGCGATCACGACAGACGTCGGGCGCGGTCGCGAGCAGCCGTCCTAGCTTGGTCGCGGCCGCACCATCGAGGCCGAGCCCGACAACCGCGTCCTCGCGAGTGAGGCGGCGCATCGCCTGGTCCGCGTCCACCGCCAGCCGGATGGCCTGGACGAAGTTCTCCGTATCGGCGTGTGTGCCGCGAGATCGGTGGAGCTGGTCGATGCCCAGGCTGATGACGACGTCGCCGTCGACGACCCCTTCGGATTTGAAAAATCCGCTGACCGTCTGGAAGCTGTCCTCGACAGCGAACTCGCGCGTGGCCCGCTGGTACAGCTCGCCGAGGGTCGGCCACCGGGCGTTTTCGATGAAATAGTCGGCCACGACCTGCTCGTACAACCACGTCGCGTCGCCGAGGGCAAGGTCGACACCAAGGGCCACCTGCAGGAAGCCGACCAGGGTGCGGTACAACTCGTTCACAAACGCGAGCGGGCCGATGTCGGCCACCTTGATCTCGCGATCCAGCCCCAGGCCGGGATCCGCCTTTGGAGAACCCGCCACATACGCGAACGCTTCGGCGAACACGGCGTCGCCGTGGTTGCGCAGTTTGATTCGGGTCTGGGAGACACGCTGGCCGGGGCCGGCCACGTCGGCGTTGTCGGCGACGTGCACAAGGCCGCCCACTCCCCACGCCTGCTGGATGGGCACGCGCAGCTGCGCGACCAGGCGGTTGAAACGCTGGATGAACGCCAGCGCCTCCTTTCCGCGGTCCGTCTCGTACCGATCCTCGCGAACGGCGCGCAGATCGCTCTGCCAGAGGGCCGTGATCTCGCCACGCAGGCCGGCTGCTCCAGGTTGCATTGCTTACGAGGCCTCTAAATGGATTACCGGTTCACTGCGGAAACGAAGGGTAGGCCCACATCGGTCGCTCAGAGCGTCTCTTACCGCGTCAAAAAACGCGCCAGAGATGCCATCAGCCGGCTGCGTGAGGTAACTTCCTAATCCATGAGCGCGAGCAAACCGGGCGAACATGCGATCGAGACGATGCAGGTCGAGATCCGGCGTTATCCGCCCAATCCCGAGTTCAGCCGCGAGGCCAACGCCCAGCCCGATATCTACGAGAAGGGCATCGAAGAGTTCTGGACCGAGGAGAGCAAGCGGGTCTCATTTTTCGAACCGTGGAAGCAGCTATTCGAATGGAAGCCGCCCTACGCCAAGTGGTTCATCGGCGGCAAGCTGAATGTTTGCTACAACTGCGTCGACCGCCACGTCGAGCACGGACTCAGCGACAAGGTGGCCTACTTCTGGGAAGGCGAGCCGGCTGACGACCGGCTGAAGATCACCTTTGCCGACCTGCAGCGCGAAGTGGTGCGGTTCGCAAACGGACTCAAGAAGTTGGGCGTCAAGAAGGGCACCCACGTCGGGATCTACATGGGCATGATCCCGGAGCTGCCGATCGCCATGCTTGCGTGCACCCGCATCGGGGCGCCGTTCACGGTGGTCTTCGGAGGATTCAGCGGTGAATCCCTGTCCGACCGGCTCAACGACATGGAGTGCACGGTCCTGATCACGCAAGACGAGGGCTGGCGCCGCGGCAACCGTGTCCCCCTGAAAGCCAACTCGGATGCCGCGCTGGAGACGTCGCCGACCGTGAAGACATGTCTCGTCGTCAAGCGGACCGGCGGTGACATCAACATGAGGGAGGGACGTGACGTCTGGGCGCGCGACGTGCTGAAGGACGTGAGCGACGACCCCGCCTCATGTCCCTGCGAGCCGATGGATTCGGAGGACCTGCTCTATCTGCTCTACACCAGTGGCACGACCGCGAAGCCGAAGGGGATCATCCACACCACAGCGGGCTACCTGGTCGGCGTGTCCTCGACGCACCATTACATCTTCGACGTCAAGCCAAACTCCGTTTACTGGTGCGCGGCCGACATCGGCTGGGTGACAGGGCACAGCTACATCGTTTTCGGTCCGCTGGCAAACGCCACGAGCGGGATCATCTACGAGGGAACTCCGGACTATCCGGACAAGGACCGCTGGTGGCAGATCGTCGAACGCTACCGGCCGGACATCCTGTACACGGCTCCGACCACGATCCGCACCCACATGAAATGGGGCCCCGAGTACGCGGCCAAGCACGACCTGAGCTCGCTGCGGGTGCTGGGCTCGGTCGGAGAGCCGATCAACCCTGAAGCGTGGATCTGGTACCGCGAGCACATTGGCGGAAATCGCACGCCGGTGGTCGACACCTGGTGGCAGACGGAGACGGGCATGATCCTGATCACGCCTCTGCCCGGGATCACCACCCTCAAGCCGGGGTCCGCGACCAAGCCGTTCCCCACGATCGACGCGGCTGTTTACAACAACGCAGGAGAGGAGGTACCGCCCGGCGGAGGCGGCTACCTGGTGATCCGCAAGCCGTGGCCGTCGATGCTGCGCGGAATCTACGGAGACCCCAAGCGCTACCAGGAGACGTACTGGAATCGATTCAAGGACACCTACTTCGTGGGCGACGGCGCCCGCATCGATGAAGACGGCGATTTCTGGCTGCTCGGGCGCGTCGACGACGTGATGAACGTGTCGGGCCATCGCATATCGACCATCGAGGTCGAGAGCGCTCTGGTCAGCCACCAGGCGGTGGCCGAGGCCGCGGTCGCGGGCCGCCACGATGCGCAGACCGGGCAGGCGATCGTCGCATTCGTGACCCTCAAAGGTGGCCGGGAAGGGTCGCCGTCGATGCTGAAGGAATTGCGCGAGCACGTCGGCAAGGTGATCGGAAAGTTTGCCGCGCCGTCGAACATCGTCTTCACGCCCGAGCTGCCAAAGACCCGGTCGGGAAAGATCATGCGTCGCCTGCTGCGCGACGTTTCCGAGAACCGGCCCCTCGGCGACACCACGACGCTGGCCGACCCCGCTGTGGTGGCGGAGCTGGCGAGACGCGGCAAGGAAGAAGCAGGCAAGGACGAGGGCTGAGCTGTTGGCTCAAACTTCCCGCGATGGGAGCGCGCCGCCGCCGATTAGGTAGCGCCCTCAACCTGCTCGCCGCCCTCGTCACCTCGGCGGCGGTTCTGTACGCGGCCTTCTTCGGCGCCGGCCCCCTCCCCGCCCTCGGCCCCGCCTTCAACCCGGTCACGGGCGCCTGGTCGATAGCCGCGGATGCGCATGTCGCCAACGAAACGCTCCACCTCGCCGGCCTCCAGCAGCCGGTCAAGGTCACTCTGGAAGCCGACGGCACCGCCCACGTCGTCGCCCAGACCGACCACGACCTTTTCCTCGCCACCGGTTACCTGCATGCCCGGTTCCGGTTGTTTCAGATGGACCTCCTGCGGAGGCAGGGAGAGGGCCGTCTCTCTGAAGTCGTGGGCAAGGCCGCGCTCGACAGCGATCGCTTCGAGCTGCAGCTCGGCCTTCTGCGCACCGCACAGCAGGAATGGAGTGCCGTGGCGCCGAACAGCCGCTCGCGCGAAGCCATCACCGCCTACTCGCAGGGCGTGAACGATCGCATCGCCGAGGCCGAGTCCCAACACCAGCTGCCGGGGATGTTCGCGCTGCTCGGCTACCAGCCGAAGCCGTGGACACCCATCGACTCGCTGATCGTGAAGGGCGACATGACGCAAACCCTCAACTTCACCGACACGCCCCTGGTCATGGCGCTGCTGTCGAGATCCCTCGGCCCCGACGTGGTCTTGAAATGGTTCCCTGTGCTGCCGCCGAATCCGCAGTCGCCGTATGACCCGGGACCGTATCCAAGCCAACCTACGGTCGCACTCAGCGCCGCGCCGCCGCAGGTCACCGATGCGCAGGCTGCCGCCGCCGCCGACGCGTATCAGCGCCTGTCCTCGCTGCCGGCCGGCCTCGTGGCCACCGGCGGCGCGAGCAACAACTGGGCGGTCGCGGGCTCCCGCAGCGTGAGCGGCGGAGCGCTGATGGCGGGCGACCCCCACCTCCACCTGACCCTGCCGGCCATCTGGTACCAGCTGACGATGGATTCGCCCGGCTATCACGTGAGCGGCGTGAGCATCCCCGGCACACCAGTCGTGCTGATCGGCCACAACCAGCACATCTCGTGGAGCCTGACCGACGCGCAGAACCAGCAGACTTTCTTCTACTCGGAGGTCGAGGATTCACGCCACCCGGGCCAGTACTTCTGGAAGGGTGGATGGCAGTCGTACAAGACCGTCGCCTACGACATCCCGGTCCTCGGCGGACCGACCGAACACCTGACCGTGAAGCTAAGCGTGCATGGCCCGGTCATCACAGAGCGCGGGCAGACCACGTCCGTGTGGTGGGCCGGCAATGTTCCGTCGCAAGACCTCGACGTCCTCCTCGGCATCGATCAGGCGAGCGACTATCACTCGTTCCGCGAGGCGCTGGCCGGCTGGTACTCGCCAACGCACAATTTCGTGTACGCCGACGACAAGGGCAACATCGGCCTCATCTCGGCCGGCTACTTTCCGCAGGTGGGCGGGGGCCAGCCGTGGCTGCCGATGGCGGGCACCGGGGAGGACGACGTGATCGGCACGATCCCGTATGACGACATCCCGCAGGCTTACAACCCA
>DATINX010000061.1:0-2226 GCA_035473835.1 Candidatus Dormiibacterota bacterium | reverse complement strand
GGTGGGGAAGAAGGCGGGCTACCGGTACGCGGAGTCCTTCAAGAGGATCACGGTCTAGGCGGCGACCGCCATCCAGGAGTCGCGCACTCGGTCCCAGATGACCTCCGCCCAGGCTTCGTACTGGATGTCACCCGGGTGGAGCTGGTCGGCCGCAATCCAGCCCGGTGCGCCCAGGCGGTAGGTGCTGACGTATGTGATATCGATCCATATGAAGCCACGTTCGAGCGCTTCGTCCCTGGCGGCGGCGTTGTAGTCGTTGGTCACCGTCCGAATGAGCGTCGGCTCACCGAACTGTGCGGCCGCCGGCACCACCGACCAGTTGGGTATCGAGATGGCGGCGACGCGCCCGGGCGCCGAAGCGAGAGCGCGGACGCGGTCGTAAATCGTCCTCAAAGAAGCCCTGTACTCGTCCACGGAACGGTTCTGGACGAGGTCGTTGACCCCGATCAGGACCGTGACCAGGTCGGGCTTGAGTCCGTTCACCCGGTCGAGCTCCTTGGCCATGAGGTCCAGCGTCGTGAACCCGTTGACGGCCGGGTTGGTGAGCTGCACCTCCCTGCGGGTGGCATCGGTCAGCCGGCGGGCCAAGAGCGAGGGGAAGTTGTGCGACGGACCAGACGCACCCGTGCCGATTGTGTAACTGTCTCCAAGCGCCAGATATCTGATCGGCGAGCTCACGCCACTCCTTATCCACCCTCTCACACAGGAGAGGGACCTTACCTCTCTACGTCTGCTAACGCACTCCAGACGTCGATCTTGGTGCGCACGCGGCGAATTACCTCATCCGCGAACTCGGTGGTCGATGCCTGCCCGCCCAGATCGGCGGTCCGGATGCCGTCGGAAACCGTCTCCAGCGCCGCCTCGTAGATGGTGCGCGAGGCCCGGCGTGGCACGTCGCCCTTCATATAGCCGAGGAGAGAGGCAACGGCCAGGATCATGGCCATCGGGTTGGCCACGTTCTTGCCCTGGAGCGAGGGGGCGGTGCCGTGGGGCGCCTCGGTCATGGCCACCGCCACGTCCCCGTCGTCGGTGAACGACAGGAGCACTGACTCCGCGCCGGCGATGGTGCCGAACATCTGCATAACGAGGTCGGAGAGGGTGTCGCCGTCGCGGTTGAGCGCGGGGATCACGAGTGACTCGCCCGTGGTCGCCAGCAACAGGGCGTAGGTGGCATCGATCAGCTGCGGGTCGTAGCGGACGTCCGGGTGCCGCTCGGCCGCGGCGTCGAGCTCCTCCTTAAACATCCCCTCGTACACCGGGCTCACCGTGTACTTCGGGCCGCCGAAGACCTTGGCCTCGATCCGCTTGGCGTGGGCGAACGCGTACTCGGCCACGATCCGGGAGGTCCGCCGGCTGATCTTCTCGGTGCGGAACGCCCATTCGTCGAGCCCACGTCCTTCGCGCCACTCCTTGGCGCCATAGGCGTCGTCCACCGCCATGCGGATGACCGAGATCGGGGCGTGCACGCCCGCCAGGGGACGCACCCCCGGGATGCGCCGTCCGGTGCGCACGATCACCCGGCCGTCGATCTGCTTGCGCAGGATCGCGTTCGGGCTGCCGACGTCCGCGGCGCCCTCCGGGGTGATGGTGGCCGCCTTCACGCCGTAGCCGGTTTCGCGCAGCGCGGCAGCGGCGTCGAGAACGACCTGGTTGCGGGTTTCGCGCCGCTTCGCCAGGGAGAGGTCGAAGTCCAGACGCTCGACTTTGAAACCGATGACGTCCGGCTCGAGGAGCCGGACGGCTTCGATCAGCAGCTCTTCGCCGGTCTGGTCGCCGTGAAGAACGACGACGGTTGGTTCCGCCACACGGCTATTGAATCAGGCCGAGTGCCTTCATCATGCCCAGCTGGTCGGGCACGCCCCAGTGCTCGACCATTTTGCCGTCCTCGAAGCGGGCGATGTCGATCACATCGATGAATGCTTGCTTGCCCGTCGGTGGGCGGCCGGCGAAGGTACCCAGGTTGGTGCCGCCGCCGCGCTGGTGCTCGAGCGCACCGGGTGCGACCAGCTCGTCGGCAACTTCGAGGTTGCCCCCGTTGAAGGCTTCCTCGATCAAGCGGCGGTAGATGGCCTCATTGCTCGGTGTGGACATGTCCCCTCCTTGATAATTCATCCTAGTGATACTCGGATGATAGCTGCGATGGTAGGGTGAAACCATGGGCGATGTCAAGACCAGGCGCCGCTACGAGTCCTCGCTGCGGAAGGAGCAGGCGCGGCAGACACGCGC
>DATINX010000060.1:0-11359 GCA_035473835.1 Candidatus Dormiibacterota bacterium | reverse complement strand
GCTGCGCCAGCTCGCGGAGCTGCGGGATGTCGACCCGGTGATGGGCGCGCTCGTGGCTGCCGCCGCTCTTGCCGTCACTGGAACCCACGTGGACCAGGACGTAGCGAATGCCCTGCGCATCCGCGTCCTTGAGGATCGTGGCTCCATCTCCGCGGAGAGCGAGCACACCGTCCGCCTCTTCCCAGGCCGACAGCCAGCGGACAACCTGGAAGCCGTTGTCGATAAAGATCCCGACAGCCTCCTCGAGCTCAGGCTCGGTGGTCCCACCGACGATTACCAACGTCAAGGTTTCAAAGTGTCTCTTTGAGCCGCTTCGCCAGCCGTTCGGGAACGCCAAGGGCCACGATGTCCTCGATGGCTGCGTCGCGAATAGCCTGCACGGACCCGAAGTGTCGCAGCAGGATGCGCTTTCGCGCAGGCCCGATGCCCTCGACCGAGTCGAGAGGCGACGTCAACGCCTTGCGAGAATGCACTTTGCGGTGGTGCGTGATCGCAAAACGATGCGCCTCGTCACGGATGCGCTGGACGAGAAACATGCCCGGCGAGTTCTTCTCCTGGACTATCGGCTCGGAACGGCCCGGGGCAAAGATCTCCTCGCGCTCCTTCGCCAGCGCAAACGTCGGTATATCCGCATAGCCGGCCGATTCGAGCACTTCGAGAGCTGCACTGAGCTGGCCCTTGCCGCCATCGATGAGGATGAGGTCCGGCCGGCTCGTGAACGACCGGTCGCCGACGACGTCCGCATCTTCGCGCCGCTGCGCAGACTCCAGCCGCTCGAGGCGGCGCCGGAGCACCTCCTGAAGCATCGCGAAATCGTTCGGGCCAGGCACGTACTTGATCTTGAAATGACGGTAGTGGTCGTTCCTCGGGCGGCCGTCTTCGAAGACGACCATCGCCCCCACCGCCGAGTCGCCCTGGATGTTGGAGATGTCGTAGCACTCGATTCGCTTCGGCGGTGCCTCGAGGTCGAGCGCCTCCGCCAGGGCGGCGAGCATCGGCTCCGTGCGGCTGCGGTCGTAATCCGCCTGGATGCGCATCTGCTCCAGCTCCTGCGCCGCAGTCTCCGCAAGCTGCGTCACCAACGCTCGCTTGCGACCCCGCTGCGGCACCTCGATTGTGACCGGTCCTCCCCGCTTCTCCGTGAGCCATCCGGTCAGAAGGTCCGGCTCCTCGACCGGGCCAGGCAGGATGACCGAGCGGGGTATGTGAGTCGCGCTGGCGTAGTACTGGAGCACGAAGCCGCGCAGCACCTCGCCTTCGACGGCGTCAGCCGCCCCGTCCAGCGCGTGGCCGTCGTGGCCGACCATCTTGCCCTGGCGCACGTAGGCGACCTCGACGAACACCTCCGACCCGCTCCGCGCGTAGGCGATCAGGTCCTGGTCGTCGCGGCCTCGCGTCAGCACCTTCTGCCGGTCGGCGATCCGCTCGATCGACTGGAGCTGGTCTCGATACCGGGCCGCGTTCTCGAAATCCAGGCGGCCCGCCGCCCCCTCCATCCGGTCTTTCAACTCGTGCACGAGGACGTCCGATCGGCCCTCCATAAAGAGCCCCACTTCGTGGATCCGCGCCTTGTAGTCCTCCGGGCTGATGCGCCCTTCGCATGGTCCGGGGCAGCGCTTGATGTGGAAGTCGAGACAGACCTTGCCCTGCTTGAAGATGTCGTCCGAGCATGTCCGGAAGGGCAGCAGCTGGCGGATCGACTTGACCGTACCCCGAAGCGATTGAGCCGACGTGTATGGGCCGAAATATTCGGCGCCGTCCTTCAACACGCGTCGCGAATAGTGGACGCGCGGGTATTCCTCGGTGACCGGCAGCTTCAAGTAGAGGTAGTTCTTGTCGTCCTTGAGGCGGATGTTGAAGCGCGGCCGGTAGTTCTTGATGAGGTTGCACTCGAGGACGAGCGCCTCGACCTCGTTCGCCGTGGTGACGAACTCGAAATCGAAGACCTTGCGCACGAGCTCTGCGACGCGCGCGGTCTCACCGTATCCCGGTGTGAAATATGAGCGCAGGCGGTCACGGAGGCGCAGCGCCTTGCCGACGTAGATGACCTGACCGCGGTTGTCGCGGAACAGGTACACGCCGGGCGCGTCCGGGACTGCGCGCAGCCTCCTTTTGACAGCCTCTTCCTGGGTGATCGCCACGCAATCAAGGTTAGACTTGAACCCGATTTTGAGCGAGCTACCGCCGCCTCCGGCCCCCTACAACCCGCCCTCGTCGCCGACCCAGGCCGTCGGCCAGCAGATGGCGCCGACGAGTGCCGTCCCGATGGGCACGCCCGGCTCGATGGTCACCGCAGCACCGGGCCAGATGAACAACCTCGCGATCGTGAGTTTTGTCACAGCGCTGGTGGCCCCGTTCGGTCACATCGTGGGCGTCGGCGGGATCACGCTGATCATCATCTCGATCGTGACCGGCCATATGGCCCGCTCCCAGATTCGAAAGACGGGTGAGGCGGGCGCCGGCTTTGCTCTGGCCGGCCTGATCATCTCCTACGTCCACCTGGCGGTGACGGCGATCCTGCTCATCTTCTTTTTCGGTTTGATCATCGCGATCATCGGCGGTTTGATCGGCGCTTCCCACTAGCCACCGCCCGTAGCCGGCCCCCGCCCGACGCTCTAGAAATGAATCCCGCGCATCAGATATGCCATTGCGGCCGCTTCGACTGAGATCTCGTCCTCGTCCGGTTCCTTCTTCTCCGATTCGTCCTTGCCCGCCGTGTCGGGGAACACGTGGTAGGCGCCCGTCATCACGAACTGAAGCAATCCGGGCGCCACGGTGTTCACGGTCTCGCCCAGCTTGCCCAAGCGCGTTGACACCTCCGGCTGGCGCGTGAGGATCGCGGAGGCCACCATCTCCGCCGCCTCCTCCGGAGAGCTGGTCGGAAAATTCCTGTACATGCCGGTCGGCGCGATCATCGGGGTGCGGACCAGAGGCATATGGATGTTGGTGACGGCGACGCCGTCGTCGGCGACCTCCGGTCCGATGCACCGGCTCAGCGCCGCCAGCGCCGACTTCGATGCCACATAGGCGCCGAAGCGCGGCGGGAACGCCTGCGTGCCGATGCTAGAGATGTTGATGATGTGGCCGCCGTGCCGCTGCCGCATGCCCGGCAGCACGGCGAGGATCAGCTTCACGGCGCCGAAATAGTTGAGCTGCATCGTCCTCTGGAAGTCGTGAAACCGGTCGTAAGAGGCTTCGATCGATCGCCGGATGGAGCGCCCCGCGTTGTTGACCAGGATGTCGACCCGGCCGTGGTCGGCCAACACATTGGCGATCATCGCCTCGCACTGATCGAGGTCCGAAAGGTCTGTCGGATAGACGAATGCCCTACCGCCGCCAGAGACGATCTCAGCCCTCAACGTCTCCAGCTTGTCCTGGCTGCGCGAGACCAGGACCACCTGCGCCCCGTGGCCGGCGACCAGCTGGGCCGTTGCTCGACCGATGCCGCTCGAGGCGCCGGTCACCAGGACGACGCGGTCGTTCAACACGGCGCGCAGGTTTCGTTCGGTCAGGGCTTCCGGGTCGAGATGCCGCTCCCAGTGGTCCCAGATCTTCCATGCATATGTATGGAGAGGTGGGCACTCGACGCCGCTGCCCGCCAGCGCCGCCTTCGTGCTCTCGCACGTGAACCTGGCCCGGTTGGTGACGTATTGAAGGGCCGCCTCGGGAATCCTCACGCCTTCCAGCAGGCGTCGTTTCAATGTCTGAGCGACGCGCCAGTGCTGGAGCATGCCGGTCATCTCGCGCGGAAGCATCGAGGCGGCGCGGCTGTCAACCCGCAGCGTGAACTGCGGCGCGTGCGCGGCTCGGCAGAACTCGTTCGTGACCTCACCGAGGCTCCTGGCGGCGGGATCGGTCAGATGGAATGTCTGGCCGTCGAGGTCGGGCCGGTGCGCGATCACGGCCAGCGCCCGCGCTACGAAGTCAACGGGAACAATGTTGATCTCACCGCCTTCGATTCCCACCAGGGGCACCCACGGAGGGATGGCGCCGCGAAGACGTTGGATCAGCTTGAAGGCGTAGTACGGCCCGTCGATGCGGTCGGCCACGCCGGTCTCGGACGAGCCGACGACGAGGCCGGGCCGGTAGATGCGGTAGCGAAGTCCGGAAGCGCGAACGAGCGCCTCGGCCTCGTACTTGGTCTTGTAGTACGGGTGATCGAGGGCCTGGCCTTCTTCGAACATCTCCTCGGTGAACTTGCCCTTCCATTTGCCGCCGGCGACGGCGATCGAGCTCACGTGATGGAGCCGAGCCCCCACCTGCTCGGCGAAGGCCACCACGTTGCGGGTGCCGCCCACGTTGGCGCGCTCGTTCGCCTCAGCCGATGCCTCGAGGTCATAGACGGCCGCCAGGTGATACACGTCAGCGCCCTGGAGGGCTGCGTGATCGGATGGCGCCAGCCCCAGTCCAGGAAGGCCGATGTCCCCGGTCAGCGGCCGCATGCGGTCCGAGGCCCCAAGCGCAGCGATCATCGCTTCCAGCCTTGGGCGTGAGCCTTCGCGCACGAGCACGTACGTCGTGCCGTCGCGCTTGGCCAGCTCGCGGAGCAGCTGACGGCCGATGAATCCCGAGCCCCCCGTGACCAGCCGGACCATCTGGTCAGAAGGTTAGCCGTTCAGAAATGAGGTGACGATCCGGGCAAACGCCATGGGGGCCTCCAGATGGGGACCGTGCCCCGAGCCCTCGATCACCTGGAACCGGGCGCCTGGCACGGCGGCCGCCACCGCGCGAGCGTTCTCGACGCCGGTGAGCGTGTCTTCCGCTCCGGCGATCACCAGGGTCGACGCGTCCACGTTCCACATGACAGGACTCAGGTCGAGCCGGCGGTCGCAGTCGACGTACCGCCGAATCGTGTCCCGCGGAATCGGATGGCGGTCCATCTCCCCGACAATCGCCCTCACCGTCCCGTTTTCGTACGCGGCACGGCCGAACGCGTTCAGCACCAGGCCCACGTTGACCGTGTGATCAGTCAGCTTCGAGCCCGCCAGCGCGTCCCAGAGATCGAAGACCACATTCAGGTAGGCATCCGGCGCCGCTGCCGGAGCGCACGCGACGAGCCGGCGGACACGATCGGGCCATCGGGCGGCCAGGATCACAGCCACCGACGCTCCGAGCGAATGCCCGACCACATGGGCGCGCTCGAACTTCGCCGCGTCCATCGCCGCCACCACGTCGCCGGCCAGATCGTCGGCGGTGAAGGGGGTGCCCGGGTCGGGCGTCTCGTTCGTCCCGCGCGGGTCGAGCAAGAGGCAGCGGAACCGCGGCAAGAGCCTGCCGACGACGCGCGACCACGTCCTGCGATCGGCGAAAGTGCCCGGAATCAGCACGAGCTCCGGGCCCTTCCCGGCGATCTCGTAAGAGGGGATCATCCGGCGATTCTCACGGTTACCATTCCGCGCATGGCCGACATACCACCACCCCCGCCCGGAACTCCTCCGCCCGGACAGCCGCAGTACGCACCGCCACCCCCGCCGATGCCACCTTCCTATCAGCCACCGCCCCCCACCTACTCCGACATCCCTTACGCGCCTCCCCCCGGCTCGCCGGCCTACCCGCCGGCCGCCGGATATCCGTACGCCACGGCGGGCGCCGGGATCATGTCCCAGTTCACCGGCATCGCGATGTGGTCAGTCATCCTGGGAGTGCTCTCGGTCGGAGTTCCCATCGTCACCGGGCTGACATCTGGCAGCGGTGTCGTCTATTTCTACGTCCTCCCGATCTTCGGCTTCATCCGCGGCATTCAGGCTGTGACGCGCGGCCAGGTCGTCGGAGGCATCGTCGGCATAGTTCTCAACGCCATCGGCGGCTTGATCAGCTTGTCGTTGCTTCTGGTTCGATAGAGCCGACCTTCGAGCTGCCGTCGGCCGCCGGGATCAGGAGCAGTGGAAACGTGGCCGCGAGAAGGCACGCGGCGACCGCCGCCCATAGCGCGACATTCATCGATACGGCGATCAGCGGGCCGGCGAGCGCGGAGCCGATCGGATTGCCCAGCGAGTTGAGCGACATCGAGACCGCGAAGGCCCTGCCGAACCACGCGGGGTCCGTGCGCCGCTGGCGCAACGTGAACAGGCCGATGTCGAACGGCCCGGTCGCAAGGCCGAGGATCGTGACCGCCAGCGCGACCAAGGCCAGGTTGTTGGCAAATGGCAGGATGGCCGTTGCCAGTGTGCCGATGAGAATCGCGCCAACGATCATCTGACGTTCGCGCCCCTGGCTCGACATGCCGCCCGCGACCAGCGCTGAAGCAAGGCCCGCCGCGCCCATGGCCCCCCAAAGGAGCCCCACCGTGGTCGGCCCGGAATGAAGCCTGCTCAACACGAGCACCGGCACCGTGATGGCGAGCAGGCCGTTGCCGATGTTGTAGGCGCTGAGCGTGAGCGCGAGCCCGCGCAGGGTGGGGTTCCGCAGGGTGTATATGAGCCCAAGCCACGCATTCGCCAGCACCGAACCTGTCCTTGACGCAGTCCGTCCAGGATCAGGCAGGCGCAGCATCACGGCCGCTGCCGCGAGGTAGACGGCGCCTGATGCGGCCAGCGCCCACTCTCCGCCGAAGAGACCCACCAGCGAGCCGGCGAGAGGGGACGCCGTCAGGGTGGCGATGACATGGCCGCTGCTGTCCAGGCCATTGGCCCGCTCCCACAGGTGCCGCGGCGCCAGGATCGGAAAGAGCGAGCGGGCGCCGGCCCAGCTGAGCGGGTTGGTGAGGGATGCGATGCCCACGATGGCGAGCAACACTGGCGCGGGCAGCAGGTGCAGCGCGGACAGGATCGCGATCAGGCACAGCGCCAGCGCCGCCACCACGTAGTCGAGCACCACGAGGCGGGCGCGGCCGTAGCGGTCAAGCAAAGCTCCCGCGAGGGGCGACACGACGATGCCCGGCAGAGCGGCCATGAATGCGGTTGCGCCGGCCAGCTGCGGCGAGTGATAGCGCTCGAGCACGAACAGGACCAGCGCGATGAACGTCATCGAACCGCCCATGCGGCCGAGAAGCAGCCCGGCGTAAAGCCGCCCAAAACCGGGCACGCGCATCAGCGCGCCGTAGCCGGCCGGCGGTGACGGCTTCAGATGCGTATTCTCGTCAGACTGCGACGCGGCTGCGAGCGGCGGCCCTGGCCGGGCGCCTGGCCTTCTCGGCGACGCGCAGCCGGCCGGCCTTCTCCAGCGTCCGGCGCAGGTACTGCCCGGTCGCGGACTCGGGTTGCCGGGCAAGATCCTCCGGCGTCCCTTCCGCGATCACGTAACCACCTTTATCGCCGCCTTCGGGACCAAGGTCGATGAGCCAGTCCGCGGTCTTGAGCACGTCCAGATTGTGCTCGATGACGACCACGGTGTTGCCGTGATCGACAAGCCGGTGCAGGACCTGGAGAAGCCTGTCGACATCGGCGTAGTGCAAACCTGTCGTCGGCTCGTCGAGCAGGTACAGGGTCCGGCCCGTGTCGCGCCGGGACAGCTCGGCCGACAGCTTCACGCGCTGCGCCTCTCCTCCCGACAGCTGGGTCGCGGGCTGCCCCAGCCGGATGTAGCCGAGACCCACGTCGTGCAACGTCCTCAGCTTGACCTTGATCCTCGGCACGTTCTCGAAGACCTCGAGCGCCTCGTCAACCGTGAGCTCGAGGACGTCAGAGATGGAGTGCCCACGAAACTTGACCTCCTGTACCTCGCGCGAATATCGGGTGCCATGGCACACCTCACATGGGACGTAGACGTCGGGCAGGAAGTGCATCTCGATCTGGATGATCCCGTCGCCCTGGCACGCTTCGCACCTCCCACCTCGGACGTTGAAGCTGAATCGCCCCGGCTTGTAGCCGCGCATCTTCGCCTCTGGCATGCTCGCGAAGAGCTCCCGCATGTACGTGAACATCCCCGTGTAGGTGGCCGGGTTGGAGCGCGGCGTGCGCCCGATCGGCGACTGGTCGATGTCGATCGCCTTGTCGAGATACTCGAGGCCCTCGATCTCCCGATGCGGCCCCGGCTTGTCTTTCGACCTGTAGAAATGCTGCGCCACCTTCCGGCTCAGGATGTCTGTCACCAACGATGACTTGCCCGACCCGCTGACCCCCGACACGGCCATAAACGTGCCGAGCGGGATCGACACGTCGATGTCCTTGAGGTTGTTAGCCCGGGCGCCGCGGATAACAAGCTTCTTGCCGCTGCCTTTTCGCCGCCGCGCGGGAATCGGTATCGCGCGATCGCCGCGCAGGTAGGCGCCGGTGATCGAGCTTGGATTGTTGATGACTTCGTCGACGCTCCCCGCCGCGATGATCTCTCCGCCGTGCTCGCCCGCGGCCGGCCCGATGTCGACCATGTAGTCGGCCGACCGGATCGTCTCCTCGTCGTGCTCGACCACGATGAGTGTGTTGCCGAGGTCTCGCAAACGCAGCAGCGTGTTGATGAGGCGCCGGTTGTCGCGCTGGTGGAGCCCGATCGAGGGTTCGTCCAATATGTAGAGGACGCCCATCAACTTGGATCCGATCTGGGTGGCAAGCCGGATCCTTTGCGACTCCCCACCTGACAGCGTGTTCGCCGCGCGGTCGACCGTGAGGTACTCGAGACCGACGTCGATCATGAACTGCAGCCGCTCCAGGATCTCTTTCATGATCCCGCGCGCGATCAGCTGCTCACGCTCGGTGAACGGAAGGCCCCCGAAGAAATCGATCGCGGCGCTTACCGAAAGCGCGCAGACGTCTGCGATGTTGCGCCCGGCTACCGTCACCGCCAGCGACTCGGGCTTCAACCGCCGCCCTTTGCATGCCGGGCACGGCTTGTCCGACATGTAGCGCTCGAGCTCCGCCTTCAGGAAATCGGATTGGGTCTCTTCGTAACGCCGCTGCAGGTTCGCGACCACGCCTTCGAACGGTGCCTCGTACCATCGCTCGTGCCCGTACTGGTTCTTGTAGCCGAACCGGATCTTCTTGTCGCCGGTGCCGTTGAGCAGCACGTTCTGGTGTTGCTTGCTCACCTTCGACCACGGCTTGTCCATGTCGATCCCGAAGTACTTGCTGACGGTCTCGAGCAGCTCCGGATAGAAGAACTGCGACTTGCTCCAGGCCGCGATCGCGCCTTCACGCAATGACAAGGAGGGATCGGGCACGACAAGATCGCCGTCGACGACCAGCTGCGAGCCGATTCCTGTACAGACCGGGCATGCGCCGTGCGGGCTGTTGAATGAGAAGTTGCGCGGCTCGGGCTCGGGCACGCTCGTTCCGTCATATGGGCACGCGTAGTCCTGCGACATCTGGATCTCGTCACCGAAATCTTGGGAGGGAACTCCCCCCTTTGCGCCGGCCGCGCGGAGTGCTTCCCCCGGCGCACCCCCCTGGGGCACGATGATCACCGAGCCGCCGCCCAGCCTGGCCGCGGTCTCGATCGAATCCACGAGCCTCGTCCGCTGCTCGGGTCCGACCACGATGCGGTCGACCACGACCTGGATGTCGTGCTTCTTGTTCTTGTCGAGCGGGATCTGCTCGCCGAGCTCGTACAGGCTGCCGTCCACGCGGACTCGGACGAATCCCGATTTGCGCACGTCCTCGATCAGCGACCTGTACTCGCCCTTGCGGCCTTTGACCACCGGGCCCAGCACCATGACCCGTGTGCCTTTCGGCAGCTTCTCAACCTGGTCCGCCATCTGCTCGACGGTCTGCCGCCTCACCTCGCGACCGCACACCGGGCAGTGCGGCACTCCCACGCGCGCGTACAGAAGCCGGAGGTAGTCGTAGACCTCCGTGACCGTCCCGACCGTCGACCGAGGGTTCTTCGACGTGCCCTTCTGGTCGATCGAGATCGCCGGCGAGAGCCCCTCGATCACGTCGACGTCCGGCTTCTCCATCTGGCCGAGGAACTGCCGCGCGTACGCCGATAGCGATTCCACGTACCGCCGCTGCCCCTCCGCATAGATCGTGTCGAAGGCGAGCGACGACTTGCCCGACCCCGACAGCCCGGTGAAGACCACCAGCTTGTCCCGCGGGATCGACAGCGTGACGTTCTTGAGGTTGTGCTCGCGCGCGCCGCGAATCGTTATCTGGTCAGTCGGCAACGAATACCTATTCCTTCTCTCTTGTAACCGCAAACGTGGCGCTGGCCGTGGCGACCAGCCTGCCTTCCTTCCCTTCGACCCGGCACTCCGCGACCACCGTCCGACGCCCGGCGTGGATGACGTGGCCCGTCGCGGTCAGCTTCTCTCCGATCCTGGCGGCGTTGATGAAGTTGAGCTTCAGGTCGAAGCTCATCGCCCGCGCCACCCCAGGTTTGAGGGTATGGATCGAGCGTCCCATGGCGGAGTCGGCGAGCGTGCTGATCATCCCACCGTGCACGAAACCCGAGTGGTTGGCCATCTCTTCCGTGGATGTCATCTCCACCACCGCCATGCCGTCGCCGGCCTCCACAAGACGGAGACCAAGCCACTCCCACACCCTGGACGGAGTGGCGACCACCTCACTCACCGGCCCTGACCCTCAGGCACGGGCGTGCAGGTCGATGAGGCTCGCGCGATCAGCCGTCCCTGGTCGTCGATGACGTCGGCCTCACCGAAGAGCAGGGTCTGCTTCATCTCCACGACCCGGCCGACGGCCCTCAGACGTCCGTTTACGAAGGGGCGCACGAAGTTGATCTTCAGCTCGATCGTCGTGTTCCACATGCCGTCCTCCTGGAGGGTGGACAGCGACATCCCCATGGCCGCGTCGGCGATCTGCGTGATGACGCCGCCCTGCACGACCCCACCGCCGTGACGGTGCTGCGGGCCCGCCTCCAGCTCGAGGACCACGCGGCCAGGCGCGGCCTCGCTTATGCGTGCGCCCAACGTCTCCATCCAGCCATCGGGCTTGATGGACAGCAAGGCCTTCGCCCGCTCCTCATTTCTTACGGACCCCGTCGCGTCTTCCTCCAGTTGCGCACAGTGGTCCGCTGCTTGGGCGCGGCCGCAATCGCGAGGGCCACGTCCGAGTCGTCCTCTTTGACCGACTCTTCGCCCGATAGTCTCTTGCGCAGCCCGATGATGCGGTCGCGCACGCGTGCCGCGTCCTCGAACTGCAGCTCCTTCGACAGCCGGCGCATCTCCTTCTCGAGGTCGCGCACGATCGCCAGCAGGTCCTCGCGCGGAACACCGGCCCCGATCATGAGCTCCACGGCATCGGCCTGGATGTCCTTGTCCTGGATGTCGAGCGCGTAGATCGCCTTCTTCACCGACTCCGGCGTGATGCCGTGTTCAGCGTTGTAGGCGATCTGGCGGTTCCGCCTGCGGTCCGTCTCATCCAGCGCCAGACGCATCGAGTCTGTGATCTTGTCCGCGTACATGACGACATGGCCTTCAATGTTGCGCGCGGCGCGTCCGATGATCTGGATGAAGGACCGGTATGCGCGGAGG
>DATINX010000059.1:0-6173 GCA_035473835.1 Candidatus Dormiibacterota bacterium | reverse complement strand
GTCAAACACTCATCACGTGGGCTATATGTAGTAGGCCAACGAGACCTTGGGTACCACATATAGTTGGCTGGGGAGGAAGGATTCGAACCTTCAACCTTCTGATCCAGAGTCAGCTGCGCTACCGTTGCGCCACTCCCCAAGCGAGCGTTTAGAGCCGGCCGCCTATTCTACCCAGCGCTCATTTGCCTCCCGCCTCGCGGTCAGGGGTTTTGCACATGCTTTCCACACCTGTGATCGGCCCCTGCCCGACGTCGCCTACCGACTCGTGCGCGGGTACTACCGCGTCAGTCTGGCTCGCTCCTGCGCGGCCGGGAGCGCCGGCGAGGCGGCTCCTCAGGGGTCATCTCGATCGTGAGCGGCGGCGGCGGCCCCATGAGCTGCCCGAACACCGATTCGAGCAGACGTTTGGCCTCGTACAGGTTGACTGCCCACCCGACACCGAAAACCCGGTCGCTGAACAAGCGTTCCGAATCGGGGTTCCAATATGCCGAGCGTATGCGTTCCCAGGTTGGTGGTCGAAAATCGTAGGGGACGAAACCTCCAACCCTGCCGTGCCAGGTCCGCTGCTCCTTCGGCTTCGAGAGCTCCGTCGCGAGTGCGGCCGCAACCAGGCCGACGACGGCGACCCGGAGCAGGCGGCGCAGTCCACGTAAAGTACGCATACTTCAGATTGAAGAGTATTCCAACGATAACCTTGCACGTCCCGCAAACGTTCTCCCAGGCGGGGTAGATGGCCACAAGACTGCAAACAACGACCCGATGGTTGCGATGGCTGACGCCCGGCCTCCAGATCAAGCGATGGCTCCTGTTGCTCATGGCGGCCGAGCTCGTGCTCGTGCTCGGGGTCGCATATGCGTTGAAGGAGATCTATCAGACCGCCACCCTTCCCCACGGCTTCTACTACATCACCCTCCAGTTCTTTCCCTATTGGGCGCGCGCACTGATCTTCGGCATCCTGGGCGTCGGCCTCCTTTTGGTGAGCTATTTGAAGCTGACGCAGTCGGTGCTGGGCCCGTTCCTTCCCGGCAACAGCACCACGAGCCTCGTTGAGGTCATCCATGCTTTTCGGCTGCGAGGACGCGGCCCGCGCATAGTCGCCATCGGTGGCGGCACCGGGCTGAGCTCGCTGCTGCGCGGACTGAAGACATATACCTCGAACCTCTTCGCAATCGTCACCGTGGCCGATGACGGTGGTTCTTCAGGGCGGCTTCGTGATGAGTACCGGATCCTTCCGCCGGGTGACTTCAGGCAGTGCCTGATCGCCCTCGCCGACGCCGAGCCGCTGATGAAACAGCTGTTCGATCACCGCTTCAAGGAAGGGTCGCTCAACGGCCATTCCTTCGGCAACCTCTTCATCATGGCCATGGCCGACGTCACCGGAAACTTCGAGCACGCGCTCCGCGAGTCGGGCAAGGTGCTCGCTGTGAAGGGCACGATCGTCCCCTCGACTCTCCAGGACGTGACCCTCGTCGCGTCGATCAACGGACGATCAGTTGAGGGCGAGTCCAAGATCCCAAAGCAGAACGCCCCCATCAGCCACGTGTTCTTGAAGCCGGACGGCGCGCAGGTAAACCCTGAAGCGTCGCAGGCGATCCTCAACGCCGAGCTGATCGTGATCGGGCCCGGGTCGCTGTACACGTCGATCCTGCCCAACCTGCTCGTCGAAGGCATGGTCGAGGCGATCAAAGCGTCACCAGCTCTCAAAGTGTTGGTTTGCAACCTCGCTTCGCAGAAAGGCGAGACCGACGGCTATTACGTCGATGACTACCTACGCGTGATCGAGGAGCACGTGGGGTCGAACCTGTTCGACTTCGTGCTCGTCAACTCGAACCACGCGCACATGCCGACAGGCGGGCAAACCCAGGTCGTCTTCAAATCCGAGGACGCTGCCAAGCATCCCGAGGTCAGGTTCATCCCCGCCGACGTCGTCAACGTCCGCCTGCCGTCGCACCACGACCCCGACAAGCTCGCCCGAACGATCATGCGGAAGGTCTGGCAGGCGTAGACGGTTCGACCGCCGGCGCGGCGCGATGCGCCCGCCAGCGGCTCACAAACTCGACGATGATCACGGCGAGGGCGACGTACAGCAGGCCGTCGAGCACATCGACGACGTAGTGCTCGCCGAGGTAGACGATGCTCAGAGCGACCGCGATGGTCCACACGATCAACCCCACAGACAGCCAGCGATATCTCCGCCACGCGTATACGGCGGCCAGCGCTGGAAACGCGGCGTGGAGCGATGGGAAGGCGGCGAACTTGTTGGGGTTGAGATGCGAATAGAGAGGCGAGACCCAGTAGTTCGGGCCCCACAGCTTGTCGACGGTCTCGTTGAGAATCTTGTGCACGGTTTCCTCTCCGCTCGTCGTGCTCGCCTGGAACTGGTACCAGGGAGGAGCTGACGGCCAGAACAGGTAGGTGATGAAAGCCAACATCGCCATCAGGAGGAGGGCGGCGATAAAGCGCCGGTAGTGACCGCGGCTGCGCACCCAGAAGATGAAGCCGACCACGATCGGCAGCGGAAAATGCATGAAGTAGAAAAACATCGCGAGCAGGTCCTGTGGACTGACCACGTCTGATCGGTAAAACGTGTGCTGCAACGTGACGGTCGGCAGCGTTCCGCCGAACAAAGCGCGCTCGAGCCCGGAGAGGTCGTGCGGCGTGAATCCGGTCTGCCCGGCAAAACCGCGCATGGCCTCGTAGGCGAAGAACAAGAGCAGGAAGGGTGCCCAGTCGACGACAAATGAGCGCCCGCGGCCCAGCGCGACGGCGATCACAAGCAACGCGAGCACTACCCACTCAGGCTCGATGGAGATGCCGCGCCATAGCATCACGCCGAAAATCAGCGCCAGGTAAAGGACGCTGCCGACCAGGATCAGTCGCGGGCGGCGGGCTGGCTGACCCAGCTCTGACTCAGCCGGCGCGGACAACCGCAACCGCTGCGACTTCGACCGTGACCGAAAAGGGCAAAGAGTTGGTGCCGAGCGCGATACGTGTGTGCTTGCCGGCGTCGCCGAGCACCGCGACCAGCAGGTCTGAGGCGGCGTTGATCACCTTGGGTTGCTCGCCGAAGTCATCCGTAGACAATACGAACCCGGTCAGCTGGAGCACCTGAACGATATTGTCGAGGCCGGCCGCAGACTCCATCTGGGCGAGCAGGTTCAGTGCGCAGGCGCGAGCGGCGGCCTGCGCGTCCTCCACCGACACCTCCGCCGGACAACGTCCGGTCAGGCGCTTGCCGTCCTGAACGGAAATCTGCCCCGCGACGTACAGCAGCGACCGCCCCTCCCCGATCGGCACCAGGTGTGTCGGCACGTACGAGGCGACCGCAGCGGGCGGGGATGGGAGGGCGAGCCCGAGCTCGCGGAGTCGATCACCTGGTGATGGCACTGGTGCGCGAGTCTACCGGCGGCTGGCGCGGAAATGCGAGATGGCCGCCAGGAGCAATAGGAGCAGTGCCACCACGCCGAGGCTGATGTATGGAGTTTGGGAAGACGACAGCGGCCGCAGAAATTCGGCCAGGCCGCCCTGGTTGGCCTTCCCCGATCTGCTCCCGCTCGCTGTCGGCGTGACCGCGGTGAACGGGCCTTGGGGGGAGCTCCCAGTGTCGTGATAGGCCCACAGGGCGGCGGTGTGGTCGGACGCACGGAACGTTGCCACATACAGAATCGGCGCCTCGTCATTCGAAACGGCCAGCGCGCTGATCGATGGAAGTGGCGGTACGAGAGAGGTGAAGTGTTGTCCCTTGTCGCGGGTCGACCAGAGGCCCCCCGATCGCGATCCGCCGCCATCGCTCCCGACGTAGAAGCGGTCGTAGTGGGTGGTGACGAAAGCGATCTGCGTGTAATCGGTCGAGGGCAGCAGGTCGCCGCCGCTCAGCGGATTGAAAGTGGCCGCATTGTCGCTCGAGATGAACAAGCCGGCGTTCGTGCCCGCAAGCAGGGGCCGCACGTTGCCCGTGGGCGGAAGGGGCCCCGCCGCCAACCGTGACACAACCGTGCCGCTGAGGGCCGGCGTCACCGAGCTCCAAGTGCTGCCGGCGTCCGCGCTTTCATAAAGCGGCGGACCCGCCGTGGCGGCCGTCGAACCGCCCGCGATGAGATGCGCGGGGGCGTGAATCGCCGCGACCGCGAGGGCCTCGATGCTCGTGTTCGCGAGGCCGGACTGCTTCCAATCGACGCCGTCGGGGCTGATGTAGACACCGTTGTCGGTGCCGGCGGCGACAACTGAGAGAGCGAAAGCGAAGACTCGGACGTCGCGGCGGTCCAACCCGGTGACCTGCGTCCACTTCACGCCGGCGTCCGTGCTGATCAGGGCGCCGGATCCCCGCGTTCCGGCCAGGACGGTGCCGGCTGTGACCGGGCTGAACGCGATGGTCGTGATCGCGACGGTACCCCGACTCACCGTCGTCCATGACGAGCCGCCATTGGCCGATCTCAAGATCGAGCCCTGCGAGTTGCCGGCGATCAGCACCTGGTTGTTGGCGGGGTCGACCGTGAGCGCGAACACGGGTGCGTGTCCCTGCGCCGGCAGTGGCGGCAATGCGACCCATGTGGAATCGGGGGTGGCTGCACCCGCGGCGAGGCCGGCGACGAGAACCCCGACCAAAGCCACCAGCGTCGCGGCAAGACGTCGGCTGGAAAGCGACACGAGCCTGCCGATTATCACCCAAGGTGGGGAGGTCGGGCGAGGGCGGGCCGCCGATCTCTACAATCCATGCGTGCTGGCTCGCGCCGGGGCCTGGCTTGACCGGGCCGCGTTCAATCCGGCTTCGCTTCCAGATGACCTGACCATCGGGATCGCATTGGTTCCACCGGTGGCGGCAGGTCTCCTCATTTTCAAGCTCCCCGCCGTGGAGATGCTGGGGACGGCGCTCGCCTTCGGAGTCGTCGGCCACGTCGCTGCCCAATTGCTGTGGCGCCGTACGAATCCGCGACCACACGCGAGCCCGCTGATCGCGGCTGTGTTTGGCGTGGCGCTGGTCGGAGCCGGTGCGTCGTTGGGCGTTGCGATCGCGATCGCCGCTCTGGCGGTGATCCTCGAGCTTGTCCGCGCCCGCTACATTCCGGCGATTCGCGCGCAAGCCGGACTCTTCGCGTACGCCGTCATCGCGCTGGTGACGCGCGGAGCGCCGTTCGTATATGTCAACCCAATGACCGGAAAACCGTTCTCGGATCCAATCAGCATCTGGTACCACTACTTCGGCCCGCAGGCGGCGCCGATCGACGCGGTCCGCCTGTATGTCGGCAACGTGCCGGGACCTGTTTTTGCGACATCGTTGCTCGCGGTTGCCATCGGAATCGCGTGGCTCGCGTACGCGCGCCGTCTGAGCCTGGTCGTCCTCGTGGCATTCTTGATCGGAGCCCTGCTGCCGATCTACCTGTTCCACTGGGACCTGGTGTTCCAGCTCGACAGCGGTCCGACCTGGTTCGTCGCGGGCCTGCTCTTGGCGGATCGGCGCTTGCTGCCGGACTCGTGGGCGGTGCGGCCTCTGCTGGGACTGGCGGCTGGTGTGCTGGCGCTGGGTTTGCGGACGCGAGGCTACGGCATCGAAGCCGCCTTCTTCGCGGTCGCGGGCATCCAGGCGGCGAGTGGCGTCATGGCCGTCATCATGTGGGCGTCATCGCTCACGCAGGAACGGTGGCGCCGCAACCGCCGGCTGCGCCAGCGTGAAGCGCAGCTGCGGGTCGTCAAGAGCATCCCGCGGGCCGGCTAACGCCCTAAGCGATCGCGACCCTGGCCGCGTCGAGGGCGAGCGCAGCCGCGAGGGCATCAGCCTGTGCGCGCAGGCCCTTGACCGTCGACGGCGCCAGCTTTCGAAACGGCTTGACCTTCATCGCCAGAGTGCGCCCTGCGACGGTGTGCGTCCAGGTGGCGACCACCCTTCCGTCCGCGAGGACGACGGCCGAGATCCATCCGGCCGTCCGGCTCACGCGAGAGCGATGCTCCGCTGCAAAAAGATGGTCTCGGTTGGAGTGTCCCATCAGGTAAGGATCAAAAGCCGGCAGCAGCCGTACGGAAGGCTCGGACGCGATGTGCTGGATTTCATCGACATCGGCGGCGAGCAGTTCCGCCGGCTGTCCTTCGACCGACACCGGCACGAGCTCTCCGGCCAGCCCTGCCCATGCAGTCTTGCCGACCCCCGGCCAAGTTCCCCACCAGCGCGTGAAGTCCTG
>DATINX010000058.1:0-16717 GCA_035473835.1 Candidatus Dormiibacterota bacterium | reverse complement strand
ACGAACGGTTCGGTGATGTCGCGGTGGTAGTAGCGGGCCGAGGCCGACGTGTCGCCTGGGAGCTTGAAGTCGGGCATCGCGGCCATCGCCACGTTGCCGGCCCGGCCCAGGCCGGTCTCGAGCATGCCCCCCATCCACACGGGAATGCCGTGCCTTGCGCACAGGTCGTGGATGCGCCGTGCCTCGATGTAGCCGCCGACGCGGCCGGGCTTGATGTTGATGATCTGGCAGGCGCCGAGCTGGATGGCGTCCGCCGCCGTCTGCTCCGACGTGATCGACTCATCGAGGCAGATCGGGGTGCGGACGATCCTTGCGAGCTCGGCATGGGCGAGGACCTGCTCCTCCGGCAGCGGCTGCTCGATCAGCAGCAGGTCGAACGCGTCGAGCCCGGCGAGATGGCGCGCGTCGGCGATCGAATATGCGGTATTGGCGTCGACCTGCAGCGGTACGTCCCCGAAGCGCTCCCGCACGGCGCGGACGGGCTCGATGTCCCAGCCCGGCTTGATCTTCAGCTTGATCCGCCGGTAACCCTGGTCGAGATAGGCGCGCACCGTTTCGAGAAGCGCGGGGATTGAGGAGTGGATGCCGACGGACACTCCACAGTCGACCGCGGTGCGAACCGCACCGAAGTACTGCCCGAAGGATTCGTTGCGAACCCTCAGCTGGGCGTCGAGGATTGCCATCTCGATGGCGGCCTTGGCCATGCGATGTCCATGGAATCTGCGCAAGACGGTGGCGACGTCCTCTGCGGCCAGGCTGGGCTGCTCGAGGAGCCGCGGCAGCAGATGGTTCACCAGCACGTGCTGGGCGCCTTCGACATATTCGGACGAGTAGTCGGGCTCCTCGCCCGCCACGCATTCGCCCCACCCCTCCCCGGCATCGGTGATCGCCTTGACGAGCAGGATGTCCCGCTCGAGCTGGGTGCCGAACGAGGTCTCGAACGGCGCCACCAGCGAGATCTGGATTCGCCGCAGCTCGACAGCTTCCAGCTTCACGGCATCAGCCTAAATCGCTCGAGCCAGGGTGGCCAGCCTGGCATCCTCATCGTCGCTCAGGTCCACGTCGGCGGCCGCTGCGTTCTGCTCCACCTGGCTCACACTCGACGCTCCTGGGATGACGACGACGTTTGGCTTGCGGATCAGCCAGGCGAGGGCGACCTGCGACGGGGTCGCCCCATGCCTCGACCCGATCTCGTGCAGCGCCTGTATCAACGGCCCGAGGCGCGCGCGCGATGCCGCGCTGAAGGCCGGTCGCAGCCGGCGGAAGTTGCGCGGCGCGGCGTCCAGGTACTTGCCCGACAGCAGCCCCTGCGCCAGCGGGCTGTAGGCGATCACGATGCGGGCGTTCTCTGTCGCCCATGGCACCAAATCCAGCTCCGGCCCTCGGTTGAGGAGGCTGAACTGCACCTGGTTCGACAGCACGGGTCCGCCAAACGACTTCTCGGCGGCCTGCCACTGCGCCAACGAGTGATTGCTCACCCCGACGTGGCTGACCAGGCCTTTCTCCACCAGCTTCCGCATGCGCGGCATGGTCGCGCCGGGAGGAAACATCGGGCTCGGCCAGTGGAGCTGGTACAGGTCGATGTGGTCGACGCCGAGCCGCCGCGCGCTCGCGCGCGTCTTCGAGGCGACCTGTACAGGCAGCCCAATAGGAAACAGCTTGGTGGCCAGGAAAACGCTGTCCCGCCTGCCCTTGATCGCTTCGCCGACGATGCGCTCTGACCGGCCGAAGGCATAGATCTCGGCAGTGTCGATCAGGGTGATGCCGAGGTCGAGCGCCCGGTGCACGATCTTGGTCGCCTCGCCCTGCGCGTATTCCGCACCGTATCCCCATTCGGTGGAACCGAACTGCCAGGTGCCGAGGCCGACAGCGGACATGCGCGCCCCGCCGGCTTCGACGAACTTCACGAGTCACCTTGCAGCAGCCGGTCGTACACCATCTGCGACCACGACTCCATGCCGAGGTAGTAGATCCGCATATGCTCCAGTGTCAGGAGCTCCCCTGCCAGCTTGTTCGTTTCGCGGATGGCGATGTTGGGCGAATCGCCGTCCACTAAGAACACCACGCCAAGGTGCACCTTGGACACCGGGGACGATTCGTCGTTGAGCAGGCCGAGCAACCGCGCTTCGAAGCGCCCGTCGTAGATGACCTCCTCCTCCCATTCACGCTTGAGGCCGTCCTGGATGGGATCGCCGCCCTCCAGGTCACCCGGGTTGATATGGCCGCCGACCCCGAGCGAGTATTGCTTGCGCAGCCGACGCTCCGAGGAGGCGCGGAGGCGATGGGTCAGAAAGTAGCGGTCGCCATGACGGAAGACCACGTAGGGGATGATCTGCTGATAGCTCGGGTCCTCTTCCACCTCTGCTCGCGGCATGAAGGTGTGGTGCTCGCGGATCACGTATTGGTACCGGTCGAGCTGATCGCTGATGAACCCGTGCCAGGCGCCATCGGGGAAGATGTGCTCCCGCTTGACGCACAGAACCTGTTCGGATGTCGCGCGCATCAGATGGCGACCGTGGCCATCCGTACCAGGCCGCGGCCAAAAACGGCGATGAGCTCAGCCGTGCGATCGACGTCCTCGTCGGTGACTGGCAGGAAGTAAATCCATGCCGCCCGCTCCGACGAGGTGGTGATCATGGTCCGGGACGAATCCGCGCTCGGGTTGCCACAGGGCCCTTCGGCGTCGGCGACACAGATTCGCCCCGCGACGTTGACGCGCTCTTTGCGGATCCCGGTGTAGCTTTCGCCTTCCCTGCCCAGCCTCAGCACCAGCTCGTCGCCGTGGATCTTCTCGAGGTCGTACAGACCGACTGGAACCTGCAGCTGGACAGACATCGCGTTGGCCACGTCGACAAGCGAGTTGACGCGCGGGAGCGGCTCGCCCTTCTTCAACCGGCGAAGAAGGGCCTCCGACGACGGCCGGACACGCGTCGGGTCGATGCCAAAGCGGCGATACAGCGCGCGGGCGCGGCCGACGTCGTCGTGCCCCCCAGAACGCGCGGCTTGCATCGCTCGCGCCACCTCGAGCTCGAAATCCTCGCGGGGGTCGGTGACCTCGAGCTCATAGAGCTCGAGCGCGATCACGTCGACATCGAGCTCGGAACGGACCTTCAGCACATTGCTTCCAGCTGGTCGAAGAAACCGGGGTACGAGATGTCCACGCACTCGGCTTCCTCGATCTCGGTGGTGCCGTCCGCCAAAAGGCCGGCGACCGCCAGGGCCATCGCGATTCTGTGATCCCCATGCGAATGGACATGCGCACCCTCGAGGTGGCGGGGCCCGTTGATCACCCATCCATCATCGGACGCCGTGATGTCCGCGCCCATGGCCGCCAGCCCGTCCGCCATCGCGGCGATCCGATCGGATTCCTTCACGCGAAGCTCGGCGGCGCCGCCGATGCGACTGGTGCCTGGGAGCTGCGACGCCGCCACCGCGAGCACCGGCAGCTCATCGATCATCTCGGCGGCCGCGGCACCGTTGACTGAAATGGGTCTCAGCTCCGAAGCCGGCACAACCTCCAGGTCGCCCACCAGTTCGCCTCCGACCGACCGCTCTCCCGCGATGTCGATCTTCACCCCGCACGAGCGGAGAAGATCGACAAAACCGGTTCGGGTCGGGTTGGTGCCCACGTTGAGGAGACGAAGCCGCGATCCGGGCACGAGGCCGGAAACAACGAGCCAGAAGCTTGCGGCGCTCATATCACCTGGGATCTCGATGTCGAGCGGTGCGAGGCGATTGGCGCGCCTCACCTCCACGCGCCGGCCTTCGACGCCGACCTCGGCGCCCATCGAGCTCAGCATCAACTCGGTGTGGTTGCGGGTGCGGACGGGTTCGACGACTACCGTCGCGCCCTCGGCGTACAGGCCGGCCAGCAGCACCGCCGACTTGACCTGAGCGCTCGGTACGGTCGGCCGGTACTCGATCCCGTGCAGCGGCAGCCGGCCGCCGATCACCAGGGGCGGCCACCGAGCGTCGGCGCCCATCTCCCTCAGCGGGTTGACCACGCGGTCCATCGGCCTCGCCGTCAGGGATTCGTCGCCCCTCAGCTCCGAGGAAAACTTCTGCGCTGAGAGCAACCCGGCCAGCAACCTCATCGTCGTCCCGGAATTGCCGCAGTCGAGCGCTTCGGGGGAGGGGTGCAAGTCGTGCATCCCGACGCCGTGAACTACCGAGTCCTCGATGTCCACGCCCAGCGCGCGCAGGCAGCCGGCGGTCGACTTGACGTCAGCCCCGCCGGACAAACCGCGAAGGCGGCTTTCTCCGTCGGCGATCGCGCCCAGGATCAGCGCCCGATGCGAGATCGACTTGTCACCCGGGAGGGTGACCTCGCCATCAAGCCTGCGCGCCCTGCGCACCGTGGCAATCACGAGTGGTCTTTCGTCCAGCGTTCGCGCACGCTGCGAGCCTCTTCGAAGAGCTCGATCAACCGCGGGTCGTCCGCTTCCAGATGCCTGCGCAAGCGGGCGAGCGATGCCGTGATCGCGTCCAGCTGCTCCAGCAGGTTCTCGCGGTTGGTACGCGCGATGCCCGCCGACATCGCAGGGTCGCCCGCGGCGAGTCGGCTCATATCGCGAAACCCGCTGGCCGCCACCCTGGACGCATCGGGCCAGTCGGCGCGGCCGGCAAGCGCGAGCACATAGCCCGCGGACAGGACGAGTGCGCCGTGGCTGACTCCCGCGACCAGCCGATCGTGGGTGGCCGCATCCATGACGAGCGGATGGGCGCCGGCTGCCTCGACAAGGCCGGCCACGGTCGGGTCGTTGCGGGTGAGGATCCACGGCGCGCCCACGAACAGGTCCGCGTTGGCGGAGTCGATGCCCGCCGCCTCCCGCCCGCACATCGGGTGTCCGCCGACCAGGTCGATCCCCGCGGCAGACGCCCATTCCATGACACCGGCCTTGGTGCTGGCGACATCGGTCACGACCTTGCCGGCGACGTGGGGGCGCAAGCTCGCGAACACATCGCGCATGGCCAGGATCGGTACGGCCACCACCACGACGTCCGCCATGTCGACCACGCCGAGGTCGGAGTCCGCCACGCTCGCGATGTCGCGCGCCATCGCCTTCCGCACGGTCGCGGCATCGGTGTCGAAACCGACGATGGTGACATCCGGCTGCGCCTTCTTCACCGCCATCGCGAACGACGAGCCCATCAAACCGAGGCCCACCACGGCGACGGTCGCCATCGGATCGGGTTCCTAGGCGAGCTGCTTGGCCAGCGAGCCCAGCAGCCTGCGCAGGTCCTGCATCAGACGGTCGAAGCTGTCGAAGTCGAGAGATTGCGCCCCGTCCGACAGCGCCTGGTTGGGGGTCGGGTGCACCTCGACTATCAAGCCGTGAGCGCCCGCCGCCACCGCCGCCAGCGCCATCGGCCGCACGAGCGACCACCGGCCTGTCGCCTGCGAAGGGTCGACGACCACCGGGAGGTGTGACAGCTCGCGAGCCAGGGGTATCGCGTTCAGGTCGAGCGTGAAGCGAGTCGCGGTCTCGAAGGTCCTGATCCCCCGCTCGCAGAGGATGACGTCACGGTTGCCCTGGGACAGCACGTACTCGGCGGCGAGCAGCCACTCTTCGATGGTCGAAGACATGCCGCGCTTGAGCAGCACCGGCTTGCCCGACCGGCCCGCCTCCTGGAGCAGCGCGTAGTTCTGCATGTTGCGAGTGCCCAGCTGGAGGATGTCCGCGTACCGGGCGACCAGCTCGACGTCGCTGGGCGAGACGACCTCGGTGACGACTTTGAGGCCGGTCTCATCGCGCGCCGTCGCCATCATCTTCAACGCCGACTCGCCGAGCCCCTGGAACGAATAGGGGGACGTCCGCGGCTTGAAAGCGCCGCCACGCAGGACCTTGGCCCCCTGCGCGGCGACATGCCTGGCCGTGTCGAGGAGCATCTCCTCGCCCTCGACCGAGCATGGTCCGGCCATCATCACGACCTCATCGCCCCCGATCCGGACGCCCCCGACGTCGACGACCGTGTCGACAGGCCGGAACTCCCGGCTGGCGAGCTTGAACGGTTTGGTGATCGGGATGATCTCGTGGATGCCGCCAAGGTGCGAGAAAGCCTCCTTGTAGGCATAGGCGTTGCCGCCGATGACCCCAACGAGCGTCCGCTCCTCGCCGCGCGAGATCTCGGTCTTGAGCCCGATCTCATGCACGCGGTCGACAACGGCATCGATCTCGGCCTTGGTGGCCTGGTGCGCCATGACGATGATCACAGCACGACCGTCCCACGTAGTGCTTCGAGGTCTGCTTTGATGGCGCCGGCTCCGCGCAGGTAGGCGAAGTGCATGGCCGATTGCGGCCTCGGCGTGTTGTAGAGGAGGAGCACGCGGACGCACATCCGCACGCCGCGCGGATTGGGGAGCTTCACGTCCATGTCGTGACCGCAGAGTAATGGCACATCGAGCCATCCCAAGCGCCTCGCCGCGTACGCGGGGTACTCGGCAGTGAGGTCGTGCGTCGTCGTGAAGTACGCGAAGCAGATCTCGGCGACGTCGAGGTCGTTGAGCTTCGACAGCTCCCGGAGGAGCTCGTCGGTCGATTCTGTTATCGCCGCCTCCGTGTTCTCCGCCGCGGTTGTGGCGCCGCGGATCCCTCTCACCGGCATGCTTTCAACAGCTCCTTGACCAATGGGACCGGGTCGCCCCCCCGGTCGATCTCAGCGACGATGGCACTCCCGACCACGGCCGCATCAGCGCTGCCGCGCAGCGCCTTCATGTGCTCCGGCCTCGAGATGCCGAAACCTGCGGCTACCGGCAGGTCGGTGTGCTTCCGAACTTCTCCCAACAGGCCTTTCATTCCAGCGGGCAGCTCGCTGCGCGCGCCCGTGATCCCCGTGATGGTCACGCAGTAGACGAAACCGCTGGAGTGCTCGCAGATCGATCCCATGCGGTCCGGAGAGGTGGTGGGCGCCACCATGAAGACGGTGTCCAGCGAGGCGGCTCGCAGCCATCCGGCGACCGGCTCCGACTCCTCGACCGGAAGGTCAGGGACGATAATGCCGGCGACGCCGGCCTGCGCGGCCTCCGCCGCAAACCGTCGGGGATCGTGGGCGAGGATCGGGTTGATGTAGGTCATCAGGACGATCGGAACTCCCTCGCGCGCGATGGCCGCCGCGAGTTCGAGCGACGCGCCGACGGTCATGCCGTGCTCCAGGGCGGTCTGACCCGCGTGCTGGATGACCGGTCCGTCGGCGAGAGGATCTGAGAAGGGAATGCCGATCTCCAGCGCGGCGATGCCCGAACCCGCCAGCTTCTTCCCCACCTCGAGCGAGCGCTTCTTGTTCGGGTGGCCGGCCATCATGTAGGCGACGAGCTTCAGGTCGCCCTCCGCCCGCAGCGCCCGATCGAGCCGTGAGGTTTCAGTCTTCAACGGCGCGGTGGGCCTCGACAGAATCCATATCCTTGTCGCCCCGCCCGGACAGGCACACGAGGATGCGACCGCCCGGACCGAGCTGGCGAGCGATCACCCCGGCCTGGTGCAGCGCGTGGGAGGGCTCGAGCGCAGGCATGATGCCTTCGAGCCGCGTGCAGAGCTTGAACGCGGCGACCGCGTCATTGTCGCCGACCGCAACATAGTCGACACGCTCGGAGTCGCGGAGGAACGCGTGCTCCGGCCCGACACCCGGATAATCCAGCCCGGCGGAGATCGAATGAGTCGGGAGCACCTGGCCGTCGCCATCCTGCAGCAGGTACGAGTACGCTCCGTGCAGCACCCCTGGGCGTCCTCCGACCAGCGAGGCAGCATGCCTCCCACTCTTGATTCCCGAACCGGCCGCCTCCACGCCAACCAATGAAACGTCCCGGTCGTCGAGGAAGGCCGTGAACATCCCGATGGCATTGGAGCCGCCACCCACGCAGGCCACCACCACATCTGGCAGCTTGCCGTCGGCGGAGAGGTATTGCTCGCGCGCCTCGTCCCCGATGATGCGCTGCAGGTCACGGACCATCTCCGGGTAGGGGTGCGGCCCGACCACCGAGCCGATGATGTAGTGGGTCGTACGCACGTTGGTCACCCAGTCGCGGATGGCTTCGGAGGTCGCATCTTTCAAGGTCTTGGTTCCGCTCTCCACCGCCTTCACCTCGGCGCCAAGGAGCTTCATGCGGCGGACGTTCATCGACTGCCGGCGCATGTCTTCGGTGCCCATGTAGACCACACATTCGAGCCCGAAGCGGGCGCAGACGGTCGCCACCGCGACACCGTGCTGGCCGGCACCAGTTTCCGCGATCACCCGCTTCTTGCCCATGCGGATCGCGAGCAGCGCCTGACCGACCGCGTTGTTGAGCTTGTGCGCGCCTGTGTGGCAGAGGTCTTCCCGCTTGAGGTGGATGTGCGCCCCGCCGAAATGGTCGCCAAGGCGGGTGGCGGCGTAAAGCGGCGTCGGCCGGCCGATGAAGGCGTGGCGATGGCCGGCCAGCTCGAGCTGGAACTGAGCGTCGGCCCTGGCCTCCTGCCACACGTCATCGAGCTCGGCGAGCGCCCCCATGAGGGTCTCGGGCACGTACTGGCCGCCGTAAGGTCCAAAACGCCCGCCCACGAGCTGCTTCACCTCCCCACACCGTGGGGCCGCGCGTTCACCTCCCCACACCGTGGGGCCGCGTCTTCACCTCCCCACACCGTGGGGCCGCGCGTTCACCTCCCCACACCGTGGGGAGGCGCCTCGGCCGCGCAGCGGCCGCGGCGGTGGGGCGGTACTCTCATCAACCAAGGACCTCGGCAAGCCTCACCGCGTGCACAAACGCGCGCACCTTGTCCGGATCTTTGACCCTCGGCGACGCCTCGACCCCGCTTGAAACGTCGACGCCATAGGGCTTGAAGCCGCTCACGACCTTGCCCACGTTACCCGGTTCGAGACCACCGGCGATGAACACCTTGCGAGTTGCCAGCAGCTCGCGGGCGAGATCCCAGTCCCACGTTCGACCGGTGCCGCCGCGCTGATCGACCGACCAGGAATCGAGCATGATCGGGTCGGGCCACGCTCCCGCGTCTGGAACCTGGCCGTCATGAATCTTCAGGACTTTCATAGTGGGTTTGCCCGCGTCGAAGCCCGGCGCCTCCGACCCGTGGAGCTGTAGAAGGTCGAGTCCGACGAAGTCCGCGATCTCACGAACTTCGGCGGGGTCCTGGTCGATGAACACACCGACGATCGACGGCCGCACGTCGAGACCCTCGACGATCGATCGGGCCTCCTCAGGGGTGATACGCCGGTCGGATGAGCAGAAGTGGAATCCGAGCAGGTCGGCGCCTGACTCGACGGCAGCACGGGCCGCGCCCGCGTCGCAAATGCCACAGATCTTGACCTTGACCATCGGAGCGCTACAGGGAGGCTAACTCGCGGAGGCACCCCGCCGGGTCGGGCGCCCGCATGAGCAGCTCGCCGACGAGGATCGCGTCCGCCCCCGCATCGCGCATGCGGCGGGCGTCATCGACCGAGTGGATGCCGCTCTCCGCCACCAGCACGACGTCTCCCGGGATCAATGGACGCAGCTTTTCCGTCAGCGCGAGGTCGACCTCGAAAGTGCGAAGGTCGCGGTGGTTGACGCCGACGGCATGCGCGCCCGCCTGGACCGCGGCGCGGGCTTCTTCCTCGTCGTGGACCTCGACCAGCGCGGCCAGCCCCCGGCTCCGCGCCACGGCGAGCATCCGCCGCAATTCCGAAGGCGCGAGCGCGGCGACGATCAACAGCACCGCATCTGCGCCGGCTGCGCGAGCCTCGCCGATCTCGTAGGGGTCCGTGATGAAATCCTTGCGTAGGATCGGCAGATCGGTGGCCAAGCGAGCGGCCGCGACGTGCTCCGGACGGCCGCCGAAGCCGGCCATGTGGGTGAGCACCGAGATCGCGGACGCTCCTCCCTCGCTGTACTCGCGCGCGAGATCCGCGGGCTGGTAATCGTCTGCAAGGATGCCCATGCTCGGAGTGCGCTGCTTCATCTCAGCGATCACCGCCAGTCTCGGACCCCTAAGCGCGGCAACGAAATCCCTGGGCGTGTAGTCGTGGATCGCACGCTCGAGCTCGTCCTGCGTGGTGAGGGCGCGGCGCCGCTCCATGTCCTGCCTGGCTTCGGCCACCAGGCGGGTCAGGATGTCGGGGCCACTCACTCCTGGGAGATTCTCGCCCAGCGTTGGAGCACCTCGCCGGCGCGACCCGAGTCGATGGCATCCGCGGCCTCGCCGATGCCGTCCTTCCAGCCCTTCGCGCGCCCGGCGGCCCTGAGCGCAGCAGCGGCATTCAGGAGGACGACGTCCCGGCGCGGGCCGCCGGCGCCCTCCAGGACCTCGCGCGCGATCTGGGCGTTCTCCTCCGGACCGCCCCCACGCACCGCCGACGGGTCCGCACGCTTGAGGCCGACATCGGCAGGGTCGAGCTGGTATTCCTTTCGCCCGCCGTCGATCTCGATCACGAGCGAGGGCGAGCTGGTGGACAGCTCGTCCATGCCGTCGCCGGCGTGGAACACGATTGCGCGCTCGACCCCGAGCCTCGCGAGGACGTCGGCCATCTTGCCCGCCAGCTTTGCGTCCGCGACGCCCAACGCCTGGTACCTGGCGCCTGCCGGGTTGCAGAGCGGGCCGAGGATGTTGAACACCGAGCGCACGCCGAGCTCGCGGCGGGGCACGGCCGCGTATCGAAACGACGGATGAAAGATCGGCGCGAACAGAAACCCGATGCCGGCCTGGTCTATACATCGCGAGACCCCATCGGGGGCGAGATCGATCTTCACCCCGAGCTGCTCGAGGACGTCCGCGGATCCGCACATGGATGACGCGGCGCGGTTGCCGTGCTTGGCCACCTTTGCCCCGCAGGCAGCAGCGACGATCGCCGCGAGCGTCGAGATGTTGAAGGTCAACAGGCCGTCACCCCCTGTGCCGCAGGTGTCGAGGAGCTCGCCGTCGACCTCGATCGGTGTTGCGAATGCGCGCGCGGCGCGGGCGAAACCGGTGAGCTCTTCGACCGTCTCCCCCTTCATGCGCAGCGCCACCATGAAGCCCGCAATCTGGACGGGTGTCGCGTCGCCTCGCATGATCGTCTCGAAGGCCGCCGCCGCTTCGGCCTCACTCAAGGATTCGCACCGCACCAACCTGGCGATCGACTCGATCACGACCCGTTCCTCGCAGCGCGCCTGATGAAGTTGGCCAGAATCTTCTTGCCTTCTTTGGTGAGCACCGATTCTGGATGAAACTGGACGCCGTAGGTCGGATGCCTCGAATGCCGGAGCCCCATCACGGTTCCGTCCGTCGTCCAGGCGGTGACCACAAGCTCAGGCGGCAGCGACGCACGATCCACGATCAGCGAGTGGTATCGCGTGGCCTCGAACGGATCGGCGACGCCCGCCATGACGCCGGAATTGTCATGTCGGATCCATGACGTTTTGCCATGGGCCGGCACGTTGCGAACGACCCGCGCGCCCAGAGCCTGGCCGAGGCACTGGTGGCCCAGGCAGACGCCGAGGATCGCCACCTTCCCGGTGAGCTCTTTGATCGCCTCATTCGAAACGCCGGCGTCGTCAGGCGTCCCCGGCCCCGGCGAGATGACGATGCCGTCGTAGCCGGCCAGCTCGCCGACCGTGATCTCGTCGTTGCGGAAAACCGCGGGCTCGACCCCCAGCTCGCCGAGATACTGAACGAGGTTGTACGTGAACGAGTCGTAGTTGTCGATGATCGCGAGCCGAGCGTTCGGCGCCGCGCCCATCACAGGCCCTCCGCCATCTCGATCGCCTTGAACATCGCGCCCGCCTTCTCGAGCGTCTCTTCGAACTCGCGCTCGGGTCGCGAGTCGGCGACGACGCCGGCGCCTGCCTGCACGTACGCGATGCTGTCGGCGATCACGATGGTGCGGAGCGTGATCGCCATGTCGAGGTTGCCCCCGAAGCTCACGTAGCCAAGGGCTCCCGCGTACACGCCACGCTGGTCTGGTTCGAGGTCGGCGATGATCTCCATGGCGCGGATCTTGGGCGCGCCCGACACTGTGCCCGCGGGGAACGCCGCGCGCAGCGCGTCGAGCGACGTCGCTCCATCCTTCAGCTCGCCGCTCACGGTCGAAGAGATGTGCATCACGTGCGAGTAGCGCTCCACTTCCATGAGCCGGTCGACGCTCACGGTGCCCGGCCGCGCAACGCGGCCGACGTCATTGCGCCCGAGGTCCACCAGCATCACGTGCTCGGCGCGCTCCTTCAGGTCGCTGAGGAGCTCTTTCTCCAGACGCGCATCCTCGGCGGGATCGGCGCCGCGGCGACGTGTGCCGGCAAGGGGCCGGGTCTCAACGCGCCGTCCCTCGACCTGCACGAGCTTCTCAGGCGATGTGCCGACGACGTGGCGGTTGCCGCCTAACGCGAGAAAGAACATGTACGGCGAGGGGTTGATCGCGCGGAGGGAGCGGTACACATCGAACGGGCTGGCCGCCAGGTGTTTGCGAAACCGCTGTGAGACCACGACCTGGAAGGCATCGCCCGCGAGGATGTGCTCGCGCGCCGCATCCACCATCGCGTGGAACTGGCCGGGGCTCATGTTCGGCTCCCACCGCCCACCATCTACGCCGGCCTGCGAAGCCGCCACATGATCGGCCGCCAGCCGCCTTTCCATCTCGTCGATGCGGGCCACCGCGTCGCCATAGTCCTCCCGATCGGGCCTGTGGATGGTGAGTAACCGAAGACGGCGCGTGACGTGGTCGAATATCGCCAGGTCCTCCGCGCGGAGAAATGCCGACTCCGGCATCGGCGGCGGCGCGCCGGCCGCGACCGGCAGCCTCTCGAAGTGCCGGGCCGCCTCGTAACCGAGGTAGCCGACAGCACCCCCGTGGAAGCGCGGAATGCCGGGCACGGTCGACTCGGCGGCGACCGCCCGCAGGGCCGGCAGAGGGTCGCCATCGCCGAGGTCGAGCGGCATCGGCTGATAGCCGATGAACGAGTATCGGGCGAGCCGCTCGCCGCCTTCGACGCTCTCGAGGAGGAAGCCAGGCGTTTCCGCCGGACAGAGGAGCGAATAGGCGCGGACCGGGGTCAGCATGTCGGCCAGCACTTCCCGGTACACCGGGATCAAAGAATGGTTTTGTGCCAGGGCCCGGGATTCCTCCAGGGTGGGCGTGCACTCTCTCATCTGAACTCCAAACTCCGCTCGTCTAGGCTTTCCGCCCGGGTCCTACGTCCGGGCCGGAACGTGAGCCTACCAGAATGACTAGGGGTGGTTCCCCGCCTTCATCTCCCGCTTCACTTCGCGCGCATGCGCCATGGACTCTTCCGAATCGACGTCGGCCACCGTGTGCCAGTTGGCCGCGTGCTTCTCCCAGCCCGCGGGCTTGACGTCGAACTTCTTCGCCAGGATGGCGACCAGGATCTTCACCTTCATGTCGCCGAAGCCCGGAAGCTTCTTGATGCGAGCCGCAAGGTCATCGCCGTCCCGAGCCTGGGTCCAGACCGCGCCGGCGTCGCCCCCGTAGTCCTTCACGATCGCCTGGCACAGCGCCTGGACGCGCGCGGCCATGCTGCCGGGGAAACGGTGCAGGGCCGGCCGCTCCCGGAACACCTTGACCAGCTTGTCGGGGTCCATCGTCGCGATCTTTTGGGCGTCCAGGCCACCCAGCCGCTGCTTCAAGTCGTATGGGCCTCGAAACGCTTTCTCCATCTTGATCTGCTGATCCAGGACCAGCCCTATCAGCAGGGCCAGGGGATCGCTCTCGAGCAGCTCGTTGGCTTCGGGGACGTCGCTCCAGACGATCGGCACATCCCGAATTATGGGGGCCAGGAAACCCGGAGGGCTCGTCTATCGTTACGTCTTCATGGGGTCTCGCAATCCTCTCCTGCCCGCGTACCTCCTCAGCGCAGTGGCTCTCGCCGCGGCAGCGTTGGGAAGCCTGGTGTTCATGGAAACGGCCACGATCAAGGTTTCCATACCGGCCTCGAAGCTCGCGGCGAACCGGACCATCACCGGCGGGCCGACCAGCAGCGACCTGGCCACCACCCGCATCCAGGCGGACGTCACCGACACCATGCAGGGCACCGTGAGCGTCCCCGCGGCCGGCGGGACGGCCGCGCAGGGGACCGTGGAGTTCTACTGCTCGCCGGCCTGCTCGCAGCCAGTGGTCGTAGACGTCCATCAGGACGTTTGCTCTCCCTGTTTTTGGACTCAGTCGAAGATCACCGTTCCCGCCAACTCCCCCGCACACGTGCCCGTAGCGGTCGTCGCTGCGGAGACGGGTCCCGCATACAACGTGGCCGCGCACACGATCGACAGGATTGGCGGCCTAAAGTCTGGACAGCCGAACTACCCGACCCAGTTGAAGGTCACCAATCCCCAACCAATTACGGGCGGCGCCACCACGACGTCGACTCCAGTCGTCCAGCAGACGGACCTGGACAGCGTTCGGTCCTTGCTGAGCGCGCAGGTCCGGCATGATCTCGACGGCGTGCTGAAGGCCCAGGCGGGCGGATTGACTTACGCCGCGGACGGACAGCCCACCCTTAAGGTCACCTCCGACCACGGCGTCGGGGACCATGTATCGACCTTCACGATGACCATCACCGGCTCTCTCGGCGCCACCGCTTTCTCGGAGGTCCAGGCCGACTCGCTCATGCGGGCGACTCTGGACCAGAAAATTCCCAAGGGGTTTCAGCTGACGTCTGATCCGATCAAGACGAGCTACGTCGTGGTGGGCTCCGGCTCCAGCGGGGTTGTCACGCTCCGTGCGTCAGCGATCGGCGTCATGGTGCCCAATGTCAACGTGGGCGAGCTCAAGGCGCGGATCAAAGGGATGCGGGTCGAGGCGGCGCGGCAGCAGCTGAAGGAGCTCGTCAACGGAACCGCGGTCGATATCAGCGTCAAGCCCGCCGTCCCCTGGCTCCCGGTGATCCAGGACCACATCAACCTGACCATCGACCTAAAACCCATGGCGGTCGTAACCGAGAGCTAGTCTTTCCCGCGGCGCTGCACGAACTGGAAGCCGAAGCGTCCCTTCACGCACAGGTGGCCTGACGTCACGCTGTTGTCGAGAGGTGAGGTCACCTTGACTATTGAGTTGTCCTGCACGTGGAGCTCGAGCATGCAGCCGACGCCGCAGTAGGGACACACGGTCTCGGTCACGTGCTGACGGCTCTCGTCCCACGTGCCTGCCTGCCGCATGTCGTGCTCGCTCTTGAACATGAGGGCGCCGGTCGGGCAAACGCCGATGCAGTTGCCGCAGTAGACGCACGCAGATTCCGGCAGCGAAACAGTGAACTCGGTGGAGATGTGCGAATCGAACCCGCGGCCGGCGACACCGATGGCGAATGTGTTCTGCGCGTCGACACCGCAGGCCTCGACACACTTGTAACAAAGGATGCAGCGCGAGTAGTCGCGCACGTAAAGGTCGTTGTCGATCTTCACCGGCTGCGCGACGGTGGCCGCATCGGATCCGAACCGCTGCGGCTGGGCGCCATATCGCTGCATCCACCCATGCACCTCTGGCGCGCAAAGCGACATGTCGACCGACGAGCCGAGCAGCTCCAGCACCAGACGCCGGCTGTGGCGCACCCGGTCAGAGTCGGTGCGGATCTTCATGCCGGCCTCAACCTTGCGTGAACAGGCGGGGACGAGGACTCGCGATCCCTCCAACTCGACGACGCAGACGCGGCATACGTTCACGGGCGTCAGGGTCTCCAGGTTGCAGAGGGTCGGGGTGTCGATGCGCACCTGCCGGCATGCGTCGAGGATCGTCATCCCCTCCATCACCTTCACGACGTGGCCGTCGATGGTCACGTCGAGCATCCGCCTTGGCACGCCGACGAAAACGGGGTTAGCCATCGAGCACCTTCAGCTGGATCACAGCAGATTGAATCGCGCTCGCCGCCGTCTGGCCCAGCCCGCAGATCGACGCGTCGCGCATCGCCTGTGCGATGTCGGAGAGAAGGGCGATATCGCTTTCGCGGCGCGACGTGTCGCGATCCACCAGCAGCCGATGAAGGATCTCCTCCTGCCGTTTCGTGCCGACGCGGCACGGAACGCACTGGCCGCATGATTCGTGACGGAAGAAGCGCGCGATCCGCAGCAGCACGGACTCCAGGTCCGCGGTGTCGTCGAGGACCATCACGGCGCCCGATCCCAGAGTGGCGCCGATTGCGCGAGTGCCCTCGAAGCTCAGCGGCACATCGAGTTGTTTCTCGGTGACGAACGAGCCCGCAGCGCCCCCCAGGAGAACCGCCTGGAGTCGCCTGCCTTCACCAACGCCACCAGCCACCTCGATGAGCGCACGGAGCGATATTCCCATCGGGACCTCGTAGACGCCGGGCCGGCGGATGTGGCCCGAGAGGCAGAACAGGCGGGTGCCCGTCGACTCCGAAGTGCCGGAGGCGGCGAACGTGGCGCCGCCGTCGACAACAATGTCGAGGACGTTGACCAGGGTCTCGACGTTGTTTTCCAGCGTCGGCTTGCCGAAGAGGCCTGACTGGACCGGAAACGGCGGCTTGTTGCGCGGCTCTCCCCTCTTCCCTTCGATCGAGTTGAAGAGCGCAGTCTCCTCGCCACAGATGTAGGCGCCGGCTCCCCGGCGAACCTCGATGTCGAAGCGCATGCCCGAGCCGGCTATGTCGCCGCCCAGGTAGCCGCCCTCGCGTGCCTGCGCGATCGCGTTCTCGATGCGGTGCCGCGCCAGCGGATATTCCGTGCGTACGTAGAGGTAGCCGTGCTCGCAGCGGGTGGCGATCGCCGCAATCGTCATCGCCTCGACGATCGCGAACGGGTCGCCTTCCATCAGG
>DATINX010000057.1:0-8466 GCA_035473835.1 Candidatus Dormiibacterota bacterium | reverse complement strand
CCGGGCGCGAGGTCTTCGAGCTTGGCTAGCTTGACCGAGCCCCAGCGTACGAGCCAGCCGCCTCCGAATCCCACGACGGCCCAGACGACGGCCACCAGCACATGGTTGATGCCGGCCGTCTGGCTCATTCCGGGAGAGTTTGGCGCATAGCATCGAGCGGAGCCGGTTTTCCTGTCCAGATTTCGAACGATCGGGCGCCCTGGGCGAGGAGGATTCCCCAGCCGTCGGCGGTGCGAAGACCGAGCGACCTCGCCTTGCGCACGAGCGGGGTGCCCCCGCTCACATACACGAGGTCGATGACGGCGCCTGCGCGGGGGAGCGCGTTGGGCCTGAGCGGCATCTCGTCCCTCCTGCCCAGCGGCGTCGCGTTGAGCAGGAGGTCGGCGGTGCGAGCCTTCGCGCCCCAGTCGGGGTCGCTCCAGCCGATCACCCGCCCCGGTACGTCCACCTCGTCGGGGCGCCTGGCGACAAACGTCAGGTGGGCGCCTTCGAGCGCCAGGGCGGCGGCGCGGGCCGACCCGCCGGCCCCGAGGATGACGACGTCGGCTCCCCGAGGTTCGAGCCCGACATCGGCGACGGCGGCGCGAACGCCGGCGACATCGGTGTTGTATCCCACCAATCGCGTGCCTTCCCTCGCGATCGTGTTGACGGCCCGGGCGCGAATCGCCTCCGCATCCACCGTGTCGAGGTGGTCCATGACGGCGAGCTTGTACGGGATGGTGACGTTGGCGCCCGCGACTTCAACCGCGCGCAACCCGTCAACGGCGTCTCGCAACCGCTCAGCCGGCACGTCGAGCAGCTCGTAGCTCCAGTCGAGCCCGACCGCCGCGAAGGCGGCATTGTGCATCGCCGGGCTGGCGGAGTAGGAGATCCCGTGCCCGAGCAGAAAGATGCGGTGTGTCAGCAGTTCATGCCGTGGCTGCGCAGGTCGCGACAGAAATCATTCTGGTTCGTCTCGAAGTGCGTGACGCCCTGCGGGTCGGTGAAGTAGTAAAGGTAGTTCGTCTGCGGCGGATTGATGCAGGCCAGCAGCGCCGCCTTGCCTGGATTGCTGATCGGGCCGGGCGGGAGCCCTGCGTGGGTCCGGGTGTTGAACGGCGTTTTCAGCTGGAGCTCCGCGTAGGTGGGCTCGGGCGTGAGCCTACCGAGCCCGTACAGCAAGGTGGCGTCGACGCCGAGCGGCATGCCGGCCTTCAGGCGGTTGTAGTAAACGCTGCACACGTTGCCGCGATCCGAGTCCTTGTTGGCTTCGCGTTCGACCATCGACGCGAGGATGACGATGGCTTCGACCGATTCGGCCGGTCGCGCCGCGGTCGCCTGCGTGACCTGCTGGCGCAGGTCCGCCGAGAACACGTTGCCGAACTGGTCGAGCTGCGCCTTGATGAGCTCCTTGACGCCCACACTGCGGTCGACCAGGTACGTGTCCGGGAACAGGTAACCCTCGAGTGCCGGGTCGGCGTTCGACGGACGCGACTTCAGGAAGTCGTAGGCCGCGGCCACCGTCGGATCCTGCGCCGTCTTCAAGTAGTCGGCGGCGGTGCCGATGCCCGACCTCTCCACGTACTGCGCCTGAAACTTGAGGGGAAAGCCCTCGGGGATGGTCACCGCCAGCTGGTCCGGCCGCCCGTGCTGGAGCGCGTCGATGATCTGCGAGAGGCTCATATTGCTGTTGAGGAGAAACGTGCCCGCCTGGAACTTGGGCGCGGCATTCGTCATCCGGACGTAGAGGTCGAATGCATTGCGATCGCGGATCAGGTGCTGGGCGAAGAGGTCGTCCCCGATCTGGCTGGCGAGCTCGCCCTGGTCGACATGAAAGACGACCGTGTGGCTTGTCGAAGAAACCGGCGTGCTCACGTTGTAGTTCCACCAGTCCAGGCTGCGCGACGTACCGAAGCCGAGCGCGGCGATCACGACCAGGATGATCGCAAGCCGTTTCATTCGACCTCATCCTCCTCGAGGGCGGCGATGACGCGCTGGAACTCTTCACCCTCGACCGTCTCGAGGCCGCCCTCTGCCTCGCGCAGCAGCAGGACCTGCGCCGGATCGTCCGCGTCTTCGACCAGGTAGTACACCGAGCCCTCGTGGTCGAACGCGTCGTGAAGCTGAAACTGGCGCTCGCGGCCGGCCTCGTCGATCAGCGTGACGTGCTGTGGGTGTTCTTCGTCGTCAGCCAGACTTCTGTCTCCGGCGGTGGTCGAGATGGCTCTGCAGCAAGATCGTAGCCGCCACCCGATCGACACCCTGACGGCGCTGCTCCCGCCGGACGCCGCCCTGGATCATCGCGCGCTCTGCGGCGACGCTGGTCAGGCGCTCGTCCACGAGCTCTACCGGCAGGCCCGATTCGCGCCGAATCGCCTCGGCCAGCCTCCGTGCGGCTCCCGCCTCAGGGCCACTCGAGCCGTCTAGCCGCAAAGGCAGCCCGACGATCACGCGCGCCGCATCGTGGGTGCGCGCGATTTCTGCCAACCGCACCGCCAGGCTTTCGCCGGGCTCCGCCGCCACGGTTTCCAGTGGCTGGGCGATGGTCTCGCTCGGGTCGCTCAATGCGAGGCCGACACGCTTGGTCCCGGGATCCACGGCGAGAATTCGCACCGCTCGTGCTATGGGGATGGGCTCGTTGACGGTGTCGTCGTTGTGGGTGTGGTCGTTGTCGGCACGGCTCCGGACTCGACCACATAGTGAATCGCGATGTGGTTGGAGAGCACGGGCATCAGCGGCAGCGTCATCGGCAGCTCTTTGATGACCACGGACTTGACGCCCAGCGACTGCAGATAGATCTTGGCGCTGGTCACGGGCCTGCCGACGATCTGGGATCTCACCTTGGCCTCGTCGAGCTTGGAGGCGATGTAGGCGGTCGCGCTGCCCACGAACGTCAGGTTGCCGTTGGCGCTCGCGCTCAGCAGCCGGTAGCTCACCTGGGTGCCACTTTCCGTCAGCAGCTGCTGATCGTTGGGCACGCGCTGCGCGAGGTAGTCCTGGAAGGCCTTCGTCACGTCCGAGTCGAAGTAGTAGTCACCCTCGCCGACGACCGTCATCGTCCCGCTGAAGCTCGGCACCGCATCGTTGGGCTGGTGGTCGGTGTTGAAGACGGGTGCCTTGTAGATGATCGCCTCGCTGAGCTTCTCACCCTTCTGCACTCCGGCGGCGAGCTGCTGCGCGATCGATTGGTGCAGCTCCTGCTCGAGCTGCGCGCGAGCGGCATCGAAGTCCGTCTCGGTCATCTGCGGAGTGGACGAGGGGTCCGTGCCGTTGCCCGTCGCCTGTGGGTTCGTGACCGTGAAGCAGCTGTACGGGTTCGGGTCGGACTGAGACCAATCGGTGATCGTGTGGTCACCGACGTTGCCGGAGGTGCCCGGCGTCACCGCCTGGATCGACGCTGTTCCGGTCTGACCCCATAGCACCGTGACGTCGCCGGAGGTCTGCGCGAACTGGATCCCGTTCGTGTTCACGAACCTGGTGCCGGCTTTGCTGACGATTCCCTTGGGCGGTGGTTGTAGGTTGGCGGGCTGCTTGCAGTTGTTCGATAGCAATATCGAACCTGTCGCCGGGGCGAGCTGCACCGCTTTGACGCCGGTGGTCTTGAAGCCCTGTGACTCGTTCCGCGAAATGACGCTGACGCGCACGCGAATCGGCGCCTTGTTGGGCTGGGCCTGGATCTCGACGTCTCGCTGCGAGAACGGCTGCGCCTGGGCGACCAGCGTGACCGAGGCCGATGGAACGAAGATCGCCAGCCCGAGCAGCCCGACCAGCAGCACGGCAGCCGCCGCGACATAAAGCAGCGTCCGGCCGGGCTTGACCTCGGTCGCGCTCTTGGTGAGCAGCTTGGTCGGCGCCGCCACCCCGACGTGGGTCACCGGCGCGGACATCCGGCGCTGCCACCAGCGTCGCGGCGGTGGCTCCTCTTCGGGCTCTGAAGCGATTCCCTCTCCGAGCGGGCCGACCGCGCCGAAAACCGCAAAGCCGCTCTCCGCAGCCATCTTCTGGACCGCCGGGTCGTCGCACACGACCGTGACCCGCTTGCCCATGCGCGCGGCGTAGTTGCGAAGCAGCTGGAAGTTGAATCGGCTCTGCCCGATACGCGAACGCATGGGCAGGACCAGCATCGTGTCGTCGCCGCGATAACGGCGCAGGCGCTCGACGACCTCGGGGATCTCTTCCTCTGTTTCGACGTAAATGGGAATGGTTGCCATGGCGTTTACAGGTCTCTTGGCGAGGCGAAATTCATACCTTTATACCGCTTAGGACCCGGCGCATGACTGTGTTCATACGGGCCCGGTCCTCCGCTTCGGTCCTCAAGGCATGGTTGGCCAGGCCCATCGGAGCGATGTCCTGCGGGCTGGAAAGCTGGCCTGTCGAATCGGTGAGATTGCGTACGTCCGGCGGCACCAGGTGACGGATGTGCGGCTCGCGGGGGAACGGCAGCCCCGCCGCCCAATGGTTCTTGACCATCTCGAGCGTGAGCTCGGGCAGGAGGCTGCCACCTCCGCATAGATAGATGTTGGCCGGCAGCCGGTCGCCCCTGGATAGCTCCTTCAGGCTCAGCGCGAGCCCCTGCAGCAGGACCTCCGCGTCAGCACCGAGGAGCTCTGAAACCTGGCGGTGCTGATCGGCTGACAGCAGGCCTTCGGAATGCCGGAGCTTGCGCGCCTCCGCCTCCTCGTAGCTGAGGCCGAAAGCCAGGGCGAGCCGGCGCGTGAAAGCGCGTCCTCCGAGGTTGAACATGCGCGTGCCCTCGACGCCGCCGTCGCGAACGAGCGCCACGTCCGTGGTGCCACCGCCGATGTCGACGAAGATCCCGCCCTCCGCCCACGTCTCCTCGCTTGCGCAAGCCCGCGCGAGTGCGTAAGGCTGCGCGACGGCAGCGGCCAGCTCGAGGTCGAGCTCGCGCACCACCGTGTCGATGGCGTCGATGTGGGTCATCGGCGCGAAGGTGTTGAACACCGTGATCTCGAGGTTCCTGCCCGTGAAGCCGACGGGGTTGGTGACCGGGTAGCCGTCGACCCTGATGTTGGTGATGGCCGAATGCACGAGGCGGGCCTCGAGCTGGCCGTAGCTCCGCTCCAGCTCGAGCAGGTGCTGCGCCTCGCGAAGGGCGCGGCGCTGAACCATCTGGAGCATCGCCGACACCTCGCCAGACCGCACGCGGCCCTTGGAGTCCTCTCGCGGGTAGGCGATCGTCGAGGAGAAGCCTTTGATCAACTCACCGGCGATGCCCACCACCACCTGGCCGGGAACTGTCTTGGCCATGTCCTCGGCCGCTTCCAGGGCCCGGTTGCAGGATTGGATCACCGACTCGAGGTCGGCGATCGCGCCCCCTGACATCGCAGCCGGCGCCTGGGGCTCGCGCCCCACGCCGAGCACTTCGCCGTCGAGCCCGTCCCGGCGCACCACCAGGACCTTGATGAGGTCGGTGCCGATGTCCAGGACGGTGAAGTGCCTGTAGTAGTCGCTGCGCTTGCGGAGGAACTTGAACTTCGTCACTCGGGCCCGACTCCCAGCGCCTCTTCCAGGCGCTTGAACGCCTCGGATGAAGGGACGGTGAGCCTGCCGCGTGCGATGTGCCGCTGGCCGCCACCCTTGCCCACCAAAGACGCCAGGCGGGCAGCATCGTATTCAGGCGTCAGATCCTTGGACACCTTGATCACAAACTGATCGCCGGCCACAACGGTTACGACTCCGGATTCCACCATCTCGAGGTAGCGGTCGGCATAGGCGGCAAGCTCCTCGCTGTTTGAGGCCTCCACCGTCTCGATCACGAACGGTACTTTGCCCTTCTTGACGGCCAGGCCGTTGCCACCCTGGCCCTTGACCTTGGCCGAGCGGAGTTGATCCGACAGCGTCTTCAGCCTGCGTTCCGCCTCCTTGAGCTGGGCGCGCAGCGATTCCACCCGCTCGGGGAGGTGGTTCGGGGTGGTGTTGAACGATCGTGTGAGCTCGGAAATGATGCGTCGCTCACGCCGGATCAGCTCGTCCGCGGCTTCGCCCGCGACCAGGTCGATGCGGCGAAGACCCGATCCGATGCTCGACTCGGAGACGATCAGGGCCGGCCCGACGTCGGCGCTGCTCGCCACGTGGGTACCCCCGCACAGCTCGCAGGTCCAGTCGCCGAAGCACACCACGCGCACGACGTCTCCGTACTTTTCCTCGAAAAGGTGCATCGCACCCTGTGCGACGGCCTCGTCGAGGGACTTGTAGCTCTCGTGAAACGGAAGGGCCTCGCGGACTTTATCCATCACGAGACGATTGACGCGCTCGAGCTCGTCGTCGGTGATGGCCCGGTTGAGCGGGATGTCGAAAGTGGTGTGGTCGGGTCCGACCCACGAGCCCTTCTGCTGAACATTTTCTCCGAGCGTCTCGCGCAGCGCCTTGTGGAGGAGGTGCGTAGCCGAATGGTGGCGGGCGATCTGCCGCCTGCGGGCCGCGTCGACTGTCGCCGTCGCTGGTTCGCCGACCCGAAGCTCTCCGGTGACCACTGACCCCAGGTGGGCGCTGACGCCCTCCGCGGGTTTCTGCGTGTCCTCGACGCGCATGTGACCGCCGGGGCTGGAGATGGTGCCGGTGTCACCGACCTGCCCGCCCGACTCGGCGTAGAAAGGAGTGCGCTCGAGGAACACCTCGACGTCCTCGCCTTCGGTAGCGCGATCGGCCGGCCGGCCGTCCTTGCGGATGGCGACGATCGAGGTTTGCGTCGTGAGCTCCTCGTAGCCGGTGAACTCCGACTTCGGAAACTCCTTCACCGCAGTCCAACCGCGCGGGACTTCACGGCGCGATCGGTCTTTTTGAGTGGCCATCGCCATCTTGAAGCCCTCTTCGTCGACTTTGAGACCACGTTCAGCCGCCAGCTCTCGCGTGAGGTCGATCGGAAACCCAAACGTGTCGTGAAGCAGGAAGGCGTCAGCCCCAGAGATCACCTTCGGATGCTTGACGATGATTCGCTCGAACCGTTCCATACCCTCACTGAGGGTGCGCTGGAATCGAGCGGCTTCCTGATTGATCCCAGCGCGGATCAGCTCCTTCTGTTGAGACAGATCGGGGTATCGCACGCTCATCACAGCGTCGACATCGTCGACGACCTGGCCGACCTGGGCATGCATCGCCAACCGTTCAGCGTGAAGCGTTGCTCGGCGGATCAGGCGGCGCAGCACGTAGCCGCGTCCCTCATTGCTCGGCGCCACGCCGTCCAGCATCACGAAGCAAGCCGCGCGAACGTGGTCGGCAACGATTCGCTCTGAAAATTCCGATTGCTTCTCGGACAGGGACCGAATCCGGTTGATGATCGGCTCGAACAGATCGGTCTCGAATACATTGCTCTTGCCCTGGAGGATGTAACTGATTCGCTCCAGTCCCATACCCGTGTCGATCGCAGGCTTCTTAAGAGGCACCAGGCTGCCGTCCGCCACTCCTCGCAGCACCGCCTCGCCCGACGTGCCCGCGATTGGCCCGCGCTGGTCGTATTGCGGAAACACGAGGTTCCAGAACTCCGTGAAGCGGTCGCAATGATCGGGGACACAGTCCTCGCGACCGCAGCCGATTTCGCGGCCGCGGTCCCACCAGATCTCGGAGTCGGGCCCGCACGGTCCCGCGCCCAGTCCCCACCAGTTGTCTTCCAGCCTGGTGATGTGCTCCGCGGTCATGCCGGGCTGCTGAATCCAGATCGCGTGGGCTTCGTCGTCGCTCGGGTGAATCGTGACGCGCAGCCGCTCTACCGGCATCCCGAATCGCTGCGTCACCAGCTCCCACGCAAGCGGGATTGCGGTCTCCTTGAAGTAGTCGCCCGTCGGCGCGAAGTTGCCCAGCATCTCGAAGAAGGTGTGATGACGGTCGGTCCTCCCCACCTCGTCTATGTCGCCGGTCCGAAGGCACTTCTGACAGCTCGCGAGCCGGGGCGCGGGCGGCTGGCTCAAGCCCAGGTAGTAGGGCTTGAGCGGCTGCATTCCAGCCGAGATGAAGAGCGTGCTCGGGTCCGCCTGCGGCACCAGCGGCGCGCTGGGCAGAACCTGATGCTCCCGACTCGCGAAATGCTCTAGAAAACGTGTGCGGATCTCGTTCCCGGTCATACGGGGCGAGCTTAGTGTAGGGCGGCGGGGCCTCGCGGCCGGTGGGCGGCATCGGCGACCGGAGCCAAGGAGACGACGAGCACGCGAGGGAGCGCATCGCTCAGATGCGTGACCGAGCGCGCGCAGGAGACGGAGCCGGCTTCAGCGCCGCGGCTTCGCCGCCGCGCCCGGTCGCCTAGGCCGATCCACCGGCAAGTGGCATCCGGCGCCCTGCACTGGGTTTAGGGGGACAGGCGCTCCAGGCGCCAACCGCCCTGGCGCGTGCGGACGTAGCGGAGGCGGTCGTGCAGGCGATCGGCACGGTTTTCCCAGAACTCGATCCAGGCGGGCCGCAGCGCGTAGCCGCCCCAATCCGGCGGCAGCGGCACCGACCCGGGATACCGGCGGTCCAGAGTCGCCACCTCTTTCT
>DATINX010000056.1:0-21013 GCA_035473835.1 Candidatus Dormiibacterota bacterium | reverse complement strand
GAACCGAGTTCCGGTAGGATCGCAGCACCTTGGCGGCGGTGGCTGTGGAGATCGTCGATCTTCGTAAGTCGTATGGGCCGGTGGAGGCGGTGCGCGGGATCAGCCTGCGTGTCGACGAGGGCGAGGTCTTCGCTCTTCTGGGCCCCAACGGCGCCGGAAAGACGACCACAGTCGAGATCCTCGAGGGCTTTCGGAAGCGAGATTCGGGCAAGGCATCCGTCCTCGGGTTCGACCCCGCGAGCAACGATCGGCGGCTCAAGGAACAGCTCGGGATCGTCCTGCAGACCTCTGGCGTCGACCCCTATCTGACCGTCGCGGAGACGGTGGAGATGTTTCGTGGCTACTATCCCAAGCCCCGTCCACGCGACGAGGTGATCGGGTTGGTCGGCCTGACCGAGAAGAAGGATTCTCGGGTCACCAAGCTTTCGGGCGGCCAGAAGCGCCGTCTCGACGTGGCCATCGCCCTGGCGGGGGACCCTCGTCTCCTCTTCCTTGACGAGCCGACGTCCGGATTCGATCCTGGCGCGCGCCGCAACGCATGGGAGGTGATCAAGGGGCTCGCCGGCCTGGGCAAGACCATCTTCCTGACTTCGCATTCGATGGACGAGGTCCAGTACCTGGCCGATCGGGTGGCCATCATCGCGGCGGGCAAGATCGTCGCGGAGGGAACGCCGGACACGCTGGCGGGACGCGAAAAGGCGGCGGCGATCGTCCGTTTTCAGCTCCCCCCGGCGACCGACCTGCCCGAGCGGTTGCGCCCCGATGCGCGCATCGACGGCAGCACAGTGGAGCTGCGGACGACGGATCCGACGAAAATGCTTTACGACCTCACCTCATGGGCGGTCCAGAGCGGTATCCCGCTCGAGGGACTCGAGGTGTCGCGCCCCTCGCTCGAAGACGTCTACCTCGAGATCACCAAGGATCTCTCCTCTTCGGGGGCGAGGGAATGAGCGACGTCCAGCTTGCGCTGAGGCAGGTCTACTTCATCAACAAAGCGTTTGTGCGCAACCCTGCATCGGCCTTCTTCACGCTCGTCTTTCCGTTGATGTTCCTGGTCATCTTCTCGGTGATCTTTGGCAGCGGGACAATCCGGGTGGCGCCAGGTGTGACTGTCAATGTGGCGACCTTCTATGTGCCGGCGATCTCGGCGTTCTCTGTGATCACGGCCTGCTACACGAACATCGCCATCGGGTTGACTTTTGCTCGCGACTCCGGCGCGCTCAAACGACTACATGGCTCGCCACTGCCTGTGTGGGCATACATGTTCGCTCGCATCTCGCATGCGGTCCTTATCGCGATCCTGCTGGTGGCCATCTGTGCGGCCTTCGGCGCGACCTTTTATCACGCGACTCTGCCGACAGGCACACTGCCGGCGTTCGCTTTGACGCTGATCGTGGGAGCGGCATCGTTCAGCGCGCTTGGAGTGGCCGTCACGACGGTGATCCCGAATTCGGACGCCGCGCCGGCCGTGGTCAACGCGTCGGTGCTGCCGCTGCTGTTCATCTCGAACGTCTTCATACCGCTGCAGAACCCGCCGGCCTGGCTCGACCTGGTGTCCAAGATCTTTCCGATAAGGCACTTCGCGGACGCGCTGGTCGCGTCGTTTTTTCAGCTGAGCGGTTCAGGCCTGCAGACCAATGACCTGCTCATCGTTGGCGCGTGGGGGATCGGCGGCCTGGTGGTGGCGATCCGGTTCTTCGACTGGGAACCCCGAATCTAGGGTGGCGACCCTCTTCACCCGGATCATCAATGGCGAGCTGGGTGCTCGATTCGTCTGGAAGGACGACCTCTGCGTGGTGTTCCTCTCCAACCGTCCCCTGCGCCCTGGACATTCGCTGGTGGTGCCGCGAAAGGAGGTCGACCACTGGATCGATCTCGACGCGGACCTTCTCGCCCACCTCGCCAACGTTGCGCAATGGATCGGGCGGGCGCAGATGGCGGGTTTCAAGCCGGCTCGCATCGGCCTGATGGTGGCCGGCCTGGAGGTGCCGCACGCGCATTTCCACGTCGTCCCGATTCGGGCCGCGCACGACCTCGACTTCGGGAACCAGGACCCCGATCCCGACCCGGCCATGATGGACCGGGCAGCCGAGACCATTCGCACGGAGCTCCGCCGCCTCGGCTACTCCGAGGTCGCGACCGACTGACCCAGGGATCGCTCGAGCTGGTCGACGTGCTCCTCGAGGTGGCTGATCAGGGGATAGCGGGCGACGAACTCCGCGGTCACCGTGCCAATGCCTTCAGCTTTCGCCTCGCGGCGCAGCGCCCCGGGCTCAATGGTGCGCAACAGCTTCGCGGTGCGGGCGTGGTCCGCCAGGATCATCCGCAGCAGCTCCGCGGGTTCGACCTGCGCCATCTGCTCGCCGGCGACGTCGCGCAGGTTGACATTGCCCATCAGGTCGACTTCGGTCATCTGCCCGCTCGTGATCCGGTGGACGATGACGCCATAGAACTTCGAGAGCACCGCGATGTGGGCGAGCACCTCGTGGTCACTCCAACTGTCGGCACCGCTGCCGGCCTTGATGCGAGGGGCGATTTGGGCCAGCCTTTCTGAGGCCTTCTCCAGGCGGCCGGCCAGCAGGCTACGTTCGCGGGCGACCTGGCTGTCGAGGAACGCCTGCACGTCGGCCTGTGTAAAGGTGGTGCTCTCGATCTTCATCGTCAACCAATGTATTGGAGAATCGACCCATGTGCTACTCAGATGACGCCCGCCCGCCGCTGCCTCCAATAGGCGGAGCCGCCGCCGATCAGGGTGACATGACCCTCACCGCCGCCGACGGAAATAAGCTCATGGCGTATTTCGCGCGCGCCTCGAAGCCGACCGGCGCGGGCATGGTGGTGCTCCCCGACGTGCGGGGGTTGCACCATTTCTACAAAGACCTTGCCCAGCGTTTCGCGGAAACGGGCATCGACGCTGTTGCCATCGACTATTTCGGTCGTACCGCCGGCATGGGGAGTCGTGACGAGAGCTTCGATTACAAACCGTATCTCGAGAAGACAATCCCGGAGACGATCGCGGCGGATGTTGCGGCCGCCATCGCATACCTCAAGTCGAAGGAAGGCGGGGCCGTGAAGTCTGTGTTCACGGTCGGGTTCTGCTTCGGCGGCTCGAACTCCTGGAATCAGTCGGCATTCCAACCAAACCTCAACGGCGCGATCGGCTTCTACGGCCGGCCAGAGCGGTCGCGTCCCTATATCTCGAAGATGAAAGCTCCGCTGCTGATGCTGATCGCGGGGGCGGATTTCACCCCAAGGGAAGACTTCATCGAGTTCGATCGCCAGCTGAGCGAAGCTGGGGTCCCGCATGAGATGCACTTCTACGAGGGTGCGCCGCACAGCTTCTTCGACCGCACCTTCGAGCAGTGGAAGGAAGCATGCGATGACTCCTGGCGCCGCATCCTGGCCTTCGTCAAGAAGTAAGCTGACAGCCGGCTTCGACTCCGAGGCCTAAAAAAGGGCGGCAGCCGTATAGTCCGGGCATGGCGAGGGCTGTCCCCAAGGTGGCCGCGAAGTCCAAACCCGTGCCGCAGCTGCCCCTGGCGCTCATGGCCGAGCTCGAGCGGCGGCGGGCGGGCCTCGCCCGCCACATGGCCCGTGCCGTCGTCGCCGTCGTCCACTGGGACGACTCCACAGGGCTGCCTCCCCAGCGCGACGCCATCGCCAAGGCGTGCGAAGCCGGCCTCGACCTGTTCCTCGCGACCGCTCGCGAAGCCAGGCCGGCCACCCATGAAGAGCTGCGCCGCGTCGCCCAGCTCGGCATCCTGCAGGCCCGCAGCAGCCAGTCGGTCGAGCCGATTCTCGCCGCCTACCGGATCGCCGCCCGGGTGGCGTGGGAAGCGATCCTGCGCTCGTGGCGTGGCCATCCGGACGCAACGCCCGAGGCGATCATGCTCACCGCCAACTACGTGTTCGTGGCGCTCGACCAGGTGGCGGCCGAGGTCACCAAGACGTACCTCCATGCACGCGAGCAGCACATGCAGCGCGGCACTCGTGCCCGCGCGCGCCTGTTCCATGCTCTCATCAGCGACAACTTCGACTCCGAGCTAGAGCTGCAGAAGCAGGCGCTGGCGCTGAACCTCCCGATCGCGGCGACCGGATACGTAGCGGTCGTGTCGAAGCTCGTCGTCGGCAGTCGCGACGGCGAGCGAGGTGGCGAGGCGCTGGGTGAGGTGGCCGCCGCACTCGAGGTGCCACGCGGCGCCATCCATCACGTTACCGATCCGTCGACGCTCGTCACCCTCTGGCCCGTCGAGTCCGCCGGCCAGGTGGAGGGGGCGCGCCAGTTCGTGACCCGGCTGCACCAGGAGGCTGTCGAGCGATCCGGAACCGCACGTGCACGGGTTCGCGCCGGCATCGGCGGCTACCACCCCGGGCTGCGCGGCATCTCGCGGTCGTACCTGGAAGCGCAGCAGGCGATCGAAGCCGGTCGCAAGCTGCGCCCGGAAGCAGTGGCGCATGGGCACGACGAAGTGATCCCCCACCTCGTGCTGACCCAGAACCCGCGCCTGGCGGAGCGGTTCGTCACCCACAGCCTCGGACCCCTGCTCGACCACAAGACCCGCAATCGCGAGCAGCTGCTCACCACTCTCGAGGCATACCTCTTGCACGGATCGGTGAAGGATGCCGCCACCGCCCTCAATCTGCACCGCCATACCGTGCTGTACCGGCTGGACAAGCTCCGCGAGCTCCTGGGGGCAGAGATGGACACCCCCGCCGGCCGCCTGCGCCTCCAGCTGGCCCTGGACCTCCGCAAGCTCCTTTGAACTTGTTTGGACACGGAGTCCAAACAAAAGACCAGGTTTTCACACACCGTGAGGATGCCGGTAGGCCGCCGCGTCCGTATCCTCAGTTACGTGAACGTCAAAACCAACGGACGACGTGTGGCCGTGACCGGGATGGGCTTCATCACTCCGATCGGCAACGACGTCGAGACAGTGTGGTCGAACATGGTCGAAGGGGTCTCCGGAGTGGGCCGGATCACGCATTTCGATACGACGAACTTCGACACCAAGATCGCCGCCGAGGTCAAGGGCTTCAACCCCGAGGATTACATGGACCGCAAGACGGCTCGGCACATCGGCCGCTACTGCCAGTTCGCGCTGGCCGCCTCCAAGCAGGCGCTTGCGCAGTCCGGCCTGGAGCCCGCGGAGATGGACCCCGATGACGTCGGTGTGATCGTGAGCTCGGGCATCGGCGGCATGGAGGAGATCGAGAAGAGCCACACCGCCCTGATGGAGCGCGGCCCGAAACGGATCAGCCCCTTCACTGTGCCGATGATGATCGCCGACATGGCGGCCGGCATCGTCGCCATCCACACGCACGCGGGAGGCCCGAACTACGCGATCGTCAGCGCCTGCGCCTCCGGCTCGCATGGAATTGGCGAGGCGTCGGAGATCATCAAGCGAGGCGATGCGATGGCGATGCTCGCCGGCGGCTCGGAGGCGACCATCACGCCGCTGACCATGGGCGCGTTTTGCCAGATCAAGGCGACGAGCGAGCGCAACGATGAGCCGGAAAAGGCCTGCCGCCCGTTTGACCTCGGCCGCGACGGCTTCGTGATGGGCGAAGGTTCTGTGATGCTGGTGCTCGAGGAGCTGGAGCACGCGAAGAAACGCGGTGCTCGGGTCCTGGCCGAGATCTCGGGTTACGGCGCGAGCGCGGACATGTACCACTTCACCGCCCCCCAGCCGGAGGGCAAGGGCGCGATCCGCGCGATGCGGAAGGCGCTGGAGAAGAGCGGCATCGACCCCAACGACATCGGCTACGTGAACGCCCACGGAACGTCGACCAAGCTCGGCGACGTGGCCGAGACCAAGGCCATCAAGGCCGTGTTCGGCGACCACGCTTATGAGCTCGCGGTCAGCTCCACGAAATCAGTGCACGGCCATCTTCTCGGCGCTGCCGGCGCGATCGAAGCCGCGGCCTGCATCCTCGCGATCGATCGAGGTCTGCTGCCGCCGACGATCAATCTCGACGACCCCGACCCCGAGTGCGACCTCGACTACGTGCCCAACAAGGCGCGGAAGGCGGAGGTCAAGGTGGCGCTGTCGAACTCGTTCGGTTTCGGCGGCCACAACGCAAGTCTGGTGATCAAGGCCCCGGAGGCCAATTAGGAGAGGAATATGGCAACCCAGCTCGACTTCAAGGAGCTTCAGGAGCTCGCCGCGGAGATTCTCGGCATCGAGCCCGACCAGGTGCAGATGGACAAGAGCTTTCAGCGCGACCTCGCGGCAGACTCGCTCGACCTCGTCGAGCTGATCGCGGCCATCGAGGACAAGTACGACGTCGAGCTGTCGGAGGAAGAGCTCGAGAGGATGAAGGTCATCGGCGACCTGTGGAAGTTCCTGGAGCAGAAGACCGCGGAGCGGTTGGAGGCGTAGGCGCGATGGCGATCATCAACGCCTACCGCACGCGCTCCGACGCGGTGCCCCTACGATCGTTCAAAGCCAAGGGTAGGCCCAGCGCCATCGCCGGCGTCGGCGTCTACGCGCCGGAGAGGATCATCACCAACTTCGACCTCGAGAAGATGATGGACACGTCCGACAAGTGGATCACGGAGCGAACAGGCATCCACAAGCGCCACATCGCCGAGCCTGGCACCACCACGTTCGAGATGGCGACCAGGGCCGCGCGCGGCGCGCTCGACGCTGCCGGTGTCGCGCCGGAAGACCTCGACATGATCCTCGTCGGCACGTCTTCACCCGACGGTCCTTTTCCGTCGGTGGCATGCCGCGTCCAGAACGAGCTCAACGCTCCCGGCGCCGTCGCCTGGGACACGCTCGCCGCCTGCACGAGCTTCGTGTACGCGCTTTCGATCGCGGACAGCTACATCGCCACCGAGCGCGCAGACACGGTTCTCGTCATTGGCGCCGAGGTCCTGTCGCGAATGCTCAACTACTCGGACCGCGGGACGGCCGTCATCTTCGGCGACGGCGCGGGCGCCGCGGTGGTTCGCCCGGCTCCGACCGGCGCGGGCTTCCAGAGCTGGTGCCTCGGCTCCGACGGTCGTGGGTACGCGCAGGTCACGGCGGGCAACATCGAGAAGGGCGCTTACGCCGCCAAGGACCCGATGCCATACATCGACATGGTCGGACCCGACGTCTTCAAGTTCGCCGTCGACATCTTCATCCGCCAGGCGACGGAGGTCTGCAACACGGCGGGCATCGGCCTGGACGACATCGACCTGTGGGTGCCACACCAGGCCAACTTCAGGATCATCGACGCGGCGGCACGACGAATCGGCCTGCCGCTCGACCGGGTGGCCATCAACATCGACGAATACGGCAACACGTCCAGCGCGTCGATTCCGCTGGCGCTGGAGGAAGCCATCCGCAAGGGCCGTGTCAAGAATGGAGACCACGTCCTGCTCGCCGGATTCGGCTCCGGGCTCACCTGGGGAGCATGCCTGATGACCTGGGTATAGACGGTGATCAGCCTTGACGGTCCGATCGCGCTGCTCTTCCCCGGCCAGGGAGTGCAGAAGCCCGGGATGGGACGCAGCCTGCACGACCGGTACCCTGCCGCGCGCCGGGTGTTCGAGCGCGCAGAAGAGGTGCTGCAGATGCCGGTACGACGGCTCTGCTTCGAGGGCCCGGTCGAGGAGCTCAACCGCACCGAGGTCATCCAGCCATGCGTGATGGTGGTTTGCTGGGCGGCCTACGAGGTCTGGCGCGAGAGCTACGGCTTCGAGAACGTGAGCGTCACCGCCGGCCACAGCCTGGGCGAGATCGCCTCGCTGGCGGCCGCGGGCGTGATCCCGTGGGAGACAGCGCTCCTGCTCGTCAAGGAGCGCGGCCGGATCATGGCGCAGGCGGCTGACGAGCAGCCGGGCGGCATGATCGCGATCGTCGGCCTCGACGAAGCCCAGGTGGAGTCGATCCGCGAAGAGGCCTCCGCCAAGGGTCGGCTGTGGATCGCCAACCGCAACGCGGACGTCCAGTTCGTGCTGTCGGGCGAGACCTCGGCGGTGCAAGAGGCCGAGCGCCTTGCGCTGGCGGCCGGCGCCCGGCGCGCGCTCATCCTGACGATTCCCCTGCCTGCCCACTCGCCCCTCATGGCCGGAGCCGCCGCCGCCTTTCGCAAGGTGGTGGACCGGCTGCAGTTCTCCGCGCCCTCGATCCCGGTGCTCGCCAATGCTTCGGGTGAGGCGCTGCGCACGGTGGCCGCGCTCCAGGACGAGCTGCGGCAGCAGATGCTGCGCCAGGTCGACTGGGCGCGGACGATGGTGTCGATGCGCGCGATGAAGGTGAAAACGGTCGTCGAGCTTGGCCCGGGTCGCGTGCTCGCCAGCCTCGCCGCCAAACACATCCCAGGGGTCGACACCTGGAATGCGGACGAGCTGTTCATCGAGTTCGCCGACCGCCCAGCCACCGCATAGTGTCCGACCTCCACTGATGGGCGATCTGGACGGTAAGACCGCTCTCGTCACGGGCGGAGGCAAGGGCATCGGGCGCGCCATCAGCGTGGCGCTCGCCGGCATGGGCGCCAAGGTGGTGGTCAACTACCGCTCCGACAAGGCCGCCGCCGAGGATACTGCGGGCGCCCTTCCCGGCGCGACCGCGCATCAAGCAGACGTCAGCGACCCCGCGCAGGTCGACGCGATGGTGAAGGCGATCGGCCGCGTGGACGTGCTCGTCAACAACGCGGGTGCGGTGCGCGACAGGCTGCTGATCCAGATGTCGCCGCCGGATTGGGAAGAGCTGATCAGGACCGACCTGATGTCGGTCTTCGCGACCACCCGCGCCGCCATCATGTCGGGCATGATGCGCGCGAGATGGGGCCGCATCGTCAACATCTCCTCAATCGTGGGGCTCACCGGCAACGCCGGGCAGTCCAACTACGCGGCCGCGAAGGCGGGCCTCATAGGCTTCACGAAATCGATCGCTCGCGAATACGGATCGCGAAGCATCACGTGCAACGCGGTGGCCCCCGGTTACGTGCGCACCGAGCTGACCTCCGGCTCGCTGACGGATGAGATGGTCGGCGAGCTGGTCAAGATGACGCCCATCAGGCGCGAGGGCACGGCCGACGAGGTGGCCGCGGCGGTTGCGTTCTTTTGCTCAGAGCGGGCCGGGTTCATCACCGGTCAGGTGCTCGCGATCGATGGCGGATTGAGTCTCTAGTGATGGAGCTGGTGAAAGGCCACGGCGAAGTCCGCATCGCGGGCTCGAAGCTGCCGCCGATCGCGCTGCCGACGAATTGCCCAGGCTGTGGGGTTGGCCTGGACGTCGAGGCGCTCCGGAAGCACACATATGTATGCGAGTGCGGCCACCACTTCCGGCTCGGCGCGGACGCATGGATCGCGCTGATAGCGGATCGCGGCTCGTGGAAGGAGCGCTGGGGCGATGTTCGCTCGCACGACCTTCTCAACTGGAAGGTGCCCAAGCCCTACCAGGCGACCATCGACCAGCTGATCGACGAAGGATTGAACGAGGCTGTGCGCACCGGCACATGCACGCTCAGCGGGCGCGCGATCTGGCTGGCCGCGTTTGATTTCCGCTTCGTCGGCGGCACCCTGTCAATCGTTGCGGGTGAGCGCCTTGCCCGCGGGTTGGAGCAAGCCGCCGTCTCGGGACTGCCGTACATCCTCGTCTCGGCGTCCGGCGGTGCGCGGATGCAGGAGGGCGTGCTCGCGCTCATGCAGATGGCGAAGGTCAACGCCGCCGTCGGCCGTCTCGACACTGCGGGCGTGCCGTTCTTCTCCGTGCTCACTGATCCGACCTTCGGCGGCACCGCTGCTTCGCTGGCGCTCCTTGCCGACATCAACATCGCCGAACCCGGCGCCGCCATCGGCTTCACCGGGCCCCGCGTCATCAAGCAGGCGACCTATGCGGACCTCCCAGCCGGCTTCCAGAGCGCGGAGTTCCAGCTGGCGCGCGGCCAGATCGACATTGTGGTGCCGCGGCCGGAGCTGCGCCGCCTGCTCGCCCACCTGCTGGAGATGTATCCGTGACGCGCCACGGCAAGCGCCCCGAGGAGACCACCCTGACCGTATGGCAGGTGGTCGAGCTCGCGCGGCACCCCAATCGCCCGTATTCGCTCGATTACATTCGCAGGCTCGCCCCCGACTTCATCGAGCTGCACGGCGACCGGCTGTCTGGCGACGATCCAGCGCTCGCGGCCGGGGTCGGCACATGGCACGGCCGCCCGACCATGTTTCTCGGACATCAGAAAGGTCGAAGCCTGAAAGAGCGGGTGGCGCGGAACTGGGGGATGATGCATCCCGAGGGCTACCGCAAGGCGCTGCGGCTCGCGCACCACGCGGCCAAGTTCGGCTTCCCGATCATCTGCTTGATCGACACGCCGGGTGCATATCCAGGAGCCGGCGCCGAGGAGCGCGGCATCGCGGCGGCGATCGCACGGGCGATCATGGATTGGTTTCGGGTCGGCGTACCGATCGTGGCGGCCGTGATCGGTGAGGGCGGCAGTGGCGGTGCGCTCGGCATGGGCGTGGCCGACCGCGTGATCATGCTCGAGAACTCGATCTACTCCGTCGCGTCGCCCGAGGCCGCGGCATCGATCGTATGGCGGGACAACTCGCGCAAAGTCGAGGCGGCCGAGCAGCTCCAGCTCACCTCACGCGACCTGCTGGCCATGGGCGTGGTGGAGGAGGTCGTGACTGAGCCCGAAGGCGGCGCTCATCTCGACCACGACGCGGCGGCGAGCGTGCTCGATGAGGCGCTGCTCCGCCACATGCAGGCGCTGCTCGCGCAGCCGGCTTCGGAGCTGCTGCAGCATCGCTACGAGCGGTTCCGCTACATCGATTCGCTCGTTCATGCGGAGCCGCATTTCGGCCCCAAGATCGACTGAGCCCAGGTGCGACTGGTAGTCCAGCGGGTCGCCGCCGGGTCCGTGACCTGGGAGGAGGCGGGCGCCAAGCAGGCTGCAACCATCGGGCCCGGCTTCGTGTTGTTGGTGGGTGCTGGGTCGGAAGACGATGAATCAACCGTGCGGCGGCTGGCGGACAAGGTGATCGACATGCGCATCTTCGCGGACGAGGCGGGCAAGATGAACCTGAGCCTGGAGGACGTGAAGGGCTCGGCGCTGGTCGTGTCGCAGTTCACGCTCTTCGCGGATACGAGCCGAGGCCGGCGCCCGAGCTTTCTGAAGGCAGGCGACCCAAAACGCGCCGAGGACCTCTACCTCGCGTTCGTGCAGCGGTTCCGAGAGCGCGGAATTGAAACCCGGACCGGTAGCTTCGGAGCAGACATGCGTGTATCCATCGAGAACGACGGTCCGGTCACGCTCGTGCTCTCGACCGACGACTGGCCCACACGTGTCTGAAGCCCGCCATCCCCTCTTGCCGTATGCGGCGCTGGCCGGGCTCGCGCTGATCTGGGGCGCCTCGTTCCTCTTCATCAAGGTCGCCGTGCAGGACATGAGCCCGACAGTATTGCTGCTCCTTCGCTCGGCCTCGGGTGCGCTCGTGCTGGCACTGGTCGTGCGGGCGATGGGAAGACCCCTGCTCGGCGAAGGCTGGAGGAGACGGTTGGGCTCGTTCGCGATCATGGCCCTGACCAACGCCGTGGTGCCCTGGATCTTGATCGCGTGGGGCGAGGAGCGGATCTCGAGCGGCCTCGCCAGCATCTTGAACTCGACGACCACTCTGTGGACCGCGGTCCTGATCTATTGGGCGATTCCGACTGAGCGGCCGAGCATGGTCAATTACGTTGGCGTCGTCGTGGGCTTCGCCGGCGTGGTCATCCTCGTGCTCCCCGACATCTCGTCGCATGGCGTGTCGGGCAATTTCTTCGGCGCGATGGCGGTGGTGCTCGCTGCGCTGTCGTACGCGGTCAACGCGATCTATCAGCGCCGCAAGATGCGCAAGGTAAGCGTGTTCGAGGTGAGCCTCGGACAGCTGATGGCGACCGTGCTCTTCGCAATACCGCTCGCCGCGCCGTCGCTGCCGCACGTGCACATCGCCCTTTCGTCGATGGCAGCCGTCCTCGCGCTGGGCGCTGGTGGAACCGGTGTCGCGTACCTGCTCTATTTCTACGTGATCAACACCCTTGGAGCCGTGCGCGCCGCTGGGGTGACGCTGCTGGTCCCGGTGACGGCGGTTTTCTGGGGCGTGGTGTTGCTGCATGAAACGCTCAGCCTTCCCGTCCTGGCCGGGATGGTCGTCATCCTTGTAGGCATCGTGCTCACGAACCTTCGACGCTCGGTGAGGTCGGCGCCCGTGGCGGAACGCGAGTCGGCCGTGGCTTGAGCCCGTTTCTCCAGGAGCATTCCGCTCAGGTCCGTGCCGCGGCCGAGCGCATTGGGCCACACGTCCGCCGTACGCCAACCCTTCGCACAGACCTCGATCCCAGGCTGCGGCTGAAAGCCGAGTGCTTCCAGGTCACGGGCTCGTTCAAGCCGCGTGGCGCGTTCAATGCGGTGCTTTCGCTGATGGCGCGAGGTCCGCGACCCCAAGGTGTCATCGCCGTGAGCTCGGGCAACCACGCACAGGCGGTCGCTCTCGCCGCTCGAACGGTTGGGCTGCCGGCGCTGATCCTGATTCCAGAGGACGCCAACCCCGCCAAGGTCGCGGCGACGCGCGCCCTGGGTGCGGAGGTCATGCAGGACGGGATCACGTTCGCCAATCGCGAACAACGGCTCCACGAGGTGATGGAACAGCGTCACCTGACCCTTGTGCACCCGTTTGACGACTGGAACGTCATCCATGGCCAGGGGACGGCCGCGGGCGAGCTCCTGGAGGAGGAGCCCGATCTCGATGTCATCGCGGCGCCGGTCGGCGGCGGGGGCCTGCTTTCGGGCAGCGCGCTGTCGGCCAAGAGCCACAACCCTTCCTTGAGGGTGATCGGGGTCGAGCCGGCGGCCGCCGACGACGCCTACCGAAGCTGGAAAACGGGCCGTATCCAGGTCCTTGATCGCGCGCCGTCCACGCTGGCCGACGGAGTGCGGACCACCGCGATCGGCGAGCGGACCTTCCAGGTGATGTTCGGGCAGGGACTGGTCGACGAGATCGTCACCGTCACCGAGGAGGAGATCGCCGCGGCGGTGGCGCTGGCATGGACGAGGCTGCACGTCGCGGTGGAGCCGACCGGCGCACTGCCGCTGGCCGCATTCATGGCGGGAAAGGTGGACGGGGAGCGTATCGGCCTGATCGTGTCCGGCGGCAACGCGAACCTGGAAACGGTGGCTAAACTGCTCGGAACCTGATGATCCCAGTCAAGGAGGTGATGACGCGAAACGTGATCACCTTCCGCGAAGACACCCCTGTGGAGGAGATCGCGACAACGCTTGCCTCCAAACACATCACCGGCGCGCCGGTGCTGGCAACCGATGGCCACGTGACCGGCATCGTCTCCGAGGTGGACGTGTTTTCCAAGAAGGGGAAGGTCGCGCGCGACATCATGAGCTCGCACGTGATCACCGTCAGCGAAGAAACCGGGATCGACGAAGCCGCGCGCCTTCTCATTGGCGAGCGCATCCGTCGCGTACCGGTCATCAAGCGGGGCAAGATGGTCGGCCTGCTCAGCCGTTCCGACGTGCTCGACTTCTTCGCCACCACTCGGTGGACATGCAACGTGTGCGGGCGCTGGGAGCGCGGCCTCGAGATGCCCGAGCGCTGTTATTCGTGCTCGAGCACGGACATTCGCCTGGAGCGCGCCGATCCTGGCCACTGACCGTCTTTCGCTGAAGGCCCAGAGCTTCACCGAGTCCGTCATCCGCGAGATGACGCGCTTGAACCTCGCCCTCAACGGACCCGACCGCGCCATCAACTTCGCGCAGGGCTTTCCCGACTTCCAGACGGATTCGCGGATCCTGGAGGCGGCCGCGGCGGCGCTTCGAGACGGCTACAACCAGTACGCGACGACGTGGGGTGCGCCTCAGCTGCGGTCGGCCGTGGCGAGGAAGCAGTCTGCGGCGTGGAGCCGCGAGGTCGACCCGGAGAACGAGGTCACGGTGTCGTGCGGAGCGACCGAGGCCATGATCGCGGCCATGCTCACGGCCGTCGATCCGGGAGACGAGGTCGTCGTCTTCGAGCCGTTCTATGAGAACTATGGGCCCGACTGCATTCTCAGCGGCGCGACCCCGCGCTACGTGACGCTGCGGCCGCCGGACTGGTCATTCGACCCGGACGAGCTGCGCGCAGGCTTCACGGGCAAGACGAGGGCGATCGTCGTCAACAGTCCCCACAACCCCACCGGCAAGGTCTACTCACGATCAGAGCTGGAGCTGATCGCGCAGCTCTGCATCGAATACAACGTCATCGCGATCACCGATGAGATCTATGAGCACCTCGTCTATCGCGGTCGTCACCTCAGCCTGGCGACGATCGACGGCATGGCCGATCGGACGATCACGATCAGCGGTGCGAGTAAGACGTTCTCTGTCACCGGCTGGCGCGTGGGCTGGCTGATCGCGCCTTCCGACCTCACCGCCGGCATCCGTAAGGTGCACGACTTTCTCACCGTGGGCGCCGCACATCCCCTGCAGGTCGCGGTCGCCTCCGCGCTCGAGCTCCCCGCGTCCTTCTATGCGGAGCTGGTCGGGGACTATCGCGAAAGGTGCGATGCCATCGTCACGGGGCTGCAGGAATGCGGCTTCGACGCCGAAGCGCCCGACGGCGCCTACTACGTGATGGCGGGGATTGACCGTTTCGGTTTTGACGATGACGTAGCGATGGCCCGCCACCTCATCGAGCAGGTCGCGGTGGCGACCGTCCCGGCATCGAGCTTCTATCACGACCCCTCGCAGGGTCGGGGCTACCTGCGGTTCAGCTTCCCCAAGCGGCTGGAGACGATCGAGCGCGGCATCCAGGCGCTGCGCACGCTGAAGCTGCCGAGGCCTTAACAGGCAGGGTTTTCGCGTTTCGCTTTGGCACCTAGCCTGGTTCGCATGAGGCGACTGGCAAGGGCTCCGCTGGCGTGGATGATCTTCGCCGAGTGCGCGGTGGTGGGCGCGCTGATCCTGGTGGCGTGGCATGCGATCGCCGGGGCTTCGGCGCAGGGCCCGGCCACGCCGGTGTCATTGCCGCCGGTGGCGGCGTCTCCGGCCGACTCCGGGCTGCCGGCGTCAGGCGTGCCGGTTTCGGAGCCCAGCACGCGCGGTCCGCTCCCCGGCCTGAACGTAGGCGTGCAGTTCTGGCGGGGGCGGCTCGGCACTCTCAACCGCGACGAGGCGGCTTTCGAGGCTCTGGAATGGCGCATCACCCATGCCGTCATGAATGCCGCGCGCGACTACCTGGAGACGGTCGTGCTGCCGGCCGTCATGCGCTCAGAGCGAGGAACCGCCTAGACGCGAAGCGCTTCTAGGACTTCTCCGGAGACATGGTGACGTTGCCGTTCAGCGTCGCCCCATCCTCGACGGTGAGGCGGCTGACCTTGACGTCGCCGTTGAGGTGCCCGGACCCGCCCAGGGTCAGGCGGCGCCGCGCGGTCACGTTGCCGTTGACCTGACCGCGGACGCTCACGTTCGAGCCTTCGATCGTGGCCTGGACGTTGGCGGTGCTATCGACGGATACGTCACCGCTTGCCTTGAGCTCGCCCTCGACCGTGCCGGCGACCTTCAGGTCGCCTTGGATCTCGAGGCGTCCGTGCAGGCTGTCGCGCGGGCCGAGGTTGACGACGTTGGTGCCACCATTCTGGGTGGCTGCGGCCGAGTGGCTGCCGGATTTCTCAGCTTGGGCCATTTTGGGCGTCCTCCACTGCGTTGATAGAGCTTTTTCCTGGTTCTTTCAACTCTGACGTTCAACCGGACTTGCGTATTCACGCGTAACTCGGCGGCGTGGGGATTTAGACGAGCTAGCATCGTAGCAAAGTGTTCGTCGGACAACAGGAAAGGGAGGCAATCGGGATCCCGCGGCGTCTGGAGCCCAAAAACCAGCCATGGCGTTGATGGAGCCTGACTCGTCCGACGAGATGGTCGACCACCTGGTCGACTTCTTCGACCAGATCGCCCCGACCTACGACGCCTGGGGAGGGGGCCAGCACGCGCGGGTGGCGGCCAGGCTGGTCGAGTTGGTCAAGCCCAAGAAGGGACAGTACGCGCTCGACGTCGGCACCGGCACCGGCCTGGTCGCTCACCTGGTGGCGGCGAAGGTGACCCCTGGAACAGTGATGGGCATCGACCTGTCGGACCGCATGCTCTCGATCGCGCGCTCGAAGCAGTCCAGGAACATCCAGTTCCTTGGGATGGCCGCCGAGCGTCTCGTCTTCAAGCCGGCGACGTTCGACCTCGTCACCATGGGTGAGGCCCTGGCGTACTTCGCCGATCCCGGCGACGCCTTGAGCGAGGCTCATCGCGTGCTCCGAGATGGCGGCCGCCTGGCGGTGTCGTGTCAGCGGCGCAGCCTGAGCACCCGCGCCCAGGACCTTTTCTTTCAGGGCCTGGTCCCGCTGGCGCGGCGGCACTATCTGAGCCTTCCGCGCTATGGCTCGGAGCGCGCCGGCTTCGGAGAGCCGGAAGTGCTGCCACAGCTGCTCGAATCGGCCGGCTTCAAGGTCGACCTGCTGACCGAGACGGTCACGGGCGGCCGCACCCAGAACGCGCGCGAATGGACGGACATGATGGCGGGGGCGGGCCCGCTCCCGTACACCCTGATCAAGGCGCTTGGACCCCGCTACCGCATGGAGCTTGAGGCTGAGGTCGAAGCTGCCATGGAGAGCCTGGGCGATCCGGACGACGCCTATCGCTTCCACCACTCGTACCTGATGGCGGTGGCGACCAAGCGCTGAACGTCGCGTCAGGCAGTCTTCACCGGCTGACGTACGGTTCCGCCGAGGGTCAATCCGGCGATCAGCGCCGCGAGCAGGCAGAGTGCGGCGGCCACCGCGAATATCTCGCGGTACTCCTGGAGAAATGCCGCCCCCACAAGACGTTCGAGGTGGTCGACGCGGGCGCGGAGGTCAGGATCCGTGATCTGCGGCGTCCCGAGGATCTGACGGAAGCGATAAAGGCCGTATGCGGTCAAGGCCGCGAGCCCGATGAGCATGCCGATGGTTCGCGAAAGGACCACCAGGCTGGAGGCGAGACCGTGATGCTGCGCGGTCGTGAGCTCCAGGACCTTGGCCGCAAGCGGCGCGATGACGATCCCGAATCCAAGCCCGCAGGCGGACAGCGCTATGTCTGACACCAGGAGCGGACCGGCATGCCGCGTCAGCTCGTCGGATCGCCAGCCGGCCATCTGCGCAAACGCCGCCGCCGCGAGCACCATGCCGGCGACGGCGGTGGTGCGGCTGCCGATTCGTGTAGCCAGCACCCCACCGAGCACGGCCCCAACAGGAACGCCGATCAGGAAATGGGAGAGAAGAAGCCCGGATCCGAGCTGGTCGAGCTTGAACACCAGCCGCCCGAGGAGGGGCACGTCGACCAGAGTGACCATCAGCGCCACGCCGATCAGCAGGTTGGCCGAGATGGCGCCGATGAACGCGCGGCTCCGCAGGAGCCCGCGGGGGATGAGAGGTTCAAGACGTCGCGACTGGCGCCAGCCGTAAGCGCCGAGCACGGCAATGCTTAGCGCCCCGAGCGGGATGAGGAGCCCGCTGGTGGCGCGGGTGCTGGGATCGTCAGGGTAGAGGGCGACCACGAAGAGGCCGAGCCCCGCGCCGAGCAGCGCCGCGCTTGCCCAGTCCAGCGATGTCGCGGCCGAAGCATCGAGGCGGCTCTGTTTGCGGCTGGCGGCGAGGAGACCCGCCGCGCAGAGGGCCGCGAGCGGGAGGTTCAGCCAGAACACGAATCGCCAGCCGCCCATCGTCGCCGCGGCAGCGGCGAGAGTCGCCCCGTACAGCGGCCCAAAGACGCTGCCCGCCTCCTGCATCGCGGCGACCGCGCCGAGGGCAGCGGTCCGGCTCCGGTCACGATAGAGGTCGGCGGCGAGCGCCAGTGAAAGCGGCACCAGCCCGCCTCCGCCGAGACCCTGCAGGAAGCGGCCGGCCACCAGCCAGGGGAGGCCGGCAAAAGTCCAGAGTCCCGCAGTAGCGGTGATCGCCGACCCGATGGCGAAGACGAGCATGCAGAGCGCGTAGACAGGGGCGCGTCCGCGGACATCGGAGTAGGCGCCGAGCAGCGGCATGGCGACGACGTAGCCGCCGAGAAACCCGGTGACGATCGGCGTCGCCTGCTCGAAGCGGTCGATCGTCAAACCGACGTCGCCGACCATGGCGGGCAGCAGGGTGACGACGACGTAGGCGTCGAGCGCGGTGATGAAGAGGCCGGCCCCCGCCAGGACGATGAGGAGAGCTCGATTTATAGGCGGTCGGTTATCAGAGATGGTGTGAGTATTGGAGTCCCTTTTCGAGCTCAGGCGCGCCCCTTGGCGGGCCCTCCCTTCCCGCTGTCGGTCCCTCCCCCAACCGACGCTCCTGCGATGAGGCTAGGCCGGTTGAAAAGCGCATCCAACCCTGGTTGTTAAGACGAGGGGGAGACGACCGGCGAAGCGATCGTCACCGCGCCGTTGAATGCGCTCAGGTCGACCTCGACCGAGCTCGCCGTGCCGTTGTCGCCGAACATACCCGATAGGACCGCCTTGCGGATCAGGTGGTCCGACCCGCCGATCCAGATCACCGCGTCGACGTCCCCCGACGACGTGAGCTGCGGAAACATGCTGTGAACCTGGCTCGCGCTGTACGTCGCCTCCACCTTGTGGGAGTCGACACCATCGACCTGCTCGGCGCCCAGGTACTTCGCGCCGGTGCCGGCGGGGATCACGGCCGGCAGGCCGGTCTTGGCGTCGAACAGCTTGGCGAGGTCGGGGATCGTCGCGGCGTTCGCACCCGTCAACTCGGTGGTCGCGGTGAACGGAATGTGAAGGAACACACGCCCGCCGGTGATGATCACCTGAACCGCGAACTGCACATCCTTCTGCCGCACGGTGTAGACGGTGTCGCTCTCCGCGGGCAACCGCACCGACGCGTTCGCCTTGACCAGAGTGAAGCCGATAAAGCTGATCGTCCCCTTGGTGAGGCTCAACGTCGCGTTCACCGTTTTCAGCTGGGCCATCGCGCTGCCGGCTTCGCGCAGCGCCTGCGCGGGGTCTTCCGGCTGCAAGCCTCCGCACGCGGCGATCAAGATCACCACGAACGCACCGGCACAGGACGCCGCCAGCCTGCTTCGCACTCTCACAAGTATCAGCCCCGCATCCAGCCCGTTTGTGACGCTCGAACTCAATCAGGACGGTCGCCGAACGCTCGCACGATGAGGCGGACCGGTCGGTCGAAGAAGAAATAGTCCCAGGCCCAGTTGATGAGCACGAGGATCCGGCTGCGAAAGCTCACGACGTTGATGAGGTGCACCGTCAGCCACATCACCCAACCCAGGAAGCCGGTCAGCCGGACGGGGCCCAGCTGAGCGACGGCTGAGTTGCGGCCGATGGTCGCCATGATGCCCGGGTCCTTATAGACAAAAGCACTCGCACCACCATTGCGCGCCATATCCCCGATCGTCGCCGCCACCCGACGGCCTTCCTGCATCGCCACCGGAATGAGCATTGGCAACGGCTGACCGCCGGCGGTCGCGTAAGCGAGGTCGCCGATGACGAACACGACGGGGTGGCCGCGCAGCTGCAGCGTCGGGTCGACCGGGACGCGTGCCTGCCGGGCGCGTTCGACGCCAAGCCTGGCGCCCACATCGGATGCGCGAACGCCGGCTGTCCATACGACCGTGCCCGCGTCGATTCGCTCGCCGCTCGCGAGCTCGATCGCGGTGGAAGTCACCTGCGCCACTTTGGCGTTGAGCATCACCTCCACCCCTTTTTTCTGCAGTGATCGCCGCGCGGCCTCGCGCAGCGAAGGCGCGAAGGCGCCGAGCAACGAATCGGCTGCCTCCAGCAGAATCACGCGCACCTCGGCGAGATCGAGGTTTGGATAGTCCTTCTTGAGCACGTGCCTGATCAACTCGGAGAGGGCGCCTGCCATCTCGACCCCGGTCGGCCCACCGCCGACGATCGCGAAGGTCAGCATCGTGCGACGCCGGGCCGGATCGCTGATCCACTGGGTGGCCTCCGCATTGCTCAGCACCCGGTTGCGCAGCGCCAGACCTTCCTCCATCCGCTTCAGGCCGAACGCGTGCTGCGCGAGCGACGCGTTGCCGAAGTAGTCGCTCTGGCTGCCGGTCGCGAGCACCAGGTAGTCGTAGTCCAGGTCTCCACGGTCGGTCTTCAGCACCCGACCCTGAAGGTCAACCCCGGTCACGTCGCCGAGCCTGAACTCGGCGTTGCCGAGAGGCCGGATCAGCTCGCGGACGGGCCGGGCGATCTCGCCCGGATCGAGCAGCGCCGAGGCCACCTGGTACAGGAGAGGCGTGAAGAGGTGGTAGTTGTTGCGGTCGACGAGGATCACGTCGACCGGCGCGTCCTTTAGCCCTCGGGCGCAGGTCAGGCCGGCGAACCCGGCGCCGGCGATAACCACCCGCGGGCGGCTCACTTCTGCTGCGCTTGTTTACCCTGCGGCGGGTAGCGCCGTCCCCCGCCATGCCTGCGGTTGGCCATCTTTTCCAGCGCCTCGGCTCCCCCTGTTGCTTCCACCAGCGAGCGAGGGAGCTTCTGCTTCTTCTTGATCACCGGCTCGAAAAGGTCGCCGAGCTTGGCGAAGCGTTCGAGCACCTGGTCGGAATCGAACACGAGCCGTGAGGGGTCTCCCGACTTGAGGCACTGCTCTACCTCCGCCCAAGACACCGGCGTGGATACGGTCGGCCGCGAGCGGGCGCGAAGCGAGTAGACGTTGACGGTCGTCTTGTACTGGTCGTTCTGGCTCCAGTCGATGAGCACCCGCCCCGTCCGCAGCTCTTTCAGCTGCTTGTGCACCACCAGGTCCGCATGCCGCTCCTCGAACAGCTGCGCGAGGCCCTTTGACACGACTTTGGTTTCGTCATAGGTGACGCTCGAGTTCAGCGGCACGTACAGCTGGAGGCCCTTGGAGCCTGATGTCTTCGCGCAGCAATCCAGGCCATGCTCGGAGAAGACGTCGCGAAGCATCAACCCGACGCGACAGCACTCGACGATCGTCGCGGGCGGTCCGGGGTCGAGGTCGAACACCATCGTCCGCGGCTCAGGCAGCTTGCCGGCGAG
>DATINX010000055.1:0-2096 GCA_035473835.1 Candidatus Dormiibacterota bacterium | reverse complement strand
TCCATGAGGTAGACGAGCGGCACGTTGAACGCGTCGCACATGCGAATGAAGCGCGCGGCCTTGTCCGCCGCATCCGAGTCGAGGATCCCTCCCTTCTGCATCGGCTGGTTCGCGACCACGCCCACCGCGCGGCCGCCGGCGCGAGCAAACCCGACGACGATGTTCTTGGCCCACGTCGGCTTGATCTCGAACCACGACTCGTGGTCGAAGATCGCTTTGACAACACGGCGCACGTCATACGCGGCCCGAGGGTTGGTGGGCACGATCTTCTCGAGCTCGGTCACCAGGCGGTCGGGCGGGTCGCTGGTCACTGCGCGCGGAGTTTCTTCGGTGTTGCTCGAGGGCAGGTAGGACAGGAAGCGCCGCACGGAGGCGATGCACTCGGCGTCATCCGCGACCTCATTGTCGCCGACGCCCGATTCATAGCAATGGACCTGCGAGCCACCCATGTCGTGGTCGGTCACTTCCTCGCCGGTCGCGGCCTTGACGAGGCGCGCGCCGCCCAGGGACATCGATGACGTGCCCTTGACCATTGGAACGAAATCCGAAAGGCCCGGGATGTACGCGGTGCCGGCCGCGCACGGGCCGAGCATGGCCGCGACTTGTGGAATGACCCCCGACATCACGACCTGGTCGTAGAAGAGGTAGCCCGTGCCGGCGAACGTGGACCCGGCGGCTTCCTGAATGCGGGCGCCCGCGGAGTCGAGCAGCCACACGATCGGCTTGCGATAGCGAAGCGCCAGCTCACGGACCCGGGCGGCCTTGAACTGCTCGCCGACCGCGCCCATCGAGCCGGCCATCACCGTGAAGTCGTACGCGATCACCCAGACCTGGCGCCCTTCGACAAGCCCATGGCCCGTGACCACGCCATCAGCCGGTGTGCCATCGGCGTCGACCTCGCCGCCGCGCACCGGCTGCTGGTGGGCAAGGAGTCCGAGCTCCACGAACGTGTCTCTGTCGAACAGCAGGTCGAGGCGCTCACGGACCGTGAGCTTGCCCTTCTCCTTCTGCCTGGCGATCTTCTCAGGGCCGCCCATACCGAGGTTCTTCTTGCGGCGCGATTGGAGATCGGCGACTCCGTCCGAAAATTCGTCGCCCACGACCGGCAATTCTATTTGCGCCCCACCAACAAGTCGTCACGCTTTCCCCAGCGGTCCAGGAAGCGATAGAAATTGCGGCGGGAGAGGCGCTCGCGTTCGTCTTCCGGCGTCGCCTCCCACAGCCTGTGCTCGTGCCTTTCGAGCGGCAGGTTTGGGACCGCGACCGCTCGGCCTCCGCGGTCGCGCAGCCGAAAGCTGAACTCGATGTCCGCGATTCGATAAAAGCGGAACTTCGGATCGAAGCCCTCTTTGGCCTTGGCGTCGGAGCGCCGGAACGCCATGCAATAACCCTCGATCGCGTCCACCTCCGGCCCCTCGTCCTCGACGAACTCCTTGAGGGTGCCCTTGCCTTTCAACCCATAAGGGCCCGCGACCACGACGGCCGGATCCGCCAACGCGTCCAGCAGCGGCGAAACGGCGTCGCCGGTGAGCTCGACGCTGGGGTCGAACAGGACGACGGCCTCGCCCGCGGCCGCTTCGATGCCGGCGTTGACCGCGGTCGCGAAGCCGAGCGGTGGGTCGAGGGTGACCACCCTCAGCCTCTCGGCGGCGCGACTCTGCAGCCAGCCCGCCATCCGTGTATCGCCGGAGTTGTCGACGAGGAGGGCTTCGAAGTCTGCCTTGCAATGGGTGAACACCGACAACAGCCAGCGCTCGACATCCGGCCGCCATCCGTGGACGACGGTCAGCAGGGTGACGGCACGGGGCATGGCCGCGCCCCCCGATTCCGCCGGCGCCTTGAGCGCCTGCAGCTCGCTGCCCTCGGCGGTGTCGACGACCTCCCAGCCGCCTGCGCGCAGTCGTTCGCGGATGGCGTCGGCGGCTGCGAAATCGCGGTCGCGACGGAGCGCGACACGCTCGGCAACAAGGCCTTCGGCTTCTTTTCGGTCCGCGCTAACCCTTCTTGGCTTTGACGGCGGCCGTGAGCGTTGCCATGCTGAGGCAGAATGTGCGCGTGCCGGACATGTTCATCGGCGACCTCAACGCCCAGATCGC
>DATINX010000054.1:0-17039 GCA_035473835.1 Candidatus Dormiibacterota bacterium | reverse complement strand
CGGCTCTCGAGCCAGCTCGGCAGCCAACCTCTGGTCGAGCCGTGCCCCCCAGGGCTCCATCAGCACGACCGGGCCGGCATTCTGGGGACGGATCGACTCGACCGCCTCGAACACGGGCTCGGGCTTGAGGACCATGCCGGGGCCACCCCCGAAGGGAGTGTCGTCCACCTGGCGGTGGCGATCATGCGTGTGATCGCGCAGGTCATGCGCGTGCAGCGAGATGACCCCTCGCTCGATGCCACGACCGACCACACCGTGTTCGAACACGGGTCCAAACATGGACGGGAAGATCGTGACGACGTCGAATCTCATCGTTGATGTCCAGCGGCGGAGGTCCGCCGCATATTCGCGGCATCGGCGGCCGGAGCCAAGGAGACGACGAGCACGCGAGGGAGCGCATCGCTCAGATGCATGACCGAGCGCGCGCAGGAGTCGACGCGGGCTTCAGCGCCTTTCTCGGGGTCCCCGCGGAATCGCAAGATTCCGTGGGGTGAGATGGCGCCCGGCCGCCTAGGCCGGCGAAGATGCAAGGAACTTCCGCTGCTGGACATCACCACCGTCCTGACTACGCGTCCTCGACCTGGACCAGCCAGTCCGCGACCACGACGCGGCGCGCCTCGAGATTGACCTCCAGGACCGCGTCCCGAGTGGCCGGAATGAGGTGCTCGACCGGCCCCTCGCGGCTGACCCAGACGTCATTGGCCGGGCGCTCGAGGACCTCCTCGATGGTGCCCAGGGTCTGGCCCGAGCCGGTCTGCACCGACAGGCCCACGAGCTGATGGTGGTAGAAGCGGCCTTCGACCAGGGGGCGCTCCTGGTTCTCCGGGACTTCCAGGTAACGGCCTCGGAACAGATCGGCGATGGTTCGGTTGTCGATGCCCCGAAGCTTTACGACCAGGCCAGGGTGGCCCGCGCGGCTCCACTCGACCTGCCGCTCGCAACCATCGAGCAGAAGTCCAGCGCCGGTCTGGAACCGATCATCGAAGTCTGTCAAGGGGATCACCTTGACAGCCCCTTCGACACCGTAGGCCCCCATCACCTGCCCGACCCGGATCACGACGGCGTTCCCCCGCTATTGTCTTTGCGTTCACGGGGAGGGGAATTGGTGAGCGATGGGTTGGCAAGGTCTACGAACACGCGCTTGCGGTCGCGCAGCGACGCAACCCTGACTAGGGTGCGAATGGCTTCGATGTTGCGTCCAGCCTTGCCGATGAAGCGGCCGACGTCGCCTTCAGCGAGCTTGACCTTGATCGCCACCGTGCCACCGCCGCGCTCATACGATTCCACCAGGACCTCGTCCGGCTTCTCCGCCAATGAGCGCGCTACATACTCGACCAGGGCGCGGTAGTCGACCCCGGGGCCCGAAGGACCCGGAGGTCCATCGCGCCGGAAACCGCGGCTGAAGCCGCCGCCACCACCACCGCGCCGCTGGTCACGCCGTATCGGCCGACTTCTCTGCGCTTCGCTCAAGAATCCCCTCCCGCTTCAACAGGCTCCGCGCGGCTTCGCTCGGCTGAGCGCCCTGGTGGAGCCAGCGCACCACTTTGTCCACGTCGATCTTCACCTGCACCGGGTCCGTCATCGGATCGTAGTACCCGAGGTGCTCGATGAACCGGCCGTCTCGCGGAGACCGCGAGTCCGCCACCACAAGGCGGTAAAAGGGGTGTTTCTTGCCCCCCATCCGCCTGAGCCTTATCTTGACCAACCCGAACCTCCTTGTCCAAAAAGCCGGCCCATACCGGCTTTGCTGCCACGTTTTCCCGAACCGAACTGCTTGGCGAGCTTCTGCATCGAGTCCCTGGCCTTCAGCACGCGGTTGACATCTGCCGGCTGGAGACCGCTGCCCCGGGCGATGCGCCGCCGCCGAGCGCCATCGATGATCTCGGGGTGTGACCGCTCTCTCGCGGTCATGGAAAGTATCACCGCTTCCATACGCCTGACCTCGCGCTCGGTGTCGGCGCCGCCCGCCTGCCCCTTCAGCGCGGCGCCGCCGGGCACCATCTCGAGGATGCCTTCGAGCGAACCCATCTTGCGGAGCTGGCGCACCTGGACGAGGAAGTCGTCGAACGTGAGATGGCCCGAGCGGAGATGGCTCTCCACCTCCTTCGCCGTCTCCTGGTCGATAGATCGCTCCGCCCGCTCGATGAGGCTGAGGACGTCGCCCATGCCGAGAATTCGCGACGCCATGCGCTCGGCGTGGAAGACCTCGAGGTCCTGGGGCCTCTCGCCGGTGCCGGCGAATCTGATCTGCTGGCCGGTGGCCAGCCGCAGCGACAGGGCAGCGCCGCCGCGGGCGTCGCCGTCCAGCTTGGTGAGGATCACGCCGTCGACGCCGATCGCCGATGCAAACGCCTCCCCGACCTTGACCGCCTCCTGCCCGGTCATGGCGTCCGCGACCAGCAGCGTCTCGTTCACACGCATCGCACCTTTGAGGCTCTTCAGCTCGTCCATCAGCTCGGCGTCGACATGCAGCCGGCCGGCGGTGTCGAGGATCACGACTTCGTTCCCCAGCCGCGCCGCTTCCTTGAGCGCCGCACGGGCGATGTCGTCGACCGCGCCCTGGCCCGAGTAAAAGGCGATGTCCTCACGCTCAGCCAGGGTGCGCAGCTGCTCGACCGCGGCGGGCCGGCGCAGGTCGAGCGCGACCAGCATTGGCTTGTGGCCCTCACGGCGAGCCAGGAGGGCGAGCTTCACCGCGGTGGTCGTCTTGCCCGAGCCCTGCAGTCCGGCGAGCATCAATACCGTGGGAGGCGCAGGCTGATAGCGCAGGCCTTCCGAGTTGGCGCCCAGCAGCTCGACGAGCTCGTCGTTCACCGCCTTGACCACCTGCTGTGGAGCCGTCAGCCCCGGCGACACCTCAACTCCGACGAGCCGGCCGCGCACTCGATCCACGAACTCCTTGACGACCTTGAAGTTGACGTCCGCCTCGAGCAGGGCAAGTCGCACCTCGCGCAGCCCGGCCTCCACGTCCTCGGGACGCAGCACGCCGCGACCGGAGATCTTCTTGAGCGCGGCCGCAAGCCGATCGCTCAGGGCTTCGAACATCTATCGCACCAGCTCCGCCAGGCGGACCTTGAGACCGGCCAGCTCGCGCTCGAGGGAGGCGAGCTTCTTGCGCCGCCGCTCAGCCTCGGACAGCAGGCCCAGCCGCCGCTCGTATTCCTCGAGCGCATCGGTCGAACGCTTGACGATGTCGTGTACCGCCGCCCGGGAGGTGCCCTGGTGCTCGGCGATCTCCGCGAGAGACCAATCGCTCCGAAGCGACAGGTCGAGCACCTCTTGCTGGTGCTTGGTCAAAAGCGCTCCGTAGCGCTCGAAGAGAGCAAGGTGGCGGCTCCGTGCCGCCAGGGTGTCAAGGCGCATGCCTTGACAGCTTACCAGCTTTAGAATGAAGCCACTTTGGGTCCATTGTGGCTCGAAACGTTCAGGCACAACCGCTGGGCGAACCTCAGGCTGCTTGACTCTTGCGCGAGCCTCACCGGCGACCAGCTTCAGCTGGGGGCGCCCGGCACGTACGGCACCGTCGCCGCAACGCTGCAGCATCTCTTCGCCGCGGAGCAGCGTTACGTGCGGCAGCTCGGCGGCGGCGATGCCCTGCTCAGCGAGGCTGACGAGTTCCCCGGCGTGACCGTCCTCAAAGAGCTCGCTGACGGCAGCGGCGGCGCATTGCTTGCCATCGCCGCCTCGGTGAATCCCGATGACACGTTCGAGCGCGAGTTTCGCGACGTGCTTTCTCGCGTTTCCAAGGGCGTGGTCCTCATCCAGGCTCTGCACCACGGAAACGACCATCGCGCACACATCGGCACGGTCCTCGGCCAGAACGGGTTGAGCACGCCGCCACTTGACGTGTGGGAGTACGGACTGTCGATGGGTTTCATAACTCGGCTGGATCCGCACACCGCGAGCGGATAGACTCGCGCCGATGCTTACAGCCGTCATCCTCGTCAAGTCCAGCCGCGAAGCGCTGACCGATCTCGGCCCGAGGCTCGCTGACGTGCCCGGCGTGGCCGAGGTTTACACGGTGACCGGTGAGTGGGATTTCGTCGCCATCGTCAGGGTGCGCGAGCATGATCAGCTGGCCGAGGTCGTGACCCGGCGGCTCACCAAGCTGGACGGCATCGAGCGGACTCAGACGATGGTCGCGTTTCAGCAGTTCTCCGCCCATGACCTGGAGGCCATGTTCGGCCTGGGTCTGGAGGACCGACCGACCTAGAGCTGGTGACGCAACCGTCTGATCGGTAGCTCGACGAGGGCGCTCCACTGCTGGCGAAGGAAGAGGTCTCTTGGCACCTGGCGCTTTCGGGGACCTTGCCGCGGCGCGGTCTTACGCTGCACGACCGCGGTGCGGAAGTCGCCCTCGTACTCGGTCAGCACCTGAGCGATGTCGTGCCGTCCGAAATGGCAGTCGCTCGCGCCGATCGAGGCGCCCAGTCGCTCACGATTCGCGCTGATGAAATCGTCGAGCATCTTCCGGCGGCGCGCTCCGATCGGAACTGTGAACATGACCTCGATGCCGTCGACGGGTTCCTTTTCGATGAGCCGGCGCAGCATGCCCGGCTGAATCGATCCGAAGTACAAGGGCATGAAAGGATGAGGAATGATCACAAGCCCGCCCTGGTCGTGAATCGCGGCCGCTGTGTCCCCCAGAGACATCGACCGCCTGATCGGCTTTTCGAGAAACCATCCAAGCATGTGCGTCTGGGCCGGCCACTTCGTAGTGACCTCCTGGCCGGCAACAACCGTCAGCCCGGCCGCCTCACCCCGTTCGACGACCTCACGCGCAGCGGCCATCGTGTCGTGATCGGTGATGGCGATCAGGTCGAGGCCGGCCTGCACGGCGCCGTCGACCAGCTCGGCCGGGGTGACCATGCCGTCGGATGCGAACGTATGGCAGTGAGGGTCGGCCAGGGCCATGCCTACTCCTCGAAGAGTGAACGCACGAAGGCTTCTGGGTCGAATGGCTCCAGGTCGTCGATGCCCTCCCCGACCCCGGCCAGCTTGACGGGTACGTCGAGCTCGGACTCGATCGCGATCACAGCCCCACCCTTGGCGCTGCCGTCCAGCTTGGCCAGGACGAGTCCCGACATCGGGATCGCCCGGTTGAACGCACGCGCCTGGGTCAGGCTCGACAGGCCGAGCACCGCGTCGAGGACGAGCAGAGTCTCGTAAGGGATCCCTTCGAGCGCCCTTGCCGCCACACGCCCGACTTTCGTGAGCTCCTGCACGAGGTTGTGCTGCGTCTGCAGGCGGCCGGCGGTGTCCACCAGCACCACGTCGTGCCCACGGCTGCGCGCGTGGCGCAATCCGTCGAAGACCACCGCCGCCGGGTCGGCCCCTGGCTTGCCCGCGAAGCTTGCGGCGCCTGCCCGTTCCGCCCAAACCTGCATCTGCTCGATGCCGGCAGCGCGGTAGGTGTCTGCGGCCACGACGAGAGGGTTCCGCCCGTGCACTCGGAGCTGGTGCGCCAGCTTGCCAACCGTTGTCGTCTTGCCCGCGCCATTAATGCCATAGAAGAGGACGGCCGCCGGCGCTCCGCTCAGGTCGAGCTCGCGCGGGCGCTTCGACATGGCCGCCAGAGCCGCCTCCACCAGCGCCGACTCTGCCTCGTCCCTCATTCTCGGGCTGCGAGCCCGGACAGCGGCGGCCAGGCGAGCCGCCATGGCCGGACCCATGTCGGCGGCGATCAAGAGCTCTTCCAGCTCTTCGTAGTAGCCCGCCGCCAGTGGGGGGCTGAGCGCCCGCAGTCCGAGGGAAAGCACTTTCCTCGTGCGTCCACTGACGCGGCTCCAAACGCTCACGCGGGAGGGCTCAGCCGGCCTGAGCGGCCGTGCTTGCAGTGCGACTCGCAGGCTTGCGAATGTCTTCCAGGCGAACCGACACGATGTGCGATGAACCGCTTTCGTCGAGATGGATCCCGTACAGGGTCGATGCGTGCGACATCGTCACGTGGTTGTGGGTGATGACCAGGAACTGCCTCTGGCTGCCCAGCCGGGCCAGCATCTCTCCGAAGCGGCCGACGTTGGCATCGTCGAGTGCAGCATCGACCTCGTCGAGGATCGTGAAGGGGCTCGGGTTGACCTCGTCGAGCGCCAGCACGAGAGCGAGCGCGGCGAGCGACCTCTCGCCCGACGACAGAAGCGTCACGTTTTGCAGCCGCTTGCGCGCCGGCTGGACGAGGATCTCGACGCCAGATCTCGGTCCGTCATCGCCATCGGCATGCCTCAGAGTCGCCCGTCCGCCGGGAGCGAGCTGCGAGAAATATTCATGGAAGTTCGCAGCGACAGCCCCGAACACGGCTTCGTAGCGCGATTCCTCTTCAGCCCGGAGCTTGGCGATGAGCTGCTCGAGGTCCCCTCGCGCCGAGGTGATGTCGTCCAGCTGCGTGCGCATTGTCTCGAAGCGTTCTTCGAGCTCGCGGCACTCGGCCTCGGCGAGGGCGTTGGTGGGCCCGATCTCCTGCAGCCGGCGCTCGAGCGCCCGCATCTCCTTCTCGCGCCCCTTCCCACCCGGAATCTCTTCGGGGGCCACGCCGTCGGGCATGCGCAGGCGGATCTCTTCCATCTTCGCGGCCAGGAGCTCGGCCTCGCGTGCGATCAGCCCAAGGTTGCCCTCCAGCGTGCCGACCTTGAGCCTGGCGTCGATGCGTGCCTCTTCCAGCGCGACCAGGCGCCGAGCGCCCTCGGCCATCTCCGCGTCCTCGCCGGGCGACTCTTGCTCGGCCTCGTCGAGACGCTGCTTCGCCACATTGGCCTCGCTCCGCAGCCCCGGCAGCACCTGTGCGGCGAGTGCTGCGCCTTCCTCGGCCAGAGCGAGACGCCGGGCTCGTTCTTCCGCGGCGTGGTGGTGCCGAACCAGGTCTTCCTCAACCGTGTCGAGCTGCCTCTGCAGGTCGTCGCGCCGATCGTGCCACCGCGCCTTTTCCATCTCAGCCTGCTGGGACGCGGCCCGCTGCTCGGCTGCCGTGGCGGCCTCGTTGGCTTTCTCGGCTGCCGTCTCCTCAGCCTCGACAGCGAGCTTGTCGAGGTCGGGCAGCCGCGCCGCCTCCACCCTCTCCGCCTCCCGCGCCGACTCGAGCTGGCGCCTCGACTCTTCGAGGCTGGCAGCCCCTGCGGCCCGCCGGCGGAGGTCGTCGAGCGCGGCCTCGGCCTCCTTGACCTTTTTCGACGCGGGTCCCGCGGCGGCAGCCTCATGAGCGAGAGCTTCAATCTGCTCCCCCAGCCGTGCCCTGCGAGCGTCGATCTCCACCCTGGGATCGGCTCCGGACCGGATCAGACCCGGCTCGCGATAGACGCCCGCAATGGTCACGTCGACGCCGACCACCACGTGTCCAAGCAGGCGCCGGGCGACCAGGTCGTAACCGGTTCGGACGCGCACGTGATTGAACATCGAACCAGCCTTCGGCTCGGGTGCGCCGCCGGCCGGATACAGAATCGTGCGCTGGGAGCCGCTGGGCTGGCTCGACTCCGCCGCCACGTCCTCGACGGCGGCGACGAGCGCGTCCGCCAGTGATCCGAGCGCAGCCGACAGCGCCCGCTCGTAGCCCGGCTCCGCGACCACCACATCCCCGAGGCGCAGGAGGCCCGCATCAGTCGCCGGGCGGAGCGCCTCGAGGCCCTCGAGCTCCGAGCGGAGCCGGGCGATCGAGACCGCGGCCGACTCAGCGGCCGCCGCTTCCGCCCTGGCTGAGGCCAGCGCCGACTCAGCATCCGGTATCCGCGCCGCCGCCTCCGCTCCCGCCTCGAGGCGCGCCACCTGCTGCTCCAGGAATTCGCGCCTGGTGCGCAAACCCGCCAGCGAGGACGACGCAATCGCCGCGGCACGGCGCGCCTGCTCGGCCGCACGCTGGGCGTGCTGCACCTCCAGGGGATCCGGCAATGGAGCCGACACTACGGGGACCGCCAGCGTCTTTAGGTGCTCGGCGGCCTGCGCGATCTCGCTCGCCAGCTGGTCGCGCAGGGCGCCGGCGGCGCCGGCCTGCCTCTGGTTCTCCGCCTCCTCGCGCTGGACAGCGCCCGCCAGGGCTTGGTGGCTCTCGGCCCGCTGCTCCGCGAGCTCGAGCGAGTGCCCGGCCGCCGCCAGCTCGAGGCGCAGGCTTCCAAGCCTGTGCTGGCGGCTGAGCCTGCGATCCTGGGCCGCCTGCATCTCGGAACGCCAGGCGGCGAACTCGGCCTCTGAGGACAGCGCCTGCTCACGAGCCTCGATCAGGCGCCTCTCCACGGACTGCGCCTGCGAGGACGCCCTCCGGTGGGCGTCGCGCGCCTCGCGCCACTCCTCCCATACGATGCTTCCACGCAGAAGCTCCAGGCGAGCCATGGCTTCCGCGGCATCCCGTGCGGCCGCAGCCTGCACCCGTACCACTTCCAGACGCGGCTCGATCTCGCTCCGAAGATCCTCCAGCCGGAGCAGGTTTTGCGCCAGCTCGCCCAGCCGCTGCGCCGCCTCGTTGCGGCGCGCCTTGACACCGCGAACCTGCGCGGCCTCCTCGAGCAGGGCCCGCCTCTCTGCGGGCGAGCAGACAACTATCGTCTCGATGTCGTGCTGGTCGATGATCGCGTACGAATCGACCGTGAGGCCGGTTGAAGCGAGGATGTGGATCAGGTCGCGGCGCCGCACCCTCGTGCCGTTGAGGAAATAGTCGCTCTCGCCGTCACGCTCGATGCGCCGTTTGATGGCGACCTCGTGGTAGTCCACGGGCAGCCGCCCGGCGGTGTTGTCGAAGACCACGGTGACCTCGGCGTAGGCGGCTCGCGAGCGCCGCTCGCCACCGGCGTAGATGACCTCCTCCATCTTCTTGCCGCGGAGGTCTTTCGCCTGGCCCGAGCCGAGCACCCATTTGACCGAGTCGACGATGTTCGTCTTGCCCGAACCGTTCGGCCCCACGATGGCGGTGACGCCGCCTTCGAATCGGATCTCGGTTGGCCGGGCGAACGTCTTGAAGCCCAGCAAGCTCAGAGAGCGGAGAAACAAGTCAGGACATGCGGCCGGAGGGCCGGCCGAGAGATTTGGAGATCCAGGTGGTCCGAGCCGAAGGCAGGGTCGGCCTGACTAGGAGCGCACTGTCAGTGCGCGACGACGGCAGGCCGGGGCCCCTAACGCACGGATCGGGCCGCATGGGCTCCAAAGATCCGACCGGCATCTCTGGCTGCATGTCCCGCCCCAAGGTAGCAGATGTGGGGCTCATATGAGTCGCGGCCACAACATGTGCCCTAGTCCGCCGATTCTCCGAACTGGCGGCTGCGGTGCGGCTCGGGCGAGGGCTCGGGGTCCATGGCCGGCTGCGGCACCGGTTCAGGTTCTGGCTCGGGCACGATCGTGAGGACCTCGGCGACCGGCGTGGAGCCTTCCTCGAGGGCGGCGGTCGCTGCCGCGCGAGAGCGGCTTGGGCGGCGCTGGCGCGGCCGGGAGGGCGCCTTGACGGCCTTGCTCGGCGCCGATGCCGCCGTGCCGCCGACCAGGCTCTGCAGAGCGGCCTTGGCGGCCTCCTGCTCGGCCTCCTGCTTGGTGGCGCCGTGGCCCGTTCCCAGCGGCTCGGCGCCCGCGAACACGACCGACGTGTATTCGCGCTGCGTGCCGACCCGGGCACCCTCGCTGTCGTAGAAAGGCGTCTGGCCGAAGCGCTCCTGCGCGACCTGCTGGAGACGCCCCTTGAAGTTCTCGTCCTGCACGGGCGACGGCAGCGAGCGGTAGCGGTTCAGGTAGTAGTGGTAGGCCGCGTCGTACCCGGCGTCGAGAAACACTGCGCCGAGCACCGCCTCGAAGCCGTTCGCAAGCAGCGACTTCAAGCCGCGCCCGCCACCTTTGGCGATGCCTTTGCCCAGGTACAGATAGCTGCCCAGGTCGAGCTGCTCCGCCATCTGGGCCAGCGTGTTGGTGTTGACCATCGCGGAGCGCGTCTGCGTCAGCTCCCCTTCGGTGGCGCCAGGGTGATGCTTATACAGGTATTCGGCGCTGATCAGCTGCAGGACCGCGTCGCCGAGATATTCGAGGCGCTCGTTGTCGCGTGGCGACTGATGCGGGCTCTCATTCGCGAATGAGCTGTGGGTGACCGCCTCGAGTAAAAGGCCTGGATCGCGAAAGTGAATCCCGATCTTCTGCTGGAGCTGCTGCAGTGATTGAGCGAGGGGTGCGGCGCTCTGTGCTATGAGCCGGCTTTCTCCTGTATGTATTCCCAGGCTTGGCCGACCGTGGTTATCTTTTCGGCGTCCTCGTCGGGAATCTCCAGCCCTGTGTTTTCCTCGAACGCGTAGATGAGCTCAACGAGGTCGAGCGAGTCGGCGTTCAGGTCCTCCTGGAACGACGCATCCATCGTGACCTGCTCGGGCTCACAGCCAAGGCGCTCGACAACGATGTTCTTGAAATCTTCGAAGCTCAGTTTCTGGGTTTCCAATCTCGCCTCCAGTGCGACAGCACGTAGGGGGGTGTCTGCGGCCTACTTTATCAGCCCCGCCCAAACGGAGCCGGGGCGGCTCCCCGCGGGCCGGCCTCTCAGGCAGGGATCGTGAGCTCGGCGCAGGCGGCCGGTGTCGCGACCGCGAAGGCGCTCTTGCCGGGCGCGAGCTCACGCATCATGCCGGTCAGGGCGCGCTTCGGCCCGACCTCGACGAACGTGTCGCAGCCCTCCTCCATGAGGGAGCCCACGCAGGCGGCCCAGCGGACAGGCGAGCGAAGCTGCATCTCCAAGACGTGAGGGATGCGATCGCCGCCCTGGTGCTGCCGGCCCGTGAGATTGGCCATCACCGGCACCCGCGGTGAGCGCCACTCGATGCGATCGAGGGCGATGCGAAGCCGCTCCGCGGCGGGCGCCATCAAGGGGGTGTGGAAGGCCGCGCTTACGTTGAGCGGGATCACGCGCTTGGCCCCCGCCGCCTGCAAGCGCCGGGTCGCCACCTCGAGGCCCGCGCTCGTACCCGCGATCACCGTCTGCGTCGGCGTGTTGTAGTTGGCCGGCCACGCGTCGCTCATTCCTGTCAGGGCTGCCTCCACCGCCTGGGCGTCGAGGCCGAGCACCGCGGCCATCGAGCTCGTGCCGGCCGGGATCGCCTCGGCCATCGCGTGGCCGCGATCCACCACGGCCCTGACAACATGCGGCGCGCCGACCGCACCGGCCGCCGCGAGGGCGGCGTACTCCCCCACCGAGTGGCCCGCCGCCGCGGCCGGCTCGATGCCTCGGCGCTTGAGCAGCATCGTGAGCCCGATGCCCATGAAGCAAAGGGCGGGCTGGGCGTTTTGCGTGAGCCTCAGCTCGTCGTCGTCCGCGCCAACCAGGAGGTGGCGGAGGTCGACGCCGCCGCCGGCTGAGCAGCGGTCGCAGAGCTCGGCGATCTCGGGGTCGGCGAGCAGCTCTGCACCCATGCCGGCGTGCTGGGAGCCTTGTCCAGGAAACAGAAATGCGATTTGCGCCACGAGTGAAAGGCTAACCCGTGGGTCTGCTCTTCACCTCCCCGCACCGTGGGGAGGCGGCCCCGCGCGGCAGCGCGCGGCCGGTGGGGCAGATCAGCTACTCCTTGGCCTTGATCACCTCGCGGCCGGCGTAGTGGCCGCAGTTACGGCAGATGGCATGCGGGCGCGTGAGCTTCTTGCAGTTAGGACACGGCTGCAGCTGCACGTGCACCAGCGCAAGGTGCGAACGGCGCCGGCCCTTCTTCGATTTGGATAGCTTGACCTTTGGCAGAGCCACGGCTGCCGAATTTTACCGGTTTCGGCTAGGTGGACGCCGCCTGGTCGCCTTCCTCGCCATCGGGCTGGCTCGACTGGAGCGCCTCGACGCCCCGGCGCACGGTCGCCAGAGTGCGACCGAGATGGGCCTCCAGCTGCTTTAGCTGCTCGAGCGCGTACGCCTCGGCCTGCCGGATGATCTCGTCGGATTTCGCCTGCGCATCCTTGACGACCTGGGTCCCGTGACGCTCCGCGCGGCGAAGGATCTCGTGCTCCGAGGCCGTCTCCTCCGCGCGCTCGTTGGCGCGCGACATGATGCGAGCGGCCTCCGCATGCGCCTCCGTGATGATGCGCTGCTGCTCCGATACGGTCCAGTTCGCCTGCTTGATCTCGTCCGGCAGGTTGAATCGCAGCTGATCGATCAGCTCCATGATCTCGTCTTCATTGACCATGACCTGGGTCGAAAGGGGCACGTGACGAGCGTTCTGGATCAGGTACTCGAAGCGGTCAAGCAGCTCGTCGACCTTTATGGGAACTTCTCCTTCAGCGCCTTGGAGACGGCGGGCGGCACCAGGTCCGAAACGTTCCCGCCGTAGCTCGCGATGTCCTTCAAGATACTTGACGACACGTAGATGTGGGCAAAGCTCGACATCAGGAAGACGGTGTGGATGTCGGGCGCCAGCTTGCGGTTCATGAGCGCCTGCTGGAGCTCCGCGTCGAAATCGGAGTAGGCGCGAAGGCCCTTCACCAGCGTGTTGGCTCCCCTCGAGCGGGCGTACTCCACGGTCAGGCCCGTGTAGCTCGCCACCTCGACGCGATCGTGTCCCTTCAATGCGTCCGTGATGAGGCGAACCCGCTCATCAACGGTGAAGAGCGGCAGCCGCTTGTCGGGATTGGCGGCCACGGCCACGATCAGGTGGTCGAAGATCCCGAGGGCGCGCTCCACCACGTCGAGGTGGCCGTTGGTGAAGGGATCAAAGCTGCCCGGGTACACGGCGGTCTTGTCGGTCAACCCGCGGTCATCCCTGGCGCGCCCGGAGCGCCTGGCGCGCGCAGCACAGTCACCATCGTGTCGCCGTAGCGCCGCTGCCGGTCGACCCGGAGCCGCGTCAACGCCGGCATCTCCTGGCGGCGCGAGTGCTCCGCCACCACGATCGCGTCGGTCAATGAGCGGTCGAGCGCCATCAGCGCGCGGTCGAACACGACATCGTCATAAGGTGGATCGAGGATGACGAGGCCGGCTCGGCCGACCTCGTCGGCTGAGCTCTCGAGCCAGCGAACCACGTCGCCACGTACGACGCGCGCTCTCTCTTTCAGCTCGAGGGCGTCCAAGTTCTGGCGCAGGATAGCAAGACCACGCGGCTCCCTGTCCACGAACGTGACCTGGGCAGCGCCGCGCGACAGCGCCTCGATGCCGATCGCACCCGATCCGGCGAAGAGGTCGAGCACGTGCGCGCCCTCGATCCTCGGGCCGATCAGGTTGAAGATCGCCGCCTTGACGAGGCCCTGCGTGGGCCGGATGCCTTTGGGCGCCTTCAGCCTCCGCCCGCGCGCCTCGCCGCTGCCGACGCGAAGCCTGGACAACTAATTGAGGCGCGGGCGCCGTCCGCTCCACGGCATCGCCTGCTCGAGCTGTGCGGCAAGGCCGAGGATGTGCGCTTCCCCACGGGGCGGGCCGACGAGCTGTACCCCGATCGGCAATCCCGACGAGTCGACTCCAAGCGGCAGCGAGATCGCGGGCTGGCCCGTGCAGTTGAAGGGAAAAGTGAAGCTGATGAAGTCCATGTACTCGTCGCCCGCGGACGCAAGGTCGACTCCAAGCGTGTTGAGACGCGGCGCGGTTTGCGGCAGCGTCGGCGTGATCAGGATGTCGTGCGTTTCCCAGAAGTCGATGACGATGCGGCTGTGCATGCGAATCGCGTCGACCGACCGGACATAGTCCACGGCCGTCAGCTGCTTGGCGAGAGCGAGGCCCAACGCGTTGAACGGATCGAGCTTGCTTTCGTCGGCGATCGGCAGCGAGCCCAGACCGGCCACGACGATGAGCTGCATCGGCGTGCGAAACGGCTCGGTGTCTGGGCCGCCTTCGGTCACCCGGTGGCCCAGGCCCTCCAGCAGCCTCGCGACATCGCGAACGCATCGGGCGACCTCCTCGTCGACCTTCGCGCTCGACCTGAGCGCGAAGCCGATCCGAAGCTTGCGATCGGTTGGAGTCGCGGCATCGGCGTACCGCCCATCGATATCAGACCAGTAGGCATCGCCAGGCAGATGCCCGGCCATCGCGTCCAGCCCGGCGGCCGCGTCGCCGACGGTGCGGGCGATCGCGCCGTCGGTCGACAGGCCGGCCCAGTGCTCACCGAGCAGCGGACCCGCCGAGATCCGGCCGCGCGACGGCTTGAGCCCGACGACTCCGCAGCAGCTCGCGGGGATGCGGACCGAGCCGCCGCCGTCGGAACCATGCGCGAACGCGCACAACCCGGCTGCGACGGCCGCGGCCGCGCCGCCGCTGGACCCCCCGGCGGAGTGGTCGAGGTGCCACGGGTTGTGAGTGGCGCCGAAGAGTCCGTGCTCCGTGGTCGGCCGCGTCCCAAATTCCGAAAGGTTGGTCTTGCCGAGAATCGGACAGCCCTCTTCCTTCAAGCGCGCAACGGGAAAGAAGTCGATGGGCAGTGAGTAGTCCTCGAACGCTTTGGAGCCAAACGTCAGCGGATAGCCGGCCAGCGAAACGATGTCCTTGACAGAGGTCGGCACACCACGCAGCGGGTATCCGATGTTGGCGGCGTCCGCCGCCTTCGCCTGCTCCAGAGCGAGCTCAGGCGTGGTCAGAACGAAAGCATTGAGCCTTGGATTCAGCTTTTCGATGCGCTCGAGATACGCGAGCGTCAGCTCGGTTGAGGAGACGTCGCGACGCCGAACGGCGGCCGCCTGCTCAAGGGCGGACGCGAATGGATCCATCGCCGTTAATGGTGCCGATTCTCGCGGGCGGGAATGGCGTAGAGGCGAGGACGCTCTCGAAGGCGGCGGTTTTCTCGGCCGGGATCGCGACCAGGATGCCGCCGCTTGTCTGGGAATCGCAGAGCATCACGCGGTCCAGCTCGGGTATCCCGCCCCAGTCGACCTGGTCGCGATACGCCTCGTAGTTGCGGCGGCTTCCGGCCGGAAACAGGTCCTTCTCCGCCAGGTCCCGGACGCCCTGGAGGAATGGCACTGCGTGCAGATCGATGTCTACCCCTCCGTGAATGTTGCTGAGGTGGCCGATGAGCCCGTAACCGGTGACATCCGTCGCCGCCGTGGCGCCGGCGGCGATCATCGCCTCGGAGGCGAGGCGATTCAGGGTCGACATCACCTCGACCGCCTGGCGCTCCAGCGCCGGGGGGCAGAGCCCACGCTTGATCGCAGTCGCCACGAGGCCGGAGCAGAGCGGCTTCGTGAGATAGATCACGTCGCCGGCACGGGCGCCTTTGTGCGTCACGAGCTGATCGGGATGCACTTCACCGATCACCGCATACCCGAACTTGGGCTCGGCATCGTCCACCGAGTGGCCGCCGACGACCGCTATGCCGGCCTCGGCCATCTTGGCGGCGCCGCCGGCCACGATCTTCTCCAGGAGCCCGGTGCCGAGCTTCTCGCGTGGAAAGGCGGTGATGCCTAGAGCGAAGAGCGGGCGTGCTCCCACCGCATAGACGTCGCTGACGGAGTTGGCCGCGGCGATGGCGCCAAAGTCTGTGGGGTTGTCGACGATGGGTGTGAAGAAGTCCAACGTCGCGACCAAAGCGCGATCGGGCGCAATTCGATACACCGCCGCATCATCGCGCGATGACGTCGCGTTCAACACGTTTGGATCGACGATCGGGGGCAGCGCCCCGAGTACCTGCCCTAGCTCCACCGGGCTGAGCTTGCAGGCTCAACCGGCCCCGTGGCTGTACTCCGTCAACCGCATTGGTGAGTCCATTGGTGCTAAGTATCCGTTGTGGCTGAGTCTTCTTCCCCATCCCGGCCTTCCCCGCCGGCGGGGAAAGCGAAAGCCTCATCGACTTCTCGACAGGGAAAATTGGTTTTCGCCGCCATTGCTCCGCACGGCGGTCTCGCCGTCGCCGAAGCCTGCACACCCGATGAGCTGACGCTCGCCGCCGTGACGCGTGCCGGAATGGAGGAGCTCGGGCGCGCATTCAAGTCCGCCAAGCCCGAGGTGGTCGTGATCGCCACGCCCCACAACGTTCACATCGGCGGAGCCTTCGCCGTGCTGGTCGCGGGTCGGGTGGCCGGCAACCTCGAGGGGACGACAGAGCTGGTGGCGCTCGACGTTCCCTGCGAAACGGACCTGGCCTGGCTTGTGCTCGAGGCGCTCGTCAACGACGGCCTTCCGGCGCTCGGTGTCAGCTTTGGCTCCAACGACCCATCGGCCGCCGTCGCTCCGATGGACTGGGGCGTCCTCATCCCTTTGTGGTTCATGGGCGGACGCCACGAGCCACCGCTTCCGGTGGTCGTGATGTCCCCGGCCCGCGATCTATCCCCCGCCGAGCATGTGCGCGCGGGCGCCGCCGTTGCGTCCGCGGCGGCCAAGTCCAGGCGTCGAGTCGCGTTCATCGCAAGCGCCGACCACGGCCATGCTCACCATCCGGACGGTCCGTACGGATTCCACCCCAACGCAAAGGTCTACGACGAGCTCGTCCGCGACCTGGTGAAAAAGGACAGGCTCCAGGGGCTGATCGACATACCTGGGGCGCTAGTCGAGCAGGCCAAGGCCGACAGCTGGTGGCAGATGCTGATGCTGCTGGGTGCGACCGGCGAAGGCTGGCGAGGCCGGCTGATCAGCTACGAAGCTCCTACCTATTTCGGGATGCTGACGGCCGCCTACGTGCCTGAGTCTCCCCACCCCCATGGCGCCGCTGCGCGGCGCGACCGGACCTCGCCACGCCGTCGGGAGGAGGCTATCCGCGGTACCTCATCGCGGCCTCGTACACGCACTCCGCGCCAAACTCGACCGCGCTGACCGGCACCCGCTCGTCGGCGGCGTGAATCGTCGGCGACGAGTTGAAGTCGACCGGAATGTTGAGCGGAAGGAACCCGTAGGTCCGAATTCCGAGCCGCGCGAAATGTCGGGCGTCCGTGCCGCCGGTGACCAGTGAAGGCACCGGCACGCATCCACGGTCCGCTTCCTTCAACACCGAGGCGAACAGGTTGAATTGCGACAGGTCGACCTCCGGCTGCGCGGGTCCCACCAGCGTCACCTCGATCTCCGGCTCGGACCCGACCACCGCGCGCAACTCGCCAAGCATGTCGTCCGGACCGAACCCGGGCAGCAGCCGTCCGTCGAGCTGGACGCGAACCTCGCTGGGGATCACGTTGACCTTGAGACCGCCGCTGACGATGGTCGCGTTGAC
>DATINX010000053.1:0-6786 GCA_035473835.1 Candidatus Dormiibacterota bacterium | reverse complement strand
TCGCCGTCAATCCGGGTCTGAAAAAGCTCGCGCTGCATCTCGCCGGCAAGCGCAAGAAGCCCAAGCCGACCTGATCCGTTAGAAGTTGGCGGGGACGACCGCTCGTTTGTGCGTGCCGGAGCCGAGAAGCACATCGCCCTGGTGGCACGCGACGTCGAAATAGAGCTTGTTGCCTTTGACCTCGGCCACCTTGGTGGTGACGACGATCGTGCTGCCTGGCGCAGCGGGGGCGAGGTGGCGGACGTGCACCTCATAACCGACGGTGGTGTGGCCGTCCGGCAGCAGCTGCTCGACCGAGCGGTGGCTCGTCATCTCCATCAAGGCGATCATCGCCGGAGTGGCGAAGATGCCCTTGCCGCCGACATGCCGAGTGATCAGGTCGCCGTCGACGACTCGCTCCAGCCGGCCTTCGATGCCGGGTTCGATACGTTCGATAGTCGCCATCAATGACAATCTAATCCGTGGCTAGGTGGTCGCGAACGGAGATCCCCGCCGGAGCTTTGGGGTCTAGGCACCCCATCCGCGGCGTCGCCTCCTGCGCGCGCTCGGTCGCGCATACCCGATGCGCTCCCTCACGTGCTCGTCGGCTCCTTGCATCTGGGGCGCCGATCCCCCAAATCTCTCGTCGGGGCCCCCGTTCGTGACCACCGGTGCCCGCGTTCGCAAGGCAATCTTCCCCGCTGCGGGTCTGGGTACGCGCTTCTTGCCCGTCACCAAGGCACAGCCGAAAGAGATGCTGCCGCTGGTCGACAAGCCGACGATCCAGTACGGCGTCGAAGAGGCGATCGCGAGCGGGATCGAAGAGGTGATCATGGTCACCGGCGGTGGCAAGCGCGCAATCGTCGACCACTTCGACCGGTCACTGGAGCTCGAGCACTATCTGCGCCTCCGCGGCCGTGAGGATCTTCTGAACATCCTCCGCGACGTCGACGCCCTCACGAACCAGGTCGACATCACCTACATTCAGCAGAAGGAACCGCTTGGTCTCGGCCACGCCGTGTGGACGGCGAGGCGGCTGGTGGAGGGGGAGGCCTGCGCCGTCCTGCTTGCTGATGACGTGATCTTGTGTGAGCGCAACCCGTGCCTCAGGCAGCTCATCGACGCTCACGCCAAGACCGGTGCCACCGTGCTGGCGGTGCGACGCGTGGCGAAGGCCGAGGTGAGCCGATACGGGATCATCGCCACCGGAGGATCGCGTGACGGTCTGCACGAGGTCACCGACGTGATCGAGAAACCGGCCGCGGAAGAGGCACCGTCCGACCTCGCGGCGCTCGGCCGGTATGTCATCCTGCCGGCCGTGTTCGAAGAGCTCGGAAAGGTCGCCCCGGGCGCCGGCAAGGAGATCCAGCTGGTCGATGCGATCAAGGCCACGATCGGACGCCACCCTGTGGTGGCGCTGGAGTTCGACGGGGACTACTACGACACCGGCACCGTGCCCGGCTACCTCCGTGCCAATCTCATGCTCGCGATGAAGCGCGAGGGCCTGCGCGAAGAGCTCCGACCCCTGCTCAGGGAGCTTCTCGGGGAATAGCGAACGGGCCTTCCAAGCGGCGTTTGGGAGTTGCCGGCAGGTGGCTATACTTGGAATACGCTCTATGAGCCGAATTCCCGCCCAAGTGGTGTACCTATGGCTGTTTCAGGACGAAGAAGATTCGACGACGACAAGGTTGTCAAGTACGAGACCGCGGAGAAGGACTTCGAGGTTGAGGTTTCGCGCACCCTCAACAAATGGTGCGTCACGGTCTACCAGATGCCGGACAGGCAGATCCTGGTCCAGGACTTCTTTCCGGAGCGCTGGAAGGCCCTCGCGCGCGCCCAGGACTTCATCCGGCTCCTGAACCAGCGGAAGAAGAAGGAAGAGGAAGCGCTCGGCGGCTCCCGCGACGACGACGACTTCTGATCTCGACACCGGCTAGAATTCACCGCTCGTGAACTGGGCTTTCATACGCCGGGAGTGGGGGGCTTATACGGCCGAGGACTTCGTCCTCAGCCGTGGAACTTATAGCAACGCTTGGAGGCGCCTGGCAGGTGGACGCCTGGGTGACGGCCGGAGTGAATCCGGCCTTACCCCGACGCATTTGATCTTTTCAAACGCATCGTGAACTGGGCTTTCATACGCCGGGAGTGGGGGGCTGTCAGTTTCGTGCTGACCGTTTTGGTAGGCATGATCGTCGTACCGCTCGCGCTGTACTTCACCAACCAGAGCTCGAGCCCGGTGTCCGTCCCGCCCGCCGCGACACCGAGCGCGGCCGCCAGCAGCGTGCGCGCGAGCGGAGTCCCCTAGCCGGCCGAGCGCTCGCCCTATCCGGCCACCTGCCACAGGAGCCGGTCGCCGTTCGACCGCACGATGTCGTCGAGCGGCAGCACGATGTCCGCGATCGGGGCGCTCTTGGTGCTCACTCGCATCTCGATCACATCCGAGAGGCGCAGCCTGGCGGTCTGGGCGCAGTCGCGCAGGAACGTGAAGACCACCGGACGTACAAGGTTCATCACGTAGGGCGCGTGGGCGCGCGCTCCATCGGAGAGTGTTTCGACCGCGAGGCTGCGATCGCGGAAGGAGAGCACGATGACCTCGTCGCTCAGCATCACGGGATCGCTCCACGCGTACGGCGAGCCCTCGATTCCGCTCAGCAGCTGCAGCAGATCGACGAGGCGGCGCATGGGCGGGGGCGGACCCTCGATCAGCAGGGGAACGTCGCGCTGCGGCTCCTGGAAACCCTGCCCTCGGTACTGCGCGGTAAAGCCCAGGTCTGAGATCCCGGCGAACGGGGCCGGGACCTTGATCGTCACCTCGGATAGGGGTTGATTGCTGGAGCGCATGGTGTTTCGGCCGCTTTTCATGACCTATTAACGCACGGAGACCCCACTAACGTCTCCTACGCGTGGACGAGAATTGGCGGGTGTTCAGATGCCGCTGAGCGGTGTTCGCGTCCTGGACCTGACCAGGCTTCTGCCGGGAGCGTTCTGCACCATGCTCCTGGCCGACATGGGCGCTGACGTCATCAAGGTCGAAGAGCCCGCCGGCGGCGACTACATGCGCTGGACACCTCCCCTGGTCAACGGCCAGAGCGCGCTGTTCAACGCTCTCAACCGCAACAAGCGGAGCCTCACCCTGAACCTGAAGGCGGAGGCCGGTCGCGACCTCTTGCTCCGGCTGATCGACCGTTCCGACGTGCTCGTGGAGGGCAACCGGCCAGGCGTCATGGATCGCCTCGGCCTCGGCTGGCCCGCGATCCATGCGCGGAACCCGGCGCTGGTGATGTGCTCGATCACCGGCTACGGGCAGGATGGTCCGCTCGCCTCGAATGCGGGCCACGACATCAACTATGTTGCCACCGCCGGGGCGCTCGGCCTGAACGGCGCGCGGGGGCACGACCCGGTGCCCCTCGCCCTGCAGGTCGCGGACATCGGCGGGGGCGGCCTGCAGCCGGCGGTCGCGATTCTGGGCGCTCTCGTAGGAGTGCTGCGAAACGGCGACGAGGGGCGCCGGCTCGACGTCTCGATGACAGACGGCGTGGTCAGCTGGCTCGCCCTGGCCCTGGCCCAGGAGGGCGCCGGGGAGACGGTGGGCCGCGGCGACCAGAGGCTAACCGGACGGTACGCGTGCTACCGCGTCTACGCGTGCAAAGGCGGCGGCTACTACAGCGTCGGAGCGCTGGAGCCGAAATTCTGGGCGACGCTCTGCGATGCGGTCGGCAAGCCCGATCTCATCGACCTCCAGTTCGCCACGGGTGACGACGCCGAGCAAGTGCACCGGGAGATGGAAGCCGTGTTCCTTTCCAGGACCCGCTCCGAATGGCAGCAGGAGCTCGAAGGCCGCGAGGTTTGCTGCGAGCCCGTCCTCGAGCTGGGCGAGGTGGCCACGCATCCGCAGATCGCCGCCCGAGGCCTCATCTCCAGCGGCCCGGCGGGGGTCGAGGTGCGGCCCGCCGTGCCGATGCGCGCGGATTGGCGCAGGCGAGACGCTCCCGGCCTGGGCGAGCATTCGGCGGAGGTCCTTGCGGAGATCGGCGTCGGGGAAGCCGAGCTCGAGTCGCTCAAGAAAGTCGGCGTCGTCTAGTTGTAGTTCGCTCTAGTCGCTCGCGAGAACCTTCCAGACCGCCTCCACCTGGCTCCGCGTCTCTTCCAGGCTGCGGCTGTTGTTGATCACGTGCGGGGCGAGCCCGCGCTTGTTCTCGATCGGCATCTGGGCCGTGATCATCGCCAGGGCGCGCTCCCTCTTGAAGCCCCGACCAGTGACCAGGCGCTCGAGCTGCACCGCTTCCGGGACGTAGACCAGGACCACCGACGAGAAGAGCTTTTCCAGGCCGTTCTCGAACAGGAGAGGGACGTCCTGCACCACGATGTCCGCGCCGTCGTTGCTCGCCTGCGCCGTCTTCTGCGCCATCCATTCGCGCACCAGCGGGTGGACGATCGAGTTCAGCCGCAGGCGCGCGTCGGCGTCGTGAAACACGAGTTCGCCGAGCCGGGCGCGATCGATCCGGCCGTCGGTCACGAACTCCTGGCCGAATTCGCGGACGACCGCATCGAATCCAGGGCTGCCCGGCTCATAAGCGGCATGGGCGGCCTCGTCCGCATCGACCACCGTGGCGCCCAGCTCGCGCAGCATGCCGGCCACCGTGGACTTCCCAGAACCCACACCTCCCGTCAATCCCACCAGCTTCACTTACGATTTGCCCTCAGTGGGGGACGAGGAGAGGTTCGATGCCATCGTCGTCGGCGCCGGCCCTGCGGGCACCTCGGCGGCGTACACGATGGCGAAGGCAGGTCTGCAGGTGGTCCTCCTCGAACGCGGGCCGAAACCTGGCTCCAAGAACGTCATGGGCGGCATCATCTACAGCCACTACCTCGAGGAGATCGTAGGGGACGCCTGGAAGCAGGCGCCGCTCGAGCGTCCGATCATCGAAGAGCGGCGCTGGATCATGACGCCGAAGGCCTACATCGGCATCGACTACAAGAACCTTCGCAATCGAGAGCGCCCTCATTCCTTCTCGGTGCTGCGCGCGCGCTTCGACCCCTGGTTCGCGGACCAGGCCGAGAGGGTGGGGGCGATGGTGGTGCCTGAGACCGTGGTCGACCGCCTCATCGTCAAGAACAACCGAGTTGTCGGCGTCGGCACCGGTCGCGGCGACGACATCACCGCCGACGCGGTGATCATTTGCGAGGGCATCGGGCTGGGGACCGGCCTGCTCGAGAAGACGCTCATCAACGGCCGGCCGCTCCGGCGCAAGCTGCGGGCCAACGAGGTCGCGATGGCGGTCAAGGAGATCATGCACCTCGACTCCGGCTTGATCGAGGAGAGGTTCAACTGTGAGGGGGGCGAGGGCTGCACCATCGAGTGCTTCGGGGACTCGACGATGGGGATGTCCGGGTTCATGTTCATCTACACCAACAAGGACACGCTTTCCGTCGGGGGTGGTGCGCTGCTCAGCGAGTTCAACGCGACCCTGCGATCGCCCAACGAGCTCATGGAGCACTTCAAGAATCACCCGAGCGTCAAGCCCCTGCTGCGGGGAGCGGAAACGGTCGAGTACCTGGCGCACCTCATCCCCGAGGGCGGCTATCGCGGGATCCCGAAGGTCTACGGCCCCGGCTACCTCGTGTGCGGCGACGCGGCGATGCTCTCGAACCCCGTGCACCGCGAAGGCTCGAACCTCGCCATGATCTCGGGCAAGCTGGCGGGCGAAACGGTGATCCACGCCAAGGAGGTCGGAGACTTTTCAGAACGCCGCCTTCGCGAGTACAAGACCAGGCTCGACAACTCCTGGATCATGGCCGACATGAAGAAGTACGACAAGGCGGTCCCGCTTCTCGAGCACAACCCGCAGATGCTCACGAAGTACCCGGAGATCGCCGATCGCGCCCTCGACGAGTTCTTCCGCGTGGACGGCACCTCGAAATGGGAGAAGCAGTCGAAGATCCTCAAGATGGTGCGCAAAGAAGGCGGCCTGAAGATGGTGTGGGACACGGTGAAGGCTGCCTGGGCCATGAAGTGACTCGGGGTGAGATCTAGCTCTTCGCGACGCTGACCTGAATCGTGTGGTAGCCGCTTGCGCCGTTGGGATAGCTCGGTCCCGCTCCCTGATCCTGCCTGGCGCCGGTGCCGTCAGTGGCGCGCACCTGCAGCTGATATGCACCCTCGCCGGCCGGTGTCCAGACCGCCGACCACAGGACCCAGGTCAGCGGCGATAGAGGAGACTTCAGATCGGCGAGAGTCCAGCTCCGGCCGCCGTCGGTGCTGTACTCGACCGACCTGACGCCCCGCGTGCCTGCAAAGGCGACGCCTGACAGGGAGGTCGGTCCGAGCTTGACGATGTCACCTCCGCGCGGCACGTCGAACCGCGCTGTGGTCTTGACGACGGCGTTGTGGTCCCATCCCTGCATCTCCCAGAAGCCGCCGCTTTCGTGATCGACCACGTCGATCGAGTCGAGCCATTTGGGTCCTTTCATGCCGTAGTGGCCTGGCAGGAGGATGCGGGCAGGGTAGCCGTGGGCTTCCGGCAGCGGGGCGCCGTCGAGGTCGTACGCGACCAGGAGCTCGGGCGCTCGCTGGATGAGGCTCATCGGCAGGCTTTCCGCGTAGCCGTCGCGCGCCTTGAAAGCCGCCCACGTGCCGTTGGCGCGCGGGCTCGCCATCGCCAGCAGGTCGCGAAGGCTCACGCCGGTGAAGCTTCCCGTGCTCATCAGCGGCCCGCCGACGTCGTTGCTGACGCACTCCATCGTCACGTACTCGGTCGTGCTGGGAAGGGCGCGAAGATCGGCCAGCGAAAGCTTCAAGTGCTTGTC
>DATINX010000052.1:0-2198 GCA_035473835.1 Candidatus Dormiibacterota bacterium | reverse complement strand
CAAAGGATGTACAAAGGATGTACACGCTTCGGGCGGTAGTTCGTTGGCAACGGATTCGAATTTGGATTTGGCTCCGGACCAGGGATTCGAACCCTGAACCTTGCGGTTAACAGCCGCCTGCTCTACCGTTGAGCTAGTCCGGAACGAGCCCGGTTGAATTCTATGCCGAGCCCGTCACGAGCCGCCCAGCGCGGTCAGCCCGAGTCCCCCAGTTCGAAGCTGCTCACATCATGGTCGCCGCTGTCATTGCCGCCATCACCGCCGACATCAGTAACCGGCCGACGGTTCCAAAGATCCGCGATCACAGTCCACATCAGGTCGAACCGCGTCGGATCCGTCACTTCAGCCTCGAGCTCCTTCGACACTGGTCGCTTGTTGGCCGGATTCTTCTCCATCATCACGCACCTCCCGTTCCCGCAACCTCACGCTTCAACTCGGCCAGCTGCGCGTCGACGGAGTCATCGCGGCCGCTGAGAGAGGACTCCAGAGCCGACGGCTCCAACAGACCCTCCGCAACCAACCTGTCGATCGCGCTCACCCTCGCCTCCATCCCCTCGGCCTTCTCCTCGGCGGCCACCAGCGCCGCGCTCAGCTCCGCGAACTCACTGGAAACGCCCGTCACGGCCTCCTTGATCTGGACCTGCGCCTCCGCCGCGTTGTATCGCGCCACGATCGCCTGCTGACGCGCGACGAACGCATCGACCTGGCTCGCCAACCGGCGCTCCAGAGCGCGCAGGTTCGCCTCGTCCTTCTCTACCTCGCCCAGGTGCAGCTCCAAAGTGCTGAGCTCTGCCACCACCATCTGGCGCCGCGTGAGGACGATGCGCGCCGCTTCGGAGCGGCCCACCACCAGCTCCGTCCGCGCTTCCTCGAGCATCTCCGCCAACCGGGAACGATCGTCCGCTGCCCGCGTGATCATCCGGCGCTTCGACTCGGCGACCTGGCTCACCGCGGCCGCCACCTGCGAGAGCAGCGCGAGCTGCTTTTGGTGGGCATTCACAAAGGTCAAACGTGGATCTGCCGCCGGCGCCAGTGCCACACGTAGGCCGGACCTCACGGCGGACGCCAGTTGGTCCAGAAGCCGCACCGAACCTACCCCTCTGTAAGTAGCCGTCTCACGAACGAGCTGATGGCGCACCCTGCGTCGCCCTGCGCAGCCGGTCCCGCTGGATCCGGAAGTAGAAGTTGCCCAGGAAGCCCATCGCCGCGATGACTATCAGTCGCATCAAGAGGACCTTCAAATCCAGCGCGCCGCCGGCAAACGACACCGTGCCCAGGGCGAAGCACGCCACTGCGTACGCAACCATCGCGAGCACCGTGTAACCCGCCTCGATCGCTCGAGGAAAGACCAGCGCGAATGCGAACACCACCGGGTAGTACAGAACGAAGAACTGGTTGTTCAACCCGACCGGTCCCGGCCAGAAGACCACGATCGCCGTGATCAGCACCAGGTCGGCGACGCTGGCTGCCACCACGACGGCCCTGTTCAGCGGGCTGCCCATCACATAGCGCCCATGCAGGAAGAAGTTCATCGCCATCAAGACGAGAAAAAACGGAAACGTGCGAGTCAGCTGCGCAACCGTGGTGGACGTCCACAGCACCAGCACCGCGCCCGCGAGGATCACGCTCCACCGCGCCCACAAAATCACCGACTGCCCGAAGAAGATGTCCTCCAGCGCCGCCTGCTCGTGCGACCGGACTTCCTTCACCAATTTCGCTTCCATCGCCATCTCTCCCTTCACCCCACCCCGGTCGAGACCAGCTCATGCAGTCGGACCGCTTCCGCCCGCCTGTGTGCCTCGCTCTGCGCGAACAGCGTCCCGCAAACGGCAATCGCCGCGATCATCAGAAGTCGCGTGAACACCGCCGGATAGTCGGAGCTGTTTGCGGTGCTCAGGCAGATCACTCCGTAACCGACGATCACGGCCGACGAATAGAGCGCCGTCAGCACCGTCGGGAACGCAACCGACAGCCCCAGCACGGCGGCGAAATAAAAGACGAACACCGGAGATGTGAAGCCGCCCTGCGCGATGACCAGAATCGTCACCACAGCAAGGTCGGCAGCGCTCGCGGCAAAGACCACCCGGTCGATCGCGGGACGGCCGCGCAGCAGCTGTACGTGGAGGTAGAAGTTGCCGAACGCGAGTGTGATGATGGCGGCCAGCTGGACCTGAAGGATCGACAGGTTCGTCGGCTCC
>DATINX010000051.1:0-19685 GCA_035473835.1 Candidatus Dormiibacterota bacterium | reverse complement strand
ATGGACAAGTTCGACATATGGTTGAACCTCTCGAGACCACGCCTTCACAGGCGCTCTTACGCAGCCAGCCTGCGCCAGCCCAATCGTGGAACCGATCGACATCGGGGCCCGTTTAGACAAGACCCTTTACGGTCCGGCTTTTGCGCCGGCCTGCCTCTGGGATGCACGGCAAAGCATCTGTCTAGCGCCGGTTCCCGCGCCGGATTGAGCCCGGGCATGCCACCAGTACCTTGAGCACAGCCCAACGGCCTCACTCTCGAATCCAGGAGGGCGTGAATGCCTTTTCAGAACAGCAAACGCTTGCGAGCGGGAATGCTTCTGTTCGTCGCCGCGTTCGGAGCGCTCGCCTGTACCAACCCGACCGCGTCGACCTCCTCCACCTCACCATCTCCGAGTGCCTCGGCAACCGGGTCCGTCTCCGGCACGCAGGCGAGCTTCACGCAGGTGGTGGCCGCGGTGTCGCCATCGATCGTCCTGATCGAGACGTCGGGCGGGCTGGGCTCCGGCGTGATTTTCGACAGCTCGGGCGACATCGCAACCAACGCTCACGTGACAGGCACCGCCACGCAGTTCACGGTGACCACCGCCGATGGCAAGCAGTACCCTGCGACGCTCGTCGGCGCCTATCCACCGAGCGACATCGCAGTCATCAAAGTGCAGGCCACCGGCCTCCACCCCGCCCAGTGGGCGGATTCGAGCAAGCTGCAGGTCGGCGACCTGGTCCTCGCCATGGGCAACCCCCTCGGGCTGCAAAGCAGCGTCACCGAGGGAATCGTCAGCGCCTTGGGGCGAGCCGTCACCGAACCTGACGGCGCTGTGCTCAGGGACGTCATCCAGACCAGTGCGGCGATCAATCCCGGCAACTCGGGTGGTGGCCTGGTCAACCTCGATGAGCAGGTGGTGGGAATTCCAACCCTGGCCGCCACCAACCCCCAGGCCGGCGGCGCCGCGCCGGGCATCGGCTTCGCGCTGCCAAGCAACACGGTGAAGGACTACGCAAGCCAGATCGTCAAGAACGGAAAGGTTGTCAACACGCACCTGGCGTACCTGGGTGTCCAGGTGGGCAACGTGACGGGTTCGGGGGTGGTGGTGCTGACCGTCGTCCCCGGAGGCCCAGCGCAGGCCGCCGGCGTCCAGGTGGGCGACGTGATCACCTCGGTCAACGGGCATTCGATCGCCAATGCGGAGACCCTGTCGGAGCAGCTGGCCATGCTGAGCCCTGGGGACGTGGCGACGTTGGAGCTCAAGCGAAATGGCCAAAACATGTCGATCAAAGTGACGCTCGGCACGCTGCCGACCCAATAGGAGGCTCAAACCAAATGGCTTGTCTGCTCGCTCTTCTCGCCGGCTTCTTCCCCCGCATTGCGCTCCTCGTCCTGTGGTTGGCGCGTCCGATGTTGGTCACCGCCGCATTCGGGCACTCCTACCTGGTCCCGGTGCTCGGAATCATCTTCCTGCCGTTCACCACCTTGATCTACATCCTTCTCTACAGGCCCGGCATAGGGGTCACCGGCTGGGAGTGGTTGTGGGTCGGCCTGGCCTTCCTTTTCGACCTCGCCCACTGGATCGGCGGTTACAGCCAACGAGCGCAGGCCCGGAGCTTATCGGGCAGTGCGGGCGCCTGACGATCACCCCAACACGACGAGGAGCGTGTCAGACGATCACTGCTCCTCGTCGTCGTTCTCGAGCCCCAGGCCGATGGCGATCTCCGGCGCAGCGGCCACGATGCGGGCCAGGCCCACCGTCGGAGCCAGTGCGACCAGCACGCCGATCATCTCCTCGGGCGTGACACCCGCCTGCTGAGCCGTCGTGATATGCCAGATGTAGGAGGCCGGCGCAGCGTCGATTGAGACCAGGGCGGCGAGCTTGACAAGCGACCAGGTGTGCGGGTCGAGCCCTGAGCTCTCGATGTTCGACTCCTGCATGTTGAGAAGGTCCTCGATCATGTTGTCGCTCGTGGCGAGGGCCTGGAGTGTGGCTCGTACGTCGGTTACAGCGTGCGCCATGAGAGCCTCCTTGGCTGTTCGGAATTCATGTGGTGCTGCGACCGAGACTCGGTCGTCATCGAGCCAAGCGTGCCGCTGCTGCGGATGGGGCCGAAAGGCCACAAGACAACCTCTTCGACAAAAGGTTGACGCGCGCTTGCGCTGCTGGTGAGCTCGACCGCAGGGCACAACGCCGAATGCCGGCATCGACCCCCGAGCCCGACCACGCACGACGACCAGCCGAAAAGGCCGATCGCGTCTAAAGGCGTGTCGATCTCCCACGGCAATGGGTCGGCTCAGCGGGGTTGGTTGGCGAGATGCTCGATGCACTGGCGGAATCGGCCATACCCGCTCATTTGCCAGTTGGTGCGTTTGAACAAGGAGTAGATCACGGTGCAGCAGACACAGTTCAGCGGCGTGGGGACCGCACCCGCGCGCAGCGGTTGGGTCGATTTCGCCGGCGTCATGACGATCATCACGGGCGCGTTCAATGGGTTCGACGGCCTGGTCGCGTATTACCGGACGTCGTACTTCAGGGATGTCGCCCCCCTGGGCAACCTTCGCTTCTGGGCTTTCGTCTGGGTGGTTTTTGGAGTGCTTCAGCTCGGCGCCGGCTTCGCCATCCTCGGCCGCCAGGCATGGGGTCGCTGGTTTGCGATCGCCACCGTTTCGGTCAACGCGTTTCTCCAGCTGATCGTGTTCATCGACAACCCGTGGTGGTCGGCCATCATCATCGCCTACGACATCGCCATCTTCTACGCGCTCGCCGTTCATTGGCGGAGCCGATCGCTCGTCGCCTGAACCTCGGTCGGCTTCACCCCAGGAGTCGGTGATGGAGGGGCTGGAAGGATGCCTTCCAGCCCTCCGACGCTACGAGCGCCACCACGACCCCAACCCAGGCTGTTGGGAAGGACCGCGTAGAGCCACCGGCCGAGGCGCTGCCCGCCGGCCGCTCAGGCCACTAGTTGACCGCCCCCAGGAGGCCTTTCTTGGCCCGGTCGTACTCCTCTTGGGTCACCGCCCCCGAGTCGAGCAGGGTCTTCAGCTCGGTCAATGCCTGGATGTTCTGGGCCGGATCGGAAGTGGCCGGGGCCGCGGGCGCCGGCGCGGCCGGCGCAGCTTGCATAGGTGGCGCGGGTGGCGCAGGCGGCTCGGGCTGGGCAGGCTGCGGGGCGGCTGCCTTGCCCGCCCTGTAGCTGGCATAGCCCACAGTACCGACGGCGGCGGCGCGCAGGATTGGACGGCGCCTGATAAGCATTTGGTCTCCTTTTGTGAGTGCGTCGCACACTCGTGGGGTCGACCTCGAATCTACTGCCGACCGTGTCCCGGCGCTTTGGCCCGGACTCCACACCTCGACACGACGTTCGACGCTTGCCGTGGAATCCGCATCGCGTCCAGCAATCCGTCGATTCCACAGCCGAACCTGCACTCGAGCGGAGAAGTCCGAACTGCATATTGCTGTGATGGCGAATGAGCCGACTCCGGCCGGCGAGACGACCATCGAAGTGCTGCTCATCGGGCTGGAGAACCCAGGTCTTTCCGAAGGCCTCATCGGCGAACTGCGCTCGCTGCAAGAGCGCAACGTCATCAGAGTCGTCGACGCCGTCGTCATCGATCGAGAAGCCGACCAAACCATCAATGCGAGCTCGCGGACCCAACTCTCTCCGCACGAGGCTGAGCAGTTCCGGCGCTTCATGGGCGATTCCATCGGGCTCCGGCCCGACGAGGGTGCCGCCGGACCCGACCTCCACTGGCAGGGGCGCCCCGTCCTGCTGGGTCCGTCGGACGTAAGGGTCATCGCCGAGAATCTGGCGCCAGGGCACGCGGCGATGGCGATCGTCTTCGAACATCGTTGGGCGCATGAGCTGGGCCGCCTCGTGCATGGAAGAGGCGTGAGGCTGATCGAAGACGACGTGCTGACGCCGGAGCTTATGGCGGGCGGCGGCGGCATCAGCATGTGGTAACGCCAGGAGCATCGGGACGCGGCGATACGGTGGAACCGACCGTGAAATCAAGGAAGCATCCGCTCGATTCGGGGGCGCTTCGGGCCACCATCTCGTTAGGGCTTGCGGCTGCAGCGGCCGCGCTAGCCGCCATTCCTCTCGTCGCGACCCCGGCCCAAGCAACCGCCTCCCCCACACCGACGCCTTCGTCTCTCTCGACGCCATCCGGTTCGCCGGCGTCACCGACTGGATCAGCAGCCTCGCCGACTCCGTTTTCACCCGGCACCGCGACGCCCTCGCCGTCGCCATCTGCCGTGCCGACGGTGGGAACCGGCCAGTGGACAGTTGAGGGAGCGGTCCTTCGGATCGGAGGGTCTATCTCCAGCCAGCTCGATGCCAACGGAAACACGTTCAACCTCAGCGGTTCGGCCGCGCCTGGCAAGTGGAACGCGCATTTCGGGATCCAGAGTGACGGCCCGTTCACGGTGACCGGGACGCTCACCGGTCCCGGCCCTGTCGTCGATGCGACGCTGAAAGTGTTCGGGCTTCCGGTCACTGTTCAGGGAACCCCGGGCACAGACCTGTCCGTGCGCCTCGGGCTGTCAAAACGATCTTCTTCGAACGTTCTTGAAGACGCCCGCCCGGTGGCCGCCCTCCGGGCACCGCCGGCCGCAGGCGACACCGCCGCGGAAGCATTCGGCCGCGTCGCGCTCGAATGGCTGCGGGGCGTGGTCGCATTCTCGATCATCGGTTGGCTGCTCATCCTTATGGCGCCCGGGCTCAAAGAGCGCGCTGTCGAGGCCACACGCTCCATGCCTCTGAGGAGACTCGGCCTGGGCGCCATCCTGGCTCTTGACATTCCTCTGGCGTCACTGGTCGTGATCGTCCTCGGAATCCCGGTCGGACTCTGGTGGGTCGGCTTGCTCGGCCTTCTGATGTTCCTGGTGCTCGCGGCGGCGGGCTTTGCATTCACAGGCCTGCAGATCGGGCGCCTTGCCTTCGACCGACTGGGCTGGGAACGAGTCACGTCGTTCGCCGCGGTGCCGGTCGGCGTCGCGGTGCTGTGCCTGATCGGCCTGATCCCATACGTGGGAACCTACATTTCGCTGCTCGCAACGGTGTACGGGATTGGATCGCTCCTATACGCCCCGCGCAAGGAGGTCGAGGTCGCAGTCGTCGTCGAGGAGGTTGTCCAGCCACCGGCGGCGCAGACCGCTCGGGGCGGGAGGCGCGTGGTCGAGTAGAAGGCGCGCCGAAGATCGACGACAACCTGTACACATCGACTTGTCAAACAGTCGGTCTAAGCGTTTGTCGTAGTCGGTGATCGAACGCCGGAGGTGCGGGTGGTTAATCGGAAGGTGGCCACCGCAAGGCTCAAGGCGGGCAGCAAGGATGACTTCAGCATCGGCGAGACCGCCGCGATCGTTGGCGTGTCCACTCACGTCATTCGCTCATGGGAGCGCCGCCTCTCACTGGACCTCAACCACCGGACAAGATCGAATCAGCGGCGTTACTGGATCGAAGACATCCAACGGTTCATGACTATCAGGCGTCTGCACGAAAGCGGCCACTTACCGCTGGTCGAGTCTGCCGCACGGGCTCTAGACGGCCGCGAGGCCGCATCGCCAGTCGCAACAGCCGGCCATGAGTCGGAATCGCTTGACTCGTTCTGGGCGGCGTTGAGCGATACGCTCCCCGAGCTGCTGCTCGTCATCGACGAGTCCGGAAACGTCGAGGCCGCCAACGAATCCGCGCGGGTCAGGCTCAACGTGCACCGCGGGACCAGCTTCATCCGCCTCGCGCCTGGGGGCTGGCGCCGCACCTACCGCTCGATGTGCCGGCAGGCCGGGGCCCGCCGCCAGTCGGTGATCCTGGCGATGCGCGCCCGTACGGGCATAGTGTTCATGGACGCCAAGATGGTGCCCGTCGGTCCGATGCCCGACGGGCCCGTGGTGTTGATCGGTACGCGGGTCAGGTTGAAGCCCTCGTCCGGGAGAGGGTCAGTCCTCAACGGAGGACATGTCTAGCGCAGGCAGGATCAGCGTCGTCTCCGCCCGCGCTCAGCAGCGGCAGGAGGCCCGCGAGCTGCTGACCGCGATGCTGGCCGGCTTCAGCGACCACGTGCGGGGCCTGGTCGGACAGGCGATGGTGCGATCGGGCTCCCTGGTCTACGTCGTCAGCCAGCTGGTTGACACCGCACGCCAAGAGATCGAAGAGATGTGGTATCGCGGCGACCTCGGCGTGGTGGACGAGCACCGCATGCTGCGCGAGCTGGAGGAAGTGGTGGGTGACCTGGCGGATCAGATGCCGGGAACGCAACCATCCGGCCGCGAGTGCATCCTCACGGCCACCGACGAGCTCACCGGCGCGATCGACAGGCGCCTGCTCGAGGAGGACGGCTGGACGGTACGCACCTCCAGCCTGCCCGAGGTCGTGGCTCAGGCAGAGCAGGTCTCACGCGCCTCGAGGCGTCTGATCGTCCTTGTCGGTGACGCCGCAGCTGCGAGAACAGAGCTCAGGTGGACGATCTCCGCTCTTCAAGCCATGGGCTCGCGGGTGCTCATCGTGGTCCCCGGCCACTGGGCCCAGGCCGGACAGTGGCAGCAGCTCGGTGCCGAGGCATGCGCGGCGGATGCCCGAACCATGCTTCTGCTGGCTCGCAAGCTGTACTCCGCTGACACCACCTTTTCGATCAGCGAAGTTGCCTCAAGCCTACGCGTGACACCGCATACCATCCGCGCCTGGGAGCGCCGATATCGGCTGCCGCTGCCCGGACGCGACCGCGGAGGTCAGCGCAGGTACACGGCCGAGGACGTCGAGCTGCTGCTGCGCATCAGCCATGCCGTGACCGTTCGCGGCCACTCGCTGAAGCTGGCGTCACTCGAAGCGCAGGGACTCCTCACGGACGAGGTGGGAGACATGGGCAACCTGCCGGCGGTCGCGGCCGTCGAGTCAGCCGCGCCGGTAGGTCATCCGTGGCGTCGGGTTGCGGACGCGATCCCCGAGCTCCTCCTCCTCGTCGACAGCGAAGGCACGATCATCGACTGCAACGTCGCCACCGCCCGGATCCGAGACACGGTGCGCGAGAACCTCCGCGGCGCGCGGCTCACCGATCTTGTCATCGACTACGACCGCGCCAAGGCGGCGAGACTCTACCGGCCGTCCCCGCGTCGTCGAGACGCGTGGGAGCTTCGAATGCGATCACGGACCGGAAAGCAGACGGTGGTGGCGTTCGACAGCCGTTTGATCGCCGCGGGCGGAGCTCGATTGCTTGGCCTCATCGGCCGCACCATCTCGGAGGAGACGGTTACCGCGCGGCACGGACGTGCGTAGCGCCCGAGTCCCCACGCCCGGGCCTCCGATGGGCTGGATTCCAGGCGGGACCTTCCGCATGGGATCCGATCACTTCTATTTCGAAGAACGCCCAGCGCGAGAAGTCTCGGTGTCGGGCTTCTGGATCGACAGTCACCCCGTCACGGTGGCCGACTTCCGCGCGTTCGTCGACGCCACCGGCTACGTCACGTCCGCCGAGAGGCCGCTTGACGCCGCAGCCTTCCCGGGCGTCGATCCGAGCCTTCTGGTTCCAGGATCGGTTGTCTTTGCGCCCACATCGCACCCAGTAGACCTGCGGGACTTTAAGCTGTGGTGGCGGTACTTGCCGGGCGCCTCGTGGAGGTCGCCCTCCGGTGCGGCCTCTTCGACCGACGGCCTCGATCAGCACCCGGTGGTCCACGTGGCCTACGAGGATGCTCTCGCTTACAGCATGTGGGCCGGAAAGGCTCTACCGAGCGAAGCCGAGTGGGAGCGTGCCGCGCGCGGCGGGCTCGACGGCACGGTTTACACGTGGGGAGATCAGCCCATTCCAGGCGGCCGGCATATGGCCAACACCTGGCAGGGGGAGTTCCCCTGGCAGAACCTCCTGGCCGACGGATTCTTCGGAACGTCTCCGGTATGCGCCTTCCCGGCGAACGGTTTCGGCCTCTACGACATGGCGGGCAACGTCTGGGAATGGACGGAGGATTTCTTTCGCATTCCGAACGCCACGCTTCCTACCTCACCGTGCTGCGCTCCCCGCGACCCGCGTGTTGAGGAACCGGATCTGCGGCTGTTCGGGGCGGAGCCCGATGCCGCCGTCCCGCGTCGCGTGATCAAGGGAGGCTCACACCTGTGTGCTCCCAACTACTGCTTTCGCTACCGGCCCGCAGCGCGCCAGGCAGAGGCCGTCGACACTTCTACCGCCCACATCGGCTTCCGGTGTGTGGTGCGCCCTGCCAACGGGACAGCCTGATCGGGATGTCATCGGAGCCACTGGTGCTCGCCCCCGTTCTCGGCATAGACAACATGATCGCGGCGGCGGGGATCGCTTATGTCACCCGCAGCCGGCGCATCTGGATCGAGACCTGCCTTTTGTTCGGATTGTTCGCCGGCCTCGCCGTCGTCTTTGGGACCAGCATCGGCAGCATCCTGGCGATGACGCTGGCTCGAGGAGGCCATTTTGTGGCGGCCGCCATCCTGTCTGCGCTCGGGCTGCGGCTGCTCTGGCCGGTAAAGGCCGCCCGGACGCCGGATGAGGCGCCACCGGCCGTGTCCATCGTTGCCATCGGCCTCCTCGGCATCGCCCTCAGCGCAGACACGCTGGGCGCTTCGATCGCGCTTGGCGCTGACGGGGCGGCAGAGAATGCGGTGCCGGTGATTACGTTAGGTACGGTCGCCATGACCATGCTCGGCCTCGCGATCGGCGCCAACGCGACCCGGGTCCCGATCCTGAACCGGTCGCTGGCAGGATTCGGCCTCATCCTGGCCGCCGGAGGGGTCGCCGCGGGTTGGATCTAAAGCGCCCGGCTAGATCTAGACCGCCACGTTATTAAGGACGCGCGCGCGTAATCGAAGCCGGCGAGATCCCAGAAGCCGACGGGCCAGGATGATCGCGAGCCGTACATCGCCGGCGACCACGTCGGCACCAATCTGTTCGCCAAGGCGTGGGGCCCGGGCAACAGCCGAGCCGCCCAGCATGACGGGTACGCCAACCGCGTGCAGAGCCAGCACCGCAGCGCTGAGCGGCGCGCGCGCCCGACCGGGATCGTGGGTGCACGAGATGGCAATGAGGTCGAAGCGAGTGCGCCAGGCTCGCTCCAAGAGCTCGACGCCATCGATCCCTGGGGCCATCTCCACGAGCCAGCCGTCGTCTTCGAAGGCGGCAGCGACGAGGTGGAGGCCCAGGTCGTGCTCCTCTGGCTGCATGGTGGTGAGCAACGCTGTCGGGGCGGGCATCACACGATGTTCCGGAACAGGTTCGGGCAGGGCCGCCATGGCGGCCGCGATCGCCGCGGACACGCGGTATTCATCGTCAACGTTCGCCTCACCGACATGCCACCGATCGCCGATGTGGAGCTGCGCTGCATTGAACAGGTCGGTTATCACGGTGACACGCGAGCCAGTCCTCGCGAGGAAGTCAAGCGCGAGCGTGATGGCCGTAGCCAGATCACCGGTCAGCGCCGCGCTGACGAACGTGCGAACTGGAGCACGACGCGGGCCGGCGCGGCCCCCATGATGTTGAGCCGGACGGGCTCCATAGGGCTCGACGGAAGCCTGGACGAACCTGCCCGATCCGTCCAACTTCTCGTCCACGCCGTTGTGGTATCGAGTTTTCATGTGGCGGGTAACCTCGCGACCGACCGATCGGTTGGCGCCATCAATGGACGGCATCGACCCCTGAAAGACGGGCAACCCCAACCCCTCGGCCGACCGTTAATCAAGATGCTAAACGCTTATTGTCCGTAACTCAATACGTAGTACGACCTAGTTGAGGACGTGGAGGCCGCCGTGGCCTTCGCGGTGATCCCCGGTTAGACGACCGAGACCCGAGGGGTGGCCCTCGCGCCGATCAGCTCGAGCTCGTGGGCTTTCGCAACGACCTCGAGCTTGCTATGAGCGGCGAGCTTGGTGGCCAGATTCCGCAGATGGGTGCGCACCGTGGTGTAGCTGATGCCCAGCCTGGTCGCGATCTCACGGCTGGGCGTGCCGTATGCCATGAGGGCCAGAATCTCCCTCTCCCGATGCGTCAGGCCACTACGGACGTTGTTCTTCAACCGGCGGTTGTTCAAGAGGTTTGCCAGCCGGCGCGGAGGTATGAGCGTCACGCCGCCGGCCACGCCGCGGATGGCGTTGATCATGTCCGCCGCGGTCCCTGACTCACAGACGACAGCGCTGGCTCCCACCTCGATTGCCGCCAGCAGGGCGCTGTCGCTTTCGTCCCAGGTCAAGAAAATCACCTTCGTGTCGCTGCCCGCTCGGCCAAATGCTGCTGCCGTGTCCATCGCAGTCCCGGCATTCACGCCGAAGTCCATCACGACGATGTCGGGGTTCAGCTCCGCGGCACGTATGGAAGTTTCCGGGATCGACCCGACGTTGCCCAAGACGACCATGTCCGGCTGCTGGTTCAGCAGAGCTTCCAGCGCATCGGCGACCAGCCGTCTGACAGCCACGAACAGAATGCGAATCAGGCTCCCGTTCGCGGATCGGACCAGAGGGTACGGATCGTCCGAGCGGCCAAGAACCTCGAGGCTCACGTCCGCAAGCTAATGACAATTTCGCCGCAGCCACAATTGGTGGAGTCACCACCGCCTGAGACGGCGCTTTCGTTCGCCACCGCTCTGGATGGCCGTGCGATCCCGTCTAAAGGTATGTTCACCTCCAGTCCACATCGATTTACTCGTATGGGCGGCTCAAGACCATTCTTGAGCCATGGCGATAGGCCGGCGGGGGCGGCCTGGATAGAGCACGGCGCTACACATGAACGTAGGCATCGTCGAGTTCACATCTGAGGAGCCCCGCTTGACACGTTCGTTGGGTGGTCACGTCGCGTGGCGCTCAACTTCGCGTGAGCTGAGAGCCGCGCTCACGGGGGCACCGGTCGACGCCATCGTCTTTCACGTCAAGCTCGACGACCGCAACGACCTGGTCGAGACCTTGCGTCAGGTCAAGGAGCTGAGATCCGATTTGAAGATGCTCCTGGCGGCATCGTCAAAGCATCTCGTCGTCGTGTCGGAAATTACTTCGATTGAGATGAGTCGCGCCTCACGACCACGGCGTGAGGTGTCACTGAGCGCGCGTGAGATGGAAGTGCTCGATGCGATCAGATCTGGGCGCACCAATCGAGAGATCGCGGCGTTGCTTGGCATCTCGCTGTCAACCGCGAACAAGCACGTTGAGAACATCCTGCAGAAGCTGTCTGCCAGAAACCGCGCACAGGCGGCGGCGGAACCCCTTGGGTTGGACTACCAATTGCAGCCACGCGGGAGGCGACCTAGCGTCCTTTTCAATGAGAACGGAGTGGATTCGAAGCGACCGGTTGCAAACCCTGGCTGAGCCGACCCGGGGCGAAGCGAGCGACGACGTTCTGCTCATCGAAGACGATGTGGCGATTGCCGACATGTATGCCCTAGGTCTGAATCTGAGCGGGTACCGGGTACGGGTGGCCGGATCCAGTGATGCGGCATTGGCACAGGTCGCGGAGGGCGCCCGCCCCAGATTGATAGTGCTCGACCTGGGCCTCCCGAGGACTGGAGGGCTCGACGTCCTGGTCGCGTTGCGAGAAGGACCAACCACATCCACCGTTCCGGTCATCGTCCTCTCCAACCAGGACGACGACTTTCCGGAGGCTTATCGACGCGGTGCCACCGGGTGCCTTACTAAACATCGGACAACCCCCAAAGAACTGGTAAGCTACATAAAGGTTGCGATGGACGCAACCAACTGGGGATCCGACGGGGCGAACGCGGTCGCGTAGTCACCAGATCCCCGGACGGAACTCAGGGTCGTTGGGGGGATTTTTACGGGTCGGCGGTCGGTTTGGGCTGCACGGTAGGTCACCTGGACTGGTCGCAATCACGTCGGACGCCCGGGCGCGGCCATCCTCGACCAGTGGTCGAGACAGTTGGCCGACACGCTTGCGAGGAGGTGGCGAGGCTACCGGTCTAGTCCCACAGACCTTAATAGGACGGGAATAACGATGCTGGACCCGGATCTCTATACGATCGGGGAGGTCGCCGCGATTTTGGGGGTTTCCGCCCACACCATCAGGGCGTGGGAGCGGAGACATGGCATCGTCCACCCGCAACGCACCCGCACGAAGCAGCGGCGTTACCGCGGCGAAGACGTCGAGTTGCTCCGCGACGTGAAGCGATCGATCGACCTGAAGGGTCTGTCGCTGAAGCTCGCCTTTCAAGCGGCGAGCGGTGGGCCGCAGCCTGTGGAGAGCCGGACTTCGCGGACACGCCCCAAGCGCTCCGAAAAATGGCCGCTGCCGGGCGACGCTGGGGTGTGGCAGGCGGTCGCCGACGTGCTGACGCAGCTCATCATGGTCATCGACCCCGACGGCAAGATCCGCGAAGCGAACGTTGCCGTGGCCAAGATACTTGGGACCTTGCGTCAGAAGGTCGCCGGCAACAGCTTCGTAGACCTGGTGGATCCGTTCGACCGCTCCAAGGCCGTGCTTCTCTACCGGCCCCAGCTGCGCACTGCGAAGGGTTGGGAGCTCAACATAACGACCCGGTCCGGCCCGCGGCTGTACCAGTTCGAGTGCTGGCCCGTGCGCCAGGGCGGCGAGACGCTGCTCGCGGTCGTCGGCACCGAGATGTTCTCCACATCTCGTCCGCGCTCGATCGACATCGGAGGGGCCGAGCTTCCCGGCACCGGCCCGATCGCCGGGGGTGATCCGCGACGTGACCTGACGACGATGCACGCGTTCCAGTCCCTGATCGACCAGCTGCCCCTCGGGGTGGCCGTCACCACGATAGGACCCCGCCCTCGAGTCGTGTACGCCAACCAGCGGCTTTTCCAAAGCCTCGGTGTCGCGCCGGCGGTCCTCACAGGCCGGCCGTTCAGCGAGCTGGTGCCAGACGAAGCCGTGGTTCGCACCCTCAAGGAGGTCGTCGCCACCAGAACCTACCAGACGCTCAGGGGGGTGTCGCAAGGTGGCCCCGGGGCAGCGGCGCGGCAGCGATTCTTGAACCTTGGCTTCCGCCCCTTGCTCTCGAGCAACCGCAAGGTCACCAGCGTATTGATTGTGGTTGAGGACGCGACCGCCGAGGTGAGCGCGAGCGCGGAGCTCGAGAAACTCGTTGCCGACCAGCGATTCGAGCGTGCCACCACCGCGCAGCAGCTGGCTCGAGTAGGCCTGGAGCACCTCGTGACACTGGTTTCCGGGGTGGATTTCGCCATCGCACTGGCGAATCGGGCGAATGCAGGTGGTGAGCTTTCCATCCTTTCGATGACACCGGGCTGGAGAACAAGCGCCGGCGAGCTGGCTCGTGGTCCGGTCGGCACCGCGATCGGGCGCGCCGTCGACGGCGGCATCCCCGTTGAGATCAGGATGGCAAGTGGCAGCCAGTCATTCGACGTGACGGCGATCCCGCTTATGCCCAGCGACGGCTTCGGCACCGAGCATAAGTTGGGCGCCATCGCCTGGCGCCGGCCGCCTGCCGATCCGCTCGGCCTCGCACAGCGGCACGCCATTGATTATTTCCTGCCGCGGCTGGCGGTCGCGACAGAGATCCTTCAACTTCGCGCAGAGGCTGCTCGCAAGGCCGCTCGATTGGAAGCGGTCGTGGCGGCGACGTCGGTGGTTCGAAACCCGGGTGATCAAACTGGTTTCGGTTTCAGGTTCCTCAAACGACTGGCTGAAGCCCTGGGCGCCGACGGAGCTGCGATCGGTCGGGTTGAGGGATCGGACTTCGTGCTGGAAGAGGCCTACGCGCCACGCGGAGCGTCCGCGAAACCGGGTGACCGGTTCCCCGTTTCCGGTCACTTCGTCTCGGAGTCCGTCCGGACCGGGGAACCCACGGCAACGTCACACCTAAGCACGGAAGGCCTGCCTCGGACGATCAAGAAGGCCCTCACGCCGATGCGGCACGCTCTATCGGTTCCGCTGATGCTCGATGGACAGGTAAAAGGAGTGATTGCTCTCTTGCGAACCTCCGAGACGCCGTTCGACCAAGAAGACGTCGTCCTGGTGCAGACCGTATCGAGCGTTGCCCTGCTGGCGGTTACCCTCAGCCGCCGCGACAGGTCGCCGTTTTAGGTCGAGGCTCCGCGATCAAAGCGACAAGGCCGGCCTGCTCGTCCAGAAGCCGGCAGTCGAGGAGTGCGCCCCAGCTCGACGTGGTCCGATAGACCTCCGACGCCGGCCCGCACGCGGCCGTGCGGATGGTGGCCATGAGATCGTCACCGAGATCCTCGATCTCCATTTCACCCGCTCCGGCGCCTCGTTGGACGCTTTCCCGGAAAGCTTCGTTCATGGCAAGGATGCCCCCTTGCGCATCGACCACGGCTATCGGCGCCGGAAGGGTCTCGAAGACCTGCCGCCACACGGACGAGGCCCTGGTGTCCGGACCTCGGCCACTCGGGTGGCCGACCGAACGCGCACGTTGCCCCGCTCCATCACGAATGCTGCGTTGCACCACACACGCCTCCTCTGCTCTTCGACGACTTACGCCGCCGGCGGATCGGTCAAGTCTGCCAGATCCTGTCGGCACGCAGCTTGCCCAGGTTCGGATCGACAGATTCGGTCGCTCAGGTGCTGATTTTCAGCCGGCTCCTGCGATGTGGCACATCAGAATCGCCGCGAGATCGGTCCCGGACGAAGCATCGCGAGCACAGGTTCCTGCAGATCGAAAACTCGGTCGATCAGCTCGGGAATCGACCACCTGTACGGGTCGTCGACCCCGAACCTCTGCAGCGCGCTCCCTACGCGAACGGGGAGGTTGGACATGTCGCGGAGATTCAGGTCTTCGAGCTGCTCGAGCAGGAAATCCAAGCGCATCAGGCGGTGACGGGGCGACTCTTGAGCTTCTCCCAGGGGGTAAGCGACCATCGCAGTCGAACATAGGCGCTGCGGCTGCACGCCGGTGCGCATCGTGATGGTCAGACTTCGACAAATGGTTCCACAACGAAGGCACTTCACTGAGCGATTTGTCTACCGAGGGCTCTCACGCTGTTTTCTTGGCACCGCTGTCGATTTGACGGGATGCGGTTCGTGTAGGGGGTGAGAGCCGGCCAGCAGCCGGTCCATTGGCGAGGAGGAACCTTTGAGGAAAGTCATAGTTGTCAACCACGTGACCCTCGATGGGGTGATGCAGGCCCCGGGCAGGCCGGACGAGGACCGTCGAGGCGGATTCCAGCACGGCGGCTGGGCGTTTGCCGACTTTGACCCGGTCATGAACGCTGCGATGGCAGAGGGCATGGCCAGGGGCGGAGATCTTCTCTTCGGGCGTCGAACCTACGAGGACTTCGCCGGCTTCTGGCCCCACCAGAAGGACAATCCGTTCACCCAGGTGCTCGACCAGTCCCAGAAGTACGTGGCGTCGACGACGCTGCGGAAGCCCCTGCCATGGGTCAACTCGACGCTCCTCGAGGGCGACGTGGCACGGGCGGTCCGCGGGCTCAAGGATGAGGAAGGCAACGATCTCGTGATCCTTGGCAGCGGCGAGCTGATCACTTCCCTATTACCTCATGGCCTCATCGATGAATACCTGCTCATGATCCACCCACTGGTCTTTGGAAAAGGGCGGCGCCTCTTCACCGATGGTGGACCGTCCACCGCCCTCCAGCTGGTGGATGCCAAGTCGACTACCAAAGGCGTGATCATCGCCACGTACAGGTCGGCCATGGCACGGGAGGAATCTGGATGAAGCGCTACCTGCTCAACGTCTACCAGCCCGACGGCGACCCGCTTCCACCGGAGGAGTTGACCAAGGTGATGGTTGATGTCGGCAAATGGCGGCACGAGCTGAGGTCGGCCGGTGCGTGGGTCTTCGACGCGGGCCTGTACCCGGCGAGCACAGCCACTGTGGTGCGGCCGGAGGGCGATGAGGTGATCATCACCGACGGTCCGTTCGTCGAGGCCAAGGAGCACATCGGCGGATTCACCATCATCACGGCGCCAGATCTCGACGCGGCGCTGACGTGGGGGCGCAAGCTGACCCTGGCCACCACCCTTCCAACCGAGGTCTGGCCGATGCAAGGCGAAGCTGAGGGCTGATCCACGCGATTCTTGCCGTACGAGCGGCGGACGTATGGTTGAGCGGAATGCGAAAGGTCTATCGCGGGCAGGACATCGAGGTCAGCTTTGACCTTGACATCTGCATCCATGTCGCCGAATGCCTGCGCGGTCAGCCGCGCGTCTTCCAACTCAACCGCAGGCCCTGGGCACTGCCGGACATGGCCGCCGCCGACGAGGTGGCGGAAGTCATAAAGCGATGCCCTAGCGGCGCCTTGCTCTACCGGCGGCTCGACGATGGGCCGCAGGAGGAGCCAGACAAGCGGACCACGATCACGCCGATGCGCAACGGGCCGCTCCTGGTGAGCGGCCCGATCGAAGTCCGGCGCGAAGATGGCACCGTCGAAACTCTGCCTCGAGCCACGCTTTGCCGCTGCGGCGAATCCCAGCACAAGCCGTTCTGCGACAACCGGCACATTGCCATCGGCTTCCGCGCACCGGGTAATCCATTCCGAATCCATCTCAGCCCTGTGAGGCCTCAGCCGGACAAGCCGATCACCAAAGCCGAGGATCCGCGCGGGCAGGGCTGAACATTGGTCGACGTGATGCGCCGCAGCCACGCTCGAACTTGATACATCCGCAACCTCTAAGCCGCCGACTACCTATCCGAGTGCCTAGCGATCCCGGCTATGCCGCGCTGCGGCGCGCGACCCGCGCCGCGATTGTCATCCCCCTCGCCTTTGCGTTTGCCGAATTGCTCCTGCGAGAGCCACAGAGCCTCGTCTTCGTGACGTTCGGTTTTTTCTCACTGCTCGTGATCTCCGACTTCGGCGGCTTCCGGCGGCCGCGGGCGATCGCCTATCTCAGCGCGACCGTCGTGGGAGCTGCGCTGGTGGCACTGGGAACGCTCGCCTCCAGCTCACCTTGGCTGGCGGCCGCCGTGATGCTCGTGGTTGCCTTCGTCATTTCTTTCAGCCGGATCTTCGGTGGCTATTTCGTGGCGGCGTACATCGGCATGCTGCTCGCCTTCGTGATCGCCGTGACCATCCCGGCACCGGCCGGCATGATTCCGGTGCGTGTTGGCGGCTGGGCGCTCGCCGGCCTGGTTTCGACTGTGTCAGCCGTGACGCTTTGGCCGGGTTTCGACAGCGTCACCACGTATCACCAGGCGGCAAAGGCCTTGCTCGCCGTTGCCGACCTGATCCAAGGAAAGCGGTCGGCTGAGGGTGGGCGCGACATGACACATCTCGACGACATGGCGCGCCAGAACGTAGAGGCGGCGCGACAGAAGTATGCAAGGACGGCCAAACGTCCGGCCGGCCCAGGCCGCCGCGAGCGTGCATTCGCCCAGATGCTGATCGAGCTCGACAGGATCATCCAGATCATCGACCGCCCGTTCACTGAACATCGAGCGGAAGTGCGCACGGGCCTGGTCGAAGGCGACCGGCTCGTAGCTTGCATCGTCTCTCTGCTCCGATCCACCGCAGGTGTGCTGACGGGCGGTGCCCCGCCGGACCTTCACGCCATCGACCTCGCGCGAGAGGAGCATCGCGCGGCCCGGGACCGCTGGGCGGCACAGCAGCTGCGGGCGGGGCGGCCGGTCGACCAGGTGCTCGATGGACTCGCCTACGAAGATACCCATCGCGTCATCTCGTTCCTGACCTTCTCGCTGGGCCGGAATGCGATGGCCGCCTCGGGCGCGAAATTGGATGCCGCCGCCACCGCCGCCAATGTCGCACGGGCGATCCGCAGCCACCTCCAACCGCGGTCGACCGTCCTCCAGGACAGCCTTCGCGTTGCGATCGGGCTGTCACTCGCGGTGTGGGTCGCTCGCACCTTCGATCTTTCGCATGCATTCTGGGTGGTTCTCGGCACGATCCAGGTTTTACGCAGCAACGCGCTCGGCACCAGCCGGAGCATCGTCCTTGCGCTGATCGGCAACGCGATCGGGGTCGTCATCGGCGGCCTTTTCGCGGCGGTCGCGGGGAATGACCCCGCGCTGATGTGGGCGGCATTTCCCATCACTGTCTTCGTCGCCGCTTACGCGGCCACGACCATCGGTTTCATGTTGAGCCAGGCCGCCTTCACCATCAACCTGATCCTGGTTTTCAACCTCATCTCTCCTGCGGGTTGGCAGGTCGGCCTCGTGCGCTTGGAGGACCTGATCGTTGGCGCCTTCATCAGCCTGCTGGTGGGTCTGCTGCTCTGGCCGCAGGGGGCCCGCCGCGAGCTCGCCCGCGACCTGGGGGACGTTTATCGCAGCCTGATTGCCTACCTGGACCAGGCCTTCGACCGCGTTCTCGGGTTCGAGACGCCGGGTGCGGTCGAGCGCGCCCCGCAGGTCGTCATCGGCGCGCAAGACCGCGCCGGCACGTCGTTCGAGACATTCCTCGTCGAGCGAGGCGCCGATTCGTCCGACCAGGAGACGGCCGCATTCCTCCTGGCCTCGGCCAACCACATGATCCTTGCCGGTGACCTCCTGCGGTTGGTCGCAGGCCCGATGGGTTATTCGGCCGAAACCTGCGCCGATGGCGCGCACGCTGTGCGCGAGCAGGTGGGAACGCTGCTCGATGCATACCGTGTTCTGGCAGACCTCTTGAGCCTGTCGCACGCGGCCGAACGCGAGTCACAAGTTTCTACAACCGCGCTACGCCAGGCGGAGCTCGGCTGCCTTCGCCGGTGGCAAACCGACGCCGGCGTTGGACGTGGGGCGATGGCGGTGGTCATGGCCGGCGAGTGGGCCGAGAGCCTCGCCCGCCTGGAGGTCGACCTGGAGGAAGCGGTGAGCACCACCGCCGGGGCGGCGCGCAAGCCATGGTGGAGCCGCTAGGTCCGCAATACCGACTCTGTTCCAGCCGACCTCACATCTATCTCGAGCCGCAAACCCTCGATTGGTGGCAGCGATGGGTACCAGTGGATGCCGTGCATCGACGAGCGGCCCATGCGCGGGAGCACAGTTCTGATCAGCACGTCCTGGACGTCGTCAACTCCGTAAAGCTGGATCGCGGTCGCGTCGTCCCACGATGCGCCGAGCTCATCGAGCCGGCCGGACAGCACCCCCATGATCGACTCCAGCATCGCAACGGGTTCGCCAGGTTCCTCTTCCGGCACACCCGACAGGACGAACGCAACCGGCCGGCGCTGCGCGGGGATCGTGTACGTGAAGGCGTAAACGCTCGGCGTCGAGACACCGGAGCCGGTCGGAGCGACATTGGTTCGCGCTGCCGGCATGAGCCCATCGGACTCCAGACCAAGGCTCCTCAATCTGAAGACGTAGTCACGGTTGAAGCTGCCGAAGCCCACCTGGGTCAGTGGCGCAGGAATGCGGAGCTCGATCCCTGTGATGGCGTGCACCTGTCGGCCCGCCGCGACGACATGGCGTACGGCCGCCTCGAGGCCCTGCCCGAGAGCGACAGGATGCTCAAACCTTGCTCGTGCGATGTCGAACCCATCGTCGGCAACCACCCCATCGGAAAACGGCCGCCCGTCCGCGCCCAGGAACCGATAGTTGCCGGCTCTGCTGTGTGCAAGCACGTCCGGAACTTCAGGCGTCTGTGCGGTACTTGCCGGCAGCGGCGCTCTGTACGGCTTTTCGCTGCACCAGGACGGGCAACCTGGCTCGCGCCGATCGCAAGCGCTCACGGGTAACGTCCGCGACCGCGACGCCTTCCTCGTCGCCCAGCCCGGCAAGGGTCGCCCCGAGCGGGTCGACGACCACGCTCCGGCCCGTGTACATCCGGCCCGTCTGCCCGCCAACCG
>DATINX010000050.1:0-18463 GCA_035473835.1 Candidatus Dormiibacterota bacterium | reverse complement strand
CATCTCCAGCGGGAGGTCCTTAGTGGTTGGGATCCGATAGTCAAGCGCGCCGAGATTACGGATGCGGCCAGAGTCGTCCAGGATCACATGCTCCATCAACGTGTGGCCGAGGCCCATCACCGCGGCGCCCTCGTCCTGCATCTCGACGTGCTGCGGATTGAGGGCCTTGCCGACGTCGGCCGCCGTGACATGTCGGACTAAGAGGATCTCTCCGGTGCCCTCGTCCACCTCGACCTCCGACGCGGTGCAGGTGAACTCATAAAAGGAGGGGCTGCCGCCGAGCGGATGCTCGGGCTGATGCTCACTGCGCATCGAGCCGACGCCGATCACCTCACCCCGCACCTCGCCGAATCGGGCGCGCAGCAGCTCGACAACGCCAACGGCAGCGTCGAGTCCGAGCTCAGCCGCAATGCGGTTCAGCTGGGTCTTGATGTCCTGGCAGGCTCGGGCGACTGCCTGGCCCATGAACACGGTCGAGCGGCTCGCCGACGTCTGCAGGTCGAATGGCACCGAGGCGGTGTCGCCCATGACGAGGGCGATGTGGTCGACGGGGATGCCCAGCTCGTGCGCCGCAACCTGGGCGAGGACCGTCCGCGCCCCCTGGCCCATGTCCGACGTGCCGGCGAGAACACTCGCGCTGCCGTCCCAGTGCAGCCTGACGATCGAATACGACGCTCCCGTGGTCGCCGATGCCTTGATCGCGACCGCGACGCCACGTCCACGTCCGGGGGCAAGGGGCGTTCCCCAGCCGACCGCATCCGCCGCCTTGCGCACCGATTCCGCCCAGTCGCCGTCCGCAGGTGTATCGCCGGGCACGAAGGCCTCTCCCTTCCGGGCGAGGTTGCGCAGCCGGATCTCGACTCGATCGATCCCCAGTCGCCGGGCGGCGTCATCCATCTGCGACTCGTGCGCCCAAGAGACCTGGGGTGTGCCAAATCCGCGGAATGCGGTGCTGGGCGTCGTGTGCGAGAACAGCGCGCGGACGGCGATGCGGGCGGCCGGGACGCGATACGGCCCGCACGCCAGGTAGTTGCTCTTGGCTATGACCCGCTCCGCGATGTCGGCATACGCGCCCATGAGGAAATCGCTCTGGATGTCCTGGAAAACGATCGTGCCGTCGGCGCGGAAGCCGGTGCGGGCGTGGATCTCGCACGAAGTCCGCCGCACCTCCTGAAAGGTCTCCTCGAGGGTGAGCACCAGCCGGACCGGCCGTCCGGTGTGCAGCGCGAGAAAGGCGAGCAGCGGCTCGTACTTCGGGTGCTGCTTGCCCCCAAAAGCGCCGCCCGGATCAGGAGCCCGGACGCGGACCTTCGCAACCGGTAGCCCAAGCACGCCGGCGAGGATCCGCTGCATCTGAAAAGGGTTCTGCGTCGGCGTCCAGACCGCTACTCCACCTTCCTCAGGAGCCGCGATGAATCCATGCGGCTCGATCGCGAAGTGCGTGATCATCGGAAACTCGTAGGCGTTGTCGACGATCAGGTCGGCCTTGGCCGCATCGACGTCACCCCAGCCGAAACGCCTCTCGCGCAGAACGTTGGTGTGTTTCAAGGGATCGCCGGGTCGGAGCTCAGGTTCCTGCACGAGCGGGGAGGCAGGGTCGAGCGCGGCGGCGACGGTGAAGACCCCAGGCAGCTCTTCGTACTCGACCCGGATAAGCTCCGCCGCGGCCTCGGCCGCCTCCTTGGTTTCTGCGGCGACCGCGGCCACCGCCTGCCCGTGATACTTCGTCTCGCCGACGGCGAGGATCGGCCGGTCCTCGAACACCGGCCCGTAGCGCGGCATCGGTTGGGGCAGGTCGGCTGCACTGAACACGGCCACCACGCCAGAGATCGCTTTGGCTCGGGCCGTATCGATCGACACGATGCGCGCGTGGGCGACGTCGAGGTGAACGAGCTTGACGTGGAGCTGATGCTCGATGCGCAGGTCGGCGATGAACTGCTGGCGGCCGGTCACCCGGGCGACGCCGCCAAGTCGCCTTTGCGAGGTCCCGATCGGATCCATCGTCAACGGCCGGCGTCGGCCGCCGCCATCACCGCCTCGCAAATCTGCACGTAGCCCCCGCAGCGACACAGGTTGCCCGAGAGCCCTTCCCTCACCTCGGTGTCGGTCGGATGCGGGATTCGCTGCAGCAGGTACTGGGCAGCCATCACCTGGGCGGGGATGCAGAACCCACACTGCACGGCGCCTTTGGCCAAGAAGGCATCCTGCAGCGCATTCAGCAGCCCGTCGGTTTCCAGCCCCTCGATCGTCGTGATGTCGCCCGCGTCGGCCTCGGCCGCCAGCACGAGGCAGGAGTTCACCGACCGGCCATCGATCAGCACCGTGCATGCGCCGCACTCGCCGAGATCGCAGCACTCTTTCGTGCCGGTCAGCTGCAGATCGTCGCGAAGAAAATCAAGCAAGGTCGTGTTGGCGGCCACGTCGACGTCGCGATCAGCCCCGTTGACGGTCACGTGAATGCGCACGGTCGATTGCATCGCGATCAGGCCGCCGCGAGCCTTTCGATCGACGTCTGAAGCGCTCGCCGGCTCATGACGTGGAGCATGGCCTCGCGATACTCACGGCTCCCGCGGACGTCAGAGATCGGGCTCGCATGCGTGAGCACCCGGCGCAGAGCCTCGTCCTTGGCATCAGCGCCGGCACCAGGATCGGCCAGCACGCCGCTGTCGTCTACGACGACAAAAGGCTTCGGGCCCACCGCCCCATAAGCGAACGTCGTGCGCCCGCTCGCCTCGACGATGCAGCACAGGCTCACGGTCGCGAGGTCGACGCCTCGCCTGCGCGTTATCCGCGCAAACGTCGCGCCCCGCCGCTCCGAAGAGAGGGGCAGGCTGATCGAGCTGACGAGCTCTCCTTGCCGCAGCACCGTGTTTCCCGGTCCGATGAAGAAATCGGACAGGTTCACGCGACGCGTGCCCTGACTGCCGGCCACGTTGACGACGGCCCCGTAGGCCAGCAGAGCTGGAGCGGTGTCAGCGGCGGGAGATGCATGGCAGATGTTGCCGGTCAGAGTCGCGCGGTTCCGGATCTGGTCGGATCCGACGGTGGCGCCGGCATCAACGAGGGCCCGGAACCGGGTGCGGATCCTGTGGTCGTCGTTGATGTCCGCGATCACGGTGGTGGCGGCGATCGTGAGCCAGCCGGCCTCCTCGCTGATCGCCGGTCGCAGCTCGTCCACGCGCTTGAGGTCGACCACGAGCTTGGGCCGGAGTGTGCGATTTCGAAGGGCGACGACCACATCGGTGCCGCCCGCAAGCAGGCAGGCCTCAGGGCCGCTGCGGTCCAGCAGCTGCAGGGCTTCCGACAGCGTCGCCGGGCGGGCGTAATCGAAGGGCTGCACCCGTTTTCAGTGCGGTCGCGCGAATCGGTCCGCAGCCAGCGAGTTGGCGTCTGGCGCCTCTTCTCCGCCGCTCTGGAGGATGTCGACCACCCCGGTCGTGCCGTTGACGCGGATCCGGTCGCCGTTCCTGATCGTCCTCGTCGCGGAGGACGTGCCGATGACGGCCGGGATGGCGAACTCGCGTGCGAGGACTGCCGCATGTGACGTGAGCCCGCCCGCGTCGGTGACCAGCCCTGCCATCTTGGTGAAGAGGGCGACCCAGGCGGGGTTGGTCATCTGGCAGACCACGATGTCGCCTTTGCGAACGTGGTCGAACTCGTCGACGGTCAGGACGACGCGTGCTTCCCCTTCGATGACGCCCGGCGAGCCTCCGAGCCCGACCACTTGCCCCTTGACCGTGGTCGGCTTGCGGTTGAACTTGGCCGGAAATCCCCAGTTGCCCAGGTAGGGCACTGCCAGCTGCGTGGCCGTGGCGGTGCCGATCCAGTCCGGCGGGCGCAGCCGGTACGCCGCCTCGCGCTCGGCGCGCCGGGTGCGGATGAGTGCGCGAGCGTCGACGGCGGCGGGGTCGCCGATGTGGATCCGAAGCTCGTTGTACTTCAGAAACATGACATCGTCCGGCCGGTCGAGCCGGCCCATCTCGACGAGCTTGGCGCCCACGGCCATCAGGACGAGGCGCAAGTGGGCGTTCGCGCCCTGGTCGATGTAGAAATGGTGGTCGGGCGTGAGCGGGGCCATCTTCAAGTTGATGTCGTTCAGCCTCTTGACCTCTTCGAGGGCCTCGCCCTGCAAGCCCGCGAGCAGCTCCCTGGTTGCTGACTCGATGTCGGCCTTCACGGCCGCGATCGTCTTTGGGTAGTCGTAGTTGGTCTCCAGGTATCCGCGCACGAGCTCGACGACAGGCTCGGCCTGCTCTCGCACGGTTGGAAAGATGAACTCGTGGCTCCAGACCGCGTGGTACCCGTATTCGCGCTGGTACGGGGTGACGCGGCTGTCGAGGAACGCTTTCCCGCGCGCGGAACCGCGGAGCGCCGCGAGAATATCGCCCGCCGTCGCGCCTCGGAAAGCGCCGCTGAGCTCAGGGTCGGACTTGACCTCCTCCTTGAGCTCCCACAGGGCCCTGATCGAATCCCAGTTCCGATCATTCGCCGAGTTGCCGAGCCGGCCGAGGAGCGTCTCGTCGACGGTTCCACGCCACTTCTCGATAGCCGCCCTCAGGTTGAGGGTGGCCGAGAACTGGGCGAAGTTGAGCAGCCAGTGGATCTTCCAGTGCCGGTCGTGGATGTCGATCGCGTCCTCGAGCAAGACAGCCAGCTCCATGAGGGTAAGCCGGGCGACCTCGTCCAGCTTCTCCTCGAGGTAGGCGTAATTGCGATTCATCTCGGGCACGAGGCGGTCGCGCCACCAGTCGGCGAAGTGCTCGCCGTATGTGGGCAGCACTGCCGATCCGTACTTGCCGATTGTGGCTGCATAGTTGGCGTCGCGCGGCACGCGGGCGGCCCAGCGGTAGCCGTAATGGTCGGAGTCGATCAGCAGCTTCGCATCTGCGGGGATCACCGCGGTGTACACGTAGCCGTTGACGAATTTTGCCAGCCAGTCCGCGGCAAAGTCCGTGCCGAAGCGTCTGAACATGTGATCACAGGTCAGCCACCAGCCGCCGATGTCGGCGAACATCGGGCTCACCGGGTTTGGGATGTGGAGGTCGTCGAAGACCCAGAAAAGCTGCTTCTCGACCTCTGAGTCCCATCTCACAGGGAACTCGTCGTCGCCGAGGAACTGACCGAGAATCTCTTCCTTAGCTGTCGCCACGCCTCCCTCCAATTTCCTGGCCGGGGTTCGCTCAGAGGGTATCCGACCAGCCGATATGACGGGGAGCGGGTTCAGGGTCCCGCGGCGAGCCGTGTCTCGAATTCCTCCATCGCCATCGGGAGCATCCCAGCCGCGATCTCACTCGCCCTCTGGTGCCGGATTCGCCGGACTGCATGCTCCAGCCGTTGCCGGGCCTGCTGCTCGGTGGCGCGCCCGTCGAGCACCCAGGTCGCCACGGGGCGGCCCATCGTCTCCAGGAAGCTCAACGAATCGGCGGCCTGGATGACGTCGGCGTCGGGCCATCCTCCCGACTCGTGGGCGAGGATCAGCCGCAACACCTCGCGCACCCGCGGCTCGGGGGCACCGTGATCCCTGAGGAAGTCGCCGACGAATCGCGCCGAGCGCTCTGTGTGAGCGATGTCGTAGAGCGGGTCCTGCCATCCACGGTTCGCCTCCCAACGTGGACTGCCGTGGGGGAAGGCGCGCTCCATGTCGTGGCTGAGCGCCGCGATCTGGACGTCCTCTGTGGCGGCGGGTTCGAGCTCCATGACCCACGCCAGCGTCCGTTCGAGGTGCTGTGACTGCGGCGAGCGCTCGCGGACCCAGGTTCTGACCACTTCGACCAGGCCGTGATTGCCGGTCATTGCGTCGCGGTCAGTCCACCATCCAGTGTCAACACCTGTCCCGTGACGAAGGCACCGGCGTCCGAGCAGAAGAAGAGCACGGCGCCGACCAGGTCGTCGACGTCGGCGATACGGCCCAATGGAATCCTTTTGATCAGGGTCAGCCTGAACGCCTCGTCGGCTAGGAGGCTCTCCACCTGCGGCGTGCGCACGAACGTCGGCGAAATGGCATTGACCGTGATGCCGTGCTTGGCCCACTCGGTCGCGTGCTGCCGGGTCAGCGCGTTGAGCGCGCCCTTGGCGGCCACGTAGGCCGAGTAACCCGCGTCGATGCCGAGCTGGCCGCGGACAGAGGAGATGTTCAGGATCCGGCCTCCGCGGCCGGCAGCGATCATCGCCTTAGCGGCCGCCTGCGACGGAAAGAGCGCCGACTTCAGGTTGAGGTCGACGATGCGATCCCACTCGCTCTGTGGGTAGTCCTCGGCCGGGTGGAGGGCGGTCCCGGCTCCGCCGCCAACCGCGTTGACCAGGATGTCGACGCGGCCGAACGTCTCCATCGTCCGCTCCACCGCGGCACGTGCGTCCTCTGGGCGGGTCACGTCGCCCGCGATCGCGAGGACCTCCGACGCGCTGTTCGCATCTCTGCGGATCGTTTCGCGTGCCGCGGCGCCGTGCTCGGCGGATCGGCCGACGATCGCAACCCTCGCGCCGAGGCGTGAGAACGCCACACTGATGCGGCTGCCGATGGCGCCCGCACCGCCCGGCACCAGCGCGACTCGGCCTTGCAGCGAAAATCGATCGAGCTCAGAGACCGTGCTCATGCCCTTTTCCTGATATCTATCTGGCCGTCGCCGAACCTGCCTGGGCCGCGGCTGCCTTGCGCGCGCGGAACTCGTCAAGGATCGCGGCCGTTTGCGTCGCGCCGATCCGCGTGACCCCAAGCTCCATGACCTCAAGCAGCCCGTCGAGCGTCCGCACGCCGCCGGCCGCCTTGACGCCGATGTGCGGCGAAACGCTTCGGCGCATGAGCGCGAGGTCCTCGTGCGTCGCCCCGGTGGGCGCGAATCCGGTCGAGGTCTTCACGAAGTCCGCGCCCGCCGCCTCAACCAGCCGGCAGCCGCGCACCTTCTGGTCGTCGTCCAGATAGGCGTTCTCCAGGATCACCTTGACGATGGCGCCGGCCCTGCGCGCTGGCGCGACAACGGCGGCGATCTCGTCTCTGACGTATGCGTCCCGGCCCGAGCGCAAGGCCCCGATGTTGATGACCATGTCGAGCTCGGTGGCGCCGGCCCGCAGCATCTGCTCGGTCTCGTACACCTTGACCGTGGTGGCGGTGCCACCATGCGGGAACCCGATCACCGTGCCGACGGCGACGCCCGTCCCGGCGAGCAGCTCGACCGCGCGTGGCACGTCGGCCGGCCGGCAGCAGACAGAGGCGACCTGGTAATCCGCGGCAAGACGGCAGCCCGCGGTGATGAACTCGTCATCGAGCTCAGGGCGCAGCAGCGAATGGTCGATGGTCTTGGCGACGTCCTCATATGTGAGGCGGTCGATCTGCGTAGTCATGGTTCCTCCTGTTATCAGATGAGTTTGCGTTCGATCTCCACGCGCATGCCCTCGCGGGCACTGCGCTCGATGGCTTCACAGACGAGCATCTCATCGTGCCCGTCGGTGAAGGTCGGGTAGCGGTTTTCGGCCGGACGGCCATCGAGCACGGCCTGGTAGACCGCACGGTACAGGGCTCTGAAAGTGTCGGCGAAACCCTCGATGTGGCCGCCGGGCAGAAAGGAGGCGGCCGCGCCCGCCGCGTTCATCAGCCCGGGATCGCGCGGCAGCACCTCGTTCGGCCGGCCCCGGTGCCCGAACCAGAGCTCGTCCGGCGCCTCGGAGGTCCATGCCGCCGCGCTTGACGCGCCGTCGATCTCAACCCGCAGCGAGTTCTTTCGCCCCGCGCTGATCTGCGACACGGCGAGCGAGCCCAGCGCAGCATTCTCGTAGCGGATCAGGATCGTGGCGCAGTCTTCGGTCTTGATCTCCCGAGCCACCGTCTCCTGTCCGGTGCCGGTGGCGAACGTCTCGACCGGTCCCGTCGGCTGCCGCCGCACCTTGATGAAGGTCTCGAGGTCCGCGGTGACCGACGCCACGCGCGACCCGGTGAGGAACGTCGTCAGGTCCAGCCAGTGCGAGCCGATGTCGCTGACCGCGCGCAGCGTGCCACCGAGCGCTGGGTCGAGCCGCCAGTTCCAGTCGGTGTCAAGCAGGAGCCAGTCCTGCAGATAGTGCCCGGTCACCAGGCGCACCTGGCCGAGCCCGCCCTCGCCGATGAGCTGGTGAAGGTGCTGGCAGATGGGATAGAAGCGGATGTTGAAGTTGACAGCATGAACGAGGCTGCTCGAGACGGCCTGGCGCAGCAGGTCGGCGGACTCGGCCGACGTCATGGCCAGCGGTTTCTCGCACACGACGTGCTTGCCGGCGCTCAGCGCCGCCTTGGCGTGCGCGTGATGAAGGTGGTTGGGCGATGTGATGTGAACCACGTTCACCCGCTCGTCCGCTAGCATCGCCTCCATCGACTCATAGGCCGGCGGCAGCCCCGCCGCCCGAGATCGTTCCGCGCCGCGAGCCGCGCTCGACCCAACGACGCCGTGGACCTGCACGCCCAACCGACGCAGGGCGTCCACGTGGACGGCGCCGATGAATCCGGTGCCGACCACGGCGGCGCCAAGCTCGCTGAAAGCAGATGCGGTCATCGCCGCCAATACACTAGGGCCAATGAGTGACGCCGACGGGACCGCCTGGGCCTCCGCGGCGGAGCTGGCACAGCGCATTCGTCGCCGTGATCTCTCCCCGGTCGAGCTGATGACGTCGACCATCGACCGCATCCGGCGGCGCAACCCGAGCCTGAATGCATTCGTCTACCTCGATTTCGAGCAGGCGATGGACAGAGCTCGTGAGGCGGAGGCCGAGGTCCTGTCCGGAGCTGAGCTCGGCCCGCTCCACGGCGTGCCCGCGGCCATGAAGGACCTGTTCGACTTCAAGCCCGGCTGGCCCTCGACCTTCGGGGGGATCCGGGCGCTCCGCGAACAGGTCATCGACGCCTACTGCCACTTCGCGGAGCGAATGGAGCAGGCCGGCGCGATCCTCGTGGGCAAGACCAACGCGCCGGTCATGGGTCTGCGCGGCATCGCCGACAACTACCTCTTCGGGCCCACCCACAATCCGTTCGATTTGAGCCGGAATCCCGGCGGCTCTTCGGGCGGGAGCGCGGCCGCGGTGGCCGACGGGTTGGTCTCTATCGCGGAAGGCACGGACGCCGGCGGCTCGATTCGCATTCCGGCCGCGTGGACGAACACATACGGCTACCGGGCGTCGTTCGGACGCGTGCCGCTCACGGTGAGGCCCAACGCCTTCATGGGCTTGACGCCCTTTCTGTTCGAGGGCACGCTGACGCGGACCGTCGAGGACGCGGCCATTGGATTGCAGGTAATGGCCGGGTCGGACCCGCGCGATCCCTTCTCGCTGACGGACGCGCCAGATTTCCTGGCCGCTCTCTCCCGGCCGGTGCGCGGATGGCGAATCGCCTACAGCCCAGACTTCGACGTCTATCCGATCGCACCGGGCGTCGCCGGAGCGGTGGCCGAGGCGGTGCGCGCGTTCGCCGACGCCGGCGCCACCGTCGAGGAGGTGAAAGTCGGCATCAAGCGCTCCCAGCGTGAGCTGAGCGATACCTGGAGCCGGCTGATGATGCCGCTGAACATCGCCGGCCTCGAAGGCCTGAAGAGTTCGGGCATCGATCTCATGCGCGACCATCCCGAGGACCTGCCACCCGAGTACCGGCGCTGGATCGAGATCGGATACGGTCTATCGGCGATGGATGTCTGGAACGACCAGATCGTGCGCACCGAGGTCTACGACGCCATCGAAGGAGTGCTGGGCGAGTACGACCTGCTGGTCACTCCGACTCTCGCGTGCCTGCCGGTCAAGAATGCCTCCGACGGCAACACGTTGGGACCGACCCAAATCAACGGCGAGGAGGTCGATCCTCTGATCGGTTGGTGCCTCACCTTCCTCACCAATTTCTCCGGCCATCCGTCAGCCTCGATTCCCGCGGGGCTTGTCGAGGGCCTCCCGGTGGGGATGCAGATCATCGGCCGGCGTGCGGCGGACGTTGACGTGCTGGCCGCTAGCGCGGCGTTCGAGCGCGTGCGACCCTGGACGGACGCGTACAGGATTTGCGACGCCAGGCCGCTCTGATCAGCGCGTATCGCCCGCCGTGCGCACGTACAGGGCTGCCAGCAGGACGACGATGGCGCCGTACAGGATCTGCTTCAGCGGGTCGGGGGCGTCGACCAGGGTGAAGAGGCTGCTGAGGACCGACAGGATCAGCGCCCCGACCAGCGAGCCTGCGTAGCCGCCGCGGCCGCCGTAGATCGAGGTACCGCCGATGACGACCGCGGCCACCGACGGCAGCAAGTAGACATCGCCAAGCGACAGGTCGGCGGCATTGATGGCGCCGACGAGCACCAGGCCCGCGACGCCGGCGAGGAAGCCACAGATGATGTACGTCGCGAGCAGGACGAGCCAGCCCCTGACGCCGGCGAGGCGGACGGCCACGGGGTTGTCGCCGACCGCATAGATCAGCCGCCCCAGCCCGGTATATCGAAGACCGGCGATCACGACAATCGCGACCGCGCCCCACACGAACGCGCTGTTGGGGATGATGTCGAAGAGCTTGCCGGCGCCGACGGTGCGCACGATGTCGGGCACGGCCGGAGGTCCCTGGTGGTTGGTGGTCTGCTGGTAGACGAGCAGTGACCCCGCAACGACGAGACCCATGCCGAGCGTCATGCTCAGCGGCTGCACTCTGAAGACCGCCACCCCGAGCCCGTTGACCACACCCACCAGGAGGCCGACCCCCAGGGCGAGGAACACGGCGCGCCACGAACCAAAGTACGACTCGCTGGAGGCGACGTAGGCCGAGGCAGTCATCACCGCGGCGACCGAGAGGTCGATGCCACCGGTCAGCATGACCAGCGTCTGGCCGGCGGCGACGATCCCGAGCGGAGCGGCGAACAGGATGGTATTGGCCACCCAGGTAGGACCCACAGTGCCCGGCCTGACGACAGCGATCACTGCCACCAGCACCAGCAGCACACCGATCAGCACCAGCCACGGTCGTTCGGCGAGTTGGCTGCGGGCGAGCGACATCCGGTCCATGCGCAGGCCCGTCGCGGGCGCGCTCATGTTGCGCGCAGCATGCGCAGCCTGCGCAAGCGCAGCAGCGGCGCGAGGCCGCCGGCCATGACCACGAGCACGATCAGGACGCCCTGGATGACCTCGCCATAGTTGGGGTCGGTCCCCATGAAGATGAGGTCGGTCGGAACCAGTGTGAGCACGAATGCGGCGACGATCGGACCCGAGATGCCTCCACGCCCGCCGGCGAGGCTGACTCCACCGAGCACGATGGCCGACACGCTGGCCAGGGTGTAGATCGTGCCGGCCAGGGGTGAGCCGACTCCGGTGCTCATCATGAGCGCGAGACCGCCGCACGCGGCGAAGAAACCGCCGAGGCCGTACGCAAAGATGCGCGTCTGGCCGACGTTGACGCCGCGGCGAAAGGCGGCGGTTCGATCACTGCCCACCGCGTAGATCGCCAGGCCCATTCGTCCTAATTTGAGCGGGATCCACACTGCGGCCACGACCGCGACCAGGAGGATGAGGCCGTTGGGGATCCACGGGGTGAAGAAGTTGCCGGATGCAAGGTTGAGGAACTGGTCGGGCGCACCGCCTCCGGGCTTGGGCAGGATCAGCAGCGCCACTCCGCCCCAGACGAACGACATCGCCAGCGTGACCACGATGTCCGGCACCTTCGTGCGCAGTGCGATGAAGCCGTTGAGCGACCCCGCTGCCGTTCCGCCGGCCAGGACAAGCGCAGAGATGAGCAGCGCGGTATTGAAGTCGTGGTTGAGCATGTAGCGGGCGGCGACCACGTTGGCGACAGCCATCATGGCCCCGATCGAAAGATCGATGCCGCCGGCCAGGACGACGCACGCCTGGGCGACGGCGGCAAAAGCAAGCGGCATGGCGCCAACCACCAGGGACCGCACCTCATAAGTCCCGTAATCGGGGTGGATGGCGATCGTGAAGCTGAGCACTGCCACGAAGAGCACGTAGATCCCGAGCGTCCACGCGTTGCGGCCGATCAATCGCCAAATGTTCAAGATGCCGCCTCCGCATCGCCGTTGGCGGCCCCGGGCCCGAGCCCATGGGCGGCCCTGATCAGCACCGGCTCCGTGGCGTCGTGGGCGGATATCTCGCCGACCACGCGGCCTCCGAACAGGACCAGCGCACGGTCGCACGCGAGCTGGATCTCGGGCAGCTCCGAGGTGAACAGCAGCACCGCCGACCCGGCGGCGGCCAGTTCGCGCAGCACTGCGTAGATCTGCTCCTTGGTGCGGATGTCGATTCCGCGGGTGGGGTCAAAGCAGAGCAGGGTGGTGAAGCCTGTGGCAAGCCAGCGGGCGATCGAGACCTTTTGCTGGTTGCCTCCCGAGAGCTGCATGACCCGAGATTGGGCGCGCGTGTCGATCTGCAGCCGCTCGACGGCCGCCTTGACCCGCCGCCACTCGTAGCCGCCCCTGATCGGGCCCCAGTTCAGGATCTTGTTGACCATCGGAAGGGCGACGTTCTCGCGCACCGATCGCTGGCGCAGAAGTGCGAGCGCGCGGTCCGCCGGCACGAGCACGAGCCCGGCGCCGATCGCGTCGTGGGGATGGCGGAAGCGCCGCGGCCTGCCCTGGACCAGGATCTCACCGGCTTCCGGCCGCTTGTTGCCACTGAGGCAGTCGAACAGGTCGGCCTGGCCCTGGCCTTCGAGGGCCACGATGCCCAGCACCTCGCCGCGGTAGAGCGTGAAAGACACATCCTTGAGCAAGCCGGAGCGCAGGCCGCGAACTTCGACAGCCGGCAGGCGCTCCACCTTCGGCGCCGGCTCGCGATCCGCAACCGAGCCCTCGGACACGACCACCGAGGCGGCCGCCTCTCCGAGCATCAACGAGACGATCTCCTCCTGCCCGCTGGAGGCAAGGTCGACCACCCCAACTGTCGTGCCGTCGCGAAGCACCGTGGCGCGGTCGCACAGGGCCTTGACCTCGGTCATGCGGTGCGAGATGAGGACCACCGAGCGGCCCTCCGAACGCCAGCGGCGGACGACCCGGAAAACGCGCTCGGTCAGGTCGGCGGGCAGGGTGGCTGTGACCTCGTCGAGAACGATCAGGCGTGGCAGCGAGGCCAGCGTCAGCGCAAGGTCGAGAAGATGGAGGATGGGCGTGGGAAGGTCGCGCGCCAATTCGTCGAGGTCGACGTCATCAAGCTCCAGCTCCTCCAGCCAGGGCTGGATCGCCGCCATGGTCGTGCCGGTGAGACGCATGTTCTGGGCGATCGTAAGAACCGGGACCAGGCTGACGTCCTGGTAGACCGACGCCAGGCCTGCCCTTCTTGCAGCCGCTGGTGAGCCGAAGCGAGTCTCCTTGCCATCGAGCAGGATGGTGCCGGAGTCGGGGGCGGTGTCACCGGTGAGGACTTTTCCCAGCGTGCTCTTGCCGGCGCCGTTCGCACCCATCAGCGCGTGGATCTCGCCTGCCCGCACCTTGAGGTCGCCTGACCGCAGGGCGACCACAGCGCCGTAGTTTTTCGAGAGTCCACGCGTTTCGAGCAGGACGCTGGGTTCGGTCATCTAACAAAGCAGCAGGGCGTGGATCTCTCCACGCCCTGCCCAGTTGTGTGCGGGGTCTTTAGCCGACGTTCGCGCAGCCGAGTAGGTCCGCTTTCGTGTAAGTCGTCCACGGGTCCACCTGGTACGTGACGCTGTAGTAGGCGCCCAATGAGGGGTCGTAGTGCGACTGAAGCGCACTCAGCCCTGTGCTGCTCTGGTTGTCCCAAATCTGCGGGTCAAGGTTGACCAGGTGGGGCTCGGTCTTGCCCTGGAGCACGTCCAGGCCGAGCGCCAGACCCGCGCCGCCCACGGTCGGAGGGTTGGTGACCGCAGCGCCGGCTAGGCCCTGTCCCTTGAGGTTGATGAGCTGGCCGAGGAAGGCGTCGTTGTCAGCCCCAATCACGGGAACGTAGGCATGCTTCGCAGTCGTGTAGCCGTCGACCACGGTCGAGTCGATGCCCGAGGTCCAGATGCCGTCGACCTTCAAGCCCGAGGCGAGGATGTCCTTGACCTGCTGCGCCGCAGGGTCAAGGGACCAGTTGGTGAACGTTTCCTTGACGACCTTGATGTTGGGGTAATTGGCCACGGTCGCCATGAAACCCTGGTGGCGGTCGGCGTCTGCCGAGACTCCGTTGATGCCGCGCATCTCGACCACGTTGCCCTTTCCGCCCATCTGCTTGAAGAGCCAGTCGGCGCCGAGCGTGGCGTACTTCACCTGGTTGTTGTAAAGCTGGTAGGCCGTGGTCGAAGTGACGCCCTGGTCAACGGTGACCACGATGATGCCCTTGTCCGTGGCCTCCTTGATGACTGCGTCAAGCGCGGAGCGGTCGGACGGGTTGAGCACGATCACGTTCGCACCCGACGAGATCAGGTTCCGCATGTCCGCGATCTGTCCGCTCGGGTCGGTGTTGCGGTTGGCCACGATCACCTTGGATACGATCCCCGAGGCCTTGGCCTGCGCCTTGATGGAGCAGATCATCTCCTCGCGAAAACCGTTGCCAGTCAGCGTGTTGGAGACTCCGACGACGTACTTCTTAGCGGTGGTGCCGCCGGATGAGTTAGAGCTGCCGCAGGCAGCCACCAGAAGCCCTGCGGCCAGCACCAATCCGATGGCCTTTGGCCATCCACGTTTTGACATCTACTACCTACCTCCTGTGTTTCATATCGGGCGCCGGCACGGGCTTTGTGTGCGTGGCCTCCCGCCGGGGAATCCTGCGCGTCACTTGACGGCGGAAATCGTTTGCCCTGATCCGAGATCGTAAGGGCCGCTCATCACCGTGTCAAACGACGCACTGGGCAGCTCATACGAGCAGCGGGCGCAGCGTATTGCGGGCCAGGAGGAAGCCGCGCTTGACCTTGTCGAGCTCGCCCTCGAAAGAACGGTCCTCGTGTTCGACGGAAACGACTCCGTCGTAGCCGCCGGCGATTAACGCGGCGATGAACCTGTCCCAGGGCACCTCGCCGAGGCCGGGCATGCGTGGGACCTGCCAGCCCATGCCCAGCGACATGACGCCATTGTCGTAGAGACCGTCGCGATCGATCTCTAGATCTTTCGCGTGCACGTGGTAGATCCGTCCCGCGAACTCGCGCACGGCACGTGGGATATCGATGAACTGCCACACCAGGTGAGACGGATCGAGGTTCAGACCGAGCGTGTCGCCTGGCATGGCCTCGAAGATGCGCCGCCATAGGGCCGGCGAGTAAGCGAGGTTGCGGCCGCCGGGCCACTCGTCGGCCGAGAAGATCATCGGGCAGTTCTCGATCGCGATCCGAACCCCTCGATCGGCTGCGAACTTCACCAGGGGCGGCCACTGCTCGACCACCTCCGCGAAGGCTGCCTCGAGCGGCTTGTTCTGGTCACGCCCGATGAAAGTGCCCACCAGGTTCACCTCCAGGCGCGCGGCAGCCTCAATCACTTTGCGGAGGTGCGCCTGCGCCTGCGCGCGCACGGCCGGGTCAGGGTCGAGGGGGTTGGGATAGTACGCCAGCGAGGAGATCGCCAGGCCATGGCCGTCGAGAAGCTTGTGCAGCTTTCGAGCGGCCGAATCGTCGAGGGCGTCGACGTCGATATGGCTGACCCCCGCGTAGCGGCGGCGCTCCGCTCCGGCGGCCGGCCAGCAGGCGATCTCCAGGGCTTCGAAGCCGCTGCCTGCAGCCCAAGCCGCCACGTCTTCCAAAGAGAGACTCGGAAAAGCCGCCGTCAAGAGGCCCAGCTTCAACTCTCAACCCCCTCCCGCACTCGTTGGGCCTCAGGCTATCAGGGCCCGGATCTCAATTTCCGCTGCATATATATGGTCGCGCGCGAGGGGGAGGTGAATATCACGGCGGGGGGGACCCCACGCGGTGAGATCCCCCATCACGCGCTGATCCGCGTTAGCCCGCTTGCTTGTTGTGCTTTGACAGCTCTGCGAGCAGCTCGGCCATACGGTCCATGGACTCGGTCGCGCCCTTCTCCATGCCCGACTGCACCATGCCGTCGCGATCGGCGACCGACTGGAACACGGAATGCTGCACGAGCCTGGTCTTGCCGTCGACATCCTCGAACGTCACCGTCTCCATCGCCACGTGTCCGGGCACGCCTTCGAACTCGAAGGTGCTGACGACCCGATTCGGCGCGTCGACCAGGTGGTAGACGCCATGAAAACCGTACTGGTTGCCCGCGGAGTCGCGCTGGACGAATCGCCACGTGCCGCCAGGCCGAACGTCCATCTTGTCCACGGTCGTGACGAGCTCCCGAGGGCCCCACCATTTCGGTACGAGGGCCGGATCGGTGAACGCCTTGAACACCAGGTCGCGCGGCGCGTCGAACATCCGGGTGATCGAAATCTCGTGGCTGCCCGGCTTGATGTCGTACTCGGTCTTCGCCATCGTCATCGCTCCTTTTCCGCTGTTACGCTCGCTCATCGTCCTTCTTCTCCTTTTGCACTTCCGTGAGGTATTCGCCCAGGCGGTCGAAGCTCTCGTCCCAGAATTCCCGATACCGCTCGACCCACTCGGAGGCCTCTTTCAACCTAGCCGGCTCCAGCCGGCAGGGGCGCCACTGGGCCTTCCGCCCCTGGGTGATGAGGCCCGCACGCTGGAGCACCTTCAGGTGCTTCGAAACGCCCGGAAGGCTCAGCGCGAACGGCTCGGCGAGCTCGGTGACCGAGGCCTCACCCGAAGCCAGCCGGGCGAGAATCGCCCGTCGGGTGGTGTCGGCCAGGGCCGCGAACGTGAGGCTGAGGTGATCCGTTTGCATCTTGTATTTTCCTATCTAGCTAATTAGCTAAACGGAAGAATACAACGCCCGCTCAGCGGATGTCAAGTCTTTCGAGGACGACAATCGTGTGCGTGACCAAGTACCCGAAGGGTCCGCCTTCGCCGCTGAGCGCGGCCATTGAGATCGCCGACTATGACCGCGCCTGGCCGGGCCTGTTCGAGCGCGAGGCGGAGCGCATCCGATCGATCCTCGGTACGCGCGTGGTCCGAATCGAGCATGGGGGCTCGACATCGGTCCCCCGCCTACCCGCCAAACCGATCATCGACATCGTGCTCGAGGTCCCGGACTCCAGCGACGAGGCGGCCTACGTGGCCGACATGGAGGCGGCGGGCTACGTGCTCCGGATCCGCGAGCAGGATTGGTTCGAGCACCGGCTCTTCAAAGGCCCGGACACCGACATCAACCTGCACACGTTTTCTGCAGGTTGTCCCGAGGTTGACCGGATGTTGATGTTCCGCGACCGGCTGCGTGAGAACGCGCCTGATCGGGAGCTCTACGTACGCACGAAACGCCGGCTGGCGGCTCGAGACTGGAAATACATGCAGGACTATGCGGACGCCAAGACGGCCGTGGTCGAAGAGATTCTTGCCCGCGCCCGTACGAGCGGCGATTTTCATCGTTAGCTTTGGGCTGTATCGCATTCGCCGGCAATGTGGGAGGTGGAGTAGATGGTTGGAACCTATCCCGTTCAGTTCAGCGTCGATTTCCCGGCTCGGCCGCTCGGTCGCCTGACCACGGCATTTCGCATCTTCGTGGCGATCCCCATCTTCATCGTCTTCACGACGCTGGCTGGGGAAACGGTGCAGGCGAATGACGCCATGCACAGAATGGCCCAGGCAAGCAGCGGCGGCCTCATCTTCGTGCCCCTCGTGCTGATGCTCCTGTTCCGCCAGAAGTACCCCCGATGGTGGTTCGACTGGAACCTGCAGTTTCTTCGCTTCTCGAACCGGATCAGCGTCTACCTGGCGTTGCTCGACGATCGATATCCCTCGACCGACGAAGAGCAGTCGGTTCATCTTGACTTCCCATATCCCGACGCTCCCCAGCTGAACCGTTGGCTCCCGCTGGTCAAGTGGTTTCTGGCGATCCCGCATTACTTTGTGCTGTTGTTCCTGGGCATCGCCGCGTTGGTCGTGGTCATCGTGGCCTGGTTTGTCATCGTGTTCACCGGCCGGTACCCGCGCGGCCTGTTCGACTTTGTCGTGGGTGTGATCCGATGGAGCAATCGTGTCACCGCGTACGCGTTCATCCTGGTCACGGACCAGTACCCGCCGTTCAGCTTGAACTGACACATGTGGGCGCACCGAAGCTCGTCAAGACCTGCTTCGACAGTGCCGCGCGCTCGGATGCGCGCGCCGCAGTCCAGCCGATCGCGGCCGCCCACGTTGCTGACCACGCCATCGCGGCCGCGATCTACGCCCCAACCGCGGTGAGGGATACAGCCGAAGCCGAGCGAAACTGGCAGCACAAACATCTGCTGGAATTGCTCGAACACGACCATGTCCATGGCTGACGTACCCTCGGTGCCTCGAATGGGACGGCTGCTCGAGCGCTCGCAGCACACCGCGGCGCTCAACGAACACCTGCGCGCGGTGGCTTCCACGTCGCGGGGGCGGCTCGTGCTCGTAGGCGGGGAGGCCGGTGTGGGCAAGACCGCGCTGGTCCGCGAATTCGCCGACGCGCAGCACGTGGCTCGCGTCCTCTCGGGTTCATGCGATCCG
>DATINX010000049.1:0-3456 GCA_035473835.1 Candidatus Dormiibacterota bacterium | reverse complement strand
TCAGGGCTCCAGGCCAGGGCGTCCGCATGAGGCAGTTTGGAGTTCACGTGCCGCGGCGCCGCCGAGGGGCGGGGGCTCGCATGCGTGGGCGTCGCCGCTGCCGCCGAGGGAGTCGGCGGCGCGCTGCCGCTCGCGGCCGGCGATGGCGAGGCGATGGGCGGCGCCACGTTGATCGGCTCGATCACAGGTCCCTGGTCCGGCAGCGAGACGGCGGCCAGCGTGCCGTCCGGACTGATGGCGATCGGTCCGTCCTCCGGTCCCAGGGTGAGCGGGAACGGATTGAGGACCGCGGCCGACGGATTGAGCCAGTACCACGCCCCTGTTCCGACCGCTCGCACCGCGATCAAGCCATCGGCCCCGGGGGCGGCACCTTCGGTGAACACGGCCGCCTGCGCGGGCGGCCTCGCGAGCACTGTGAGCGCGGAGCCGGCGGGGCGGGTGAGGTCGAGGGCGTCGACCTCGTAGTTGGCGCAGCAGCCGACGGTCAGAGCCAGGTAGTGGGAGTTGGCGACGATCCCGAATGGCCCTTCGCTCTGGAGGTCGGCGGAGGCCGCCAGCGGCTCGATCACGCCGGTGAATGGGTCGGCCCGGAACAGCCAGTCGTAAGGCACCACGCCGGTCGTCGTCCTCCGCTCGGCAAGCCTGTCGTCATGGATCGTGAAGTACAGGACCGGGTACGGCAGCCCTGGCGCCGGTGCCCACACGGGGCCCGAGGCCCTGAAGGCTCCCCCCGCCGGCAGCGGCGCGATCAGCGTCGACTTGCCGGCGGACGGGTCGAGCACGCCGACGCCCTTGTCGCTCAAGTACGCGATCAGTCCGCCCGCGAGCGCCCCCTGAACGGGCGTAGGCGAGTGAACGGCCGCAGGCGGCGCGCTTCCGCCGCATGCTGTGGCCAGAAGGAGCGCCAGCGCCAGACAGAGGCGCCGCGAGATGGGGAATCTCACGTGAGTCGCCGATCTTAACGGGCGCAACCGCTCAGGTGTTACCCCCCAGAGGGCGCGTACGTTGCGTATGCGTGGTCAAAACGACACTGATGGCGGCTGTCACAGCCCTGGTCCTGGTCGCTTGCGGGAGCACCGGCGCCGGCACCGGCAGCCTGCCGAGCCCCAGCCCGAGCCCCTCCACCGCTCCCGGGCTCGGGTTCGACGCCGTGGTGACCGAGCGCAACACCGCCATCACGATCAAGACCGGCCAGAAGCTCGAGGTGGTGTTTCACGCGAGGTCGGGCATGACCAACTGGAGCAACGTGAGGTCGAGCGATTCGTCGGTGCTCACGCCGATCGTGAATCCTGCGGCGACCGCCGTGCGCGGCGTGACCCTCGCGGCCTTCCAGGCGCTCGCCCCTGGCCAGGCGATGATCACCGCCAGCGCCGGCGCGGACTGCTCTCCCGGTCAGGCCTGCCCGATGTACGCGATGTTGCTTTCGGTGACGGTGACCGTCAGCTAGCCGAATCCGCCGCGCGAATCGCGGTCGCCACGGCCTCCAGCTCGGCACGCCCCGGCGGCGTCTCGTAGCTCTTCGGGAAGGTGAGACTGAACCCATCGCCCGGATAGCGCGGGATCACGTGCACGTGGAAATGGGGCACGTCCTGGAACGCGACCTCGCCGTCGGCGACGAACAGGTTCACGCCGCTTGCGCCGAGGGTGCTCCTGACCAGAGACGCAAGCCGGCGCGCCACCTTGAACGCTCGCATCGCGACCGTGTCGGTGACGTCCTGCATCAGAACGGCGTGCTCGCGGGGCACGACCAGCATGTGGCCGTGCGTGATCGGCTGGATGTCCATGAACGCGACCACGGAGTCGTCCTCATGGGTGATGCTCGCGGGCGCCTCGCGACGGACGATGGCGCAAAAGATGCAGTCCGTGCTCACAGCCGATCGAATCTTAAGTCCGGCTGAACGGAAGCAAAGCTACTCGTCCTGTTTTGCCTCGGCCTTGGTTTCAGCCGGCGTCGAAACGTGCGCGGCGCCATTCTCATGAGAGCTGTCGACCTGTTCGCTTGCGGTCGGCTGGGTTTCGGCGCCGTTGGCACCGAGCCCGGCCTCGACCGGCACCTCGCCCTCGCCTATGGGTTGGGTCTCGCCGTTGGTGCCCGCCTCGAGCGGCACACGCTGGCCGCGGCGCCGCCTTCGCGCCCGGCGGTCGCCGCGATGCGGCCGCGACAGCCGCTGCACCTGCGAGCGGATACCCACACGCTGGCAAGCCGTGACGACGGCGCCCACGCCGGCCACCAGGCCGTCCGCCTTGCAGTGCTCGAAGAGGGGACCGAACAGCTCGGGCGCGCCGCCGATGACCGTCTTCGAGTCGCCGACGATGACCAGCAGCTTCTTGGCCCGGGAGATGGCCACGTTGACGCGGTTGGGGTCGTTTAGGAAGCCGATCGCCGCGCGATCGTTCGAGCGCACCAGCGAGAGGATGACCGCGTCCGACTCACGGCCTTCGAATGCGTCGACCGACTCGATGTCGTCAGGCGGGACGATGCCCTTGAGCGAGCCCTGCAGGCGGTTGACCTGCGAGTTGTACATCGCGATCACGGCCAGGTGGGCTTTGCGGACGCGCCTACGGATGATCGACGTGATGTCTTTGCAGAGCGCGACCTCGAACTCGTTGGCGACCGAGCGTTGAGCGTCGCGATACTCATCCTGCGCGCCCGTGTCCACCCACACGAGCTCGCGGTCGAACGGCCAGGGCAGCGGCATGCGCGGGTGCGGCGCCTCGTGGATGAGCTTGCCGTCGTAGAACAGGTCTGACACGACCCGGCCGATCGGCTCACGCATACGGTACTGGCGCGGCAGCATGATCTTCGACGCGGCCGGCACCTTGTCCCACATCCAGCCATAGAAGCTGTCATCGCGGACGACCTCGTCGAGCGGCTCTTCGATCTTGAACGTGGACGCGGCCTCCTCCATGACCGGCGGCAGCTGCTTGAGGTCGCCGATCATCACCCAGCGCTTGGCGATCGGCATCAGCGCCAGTGCTTCGTTGGCGCGCACCTTGTTGGCTTCGTCGAGGATGAGCCAGTCGAAGACCTTGAACCGCAGCCGCGAGTCGATCGCGAGCCGGTTGCAGGTGCCGGCGACGAGGTTGTACGGCTCGAGGTCGTCGCCCTCGACCAGGGTCGGCCGCAGCCGGCGAGGCACCTTGCCGGGCTCGGCGATGCGGGCCTGCCGCACGTGTGAGAAGCCGAGCAGGCGTTCCTGCCCGGTATCGACCGCGTCGTTCGAGTGCGACGAAAGCAGGATCGAGGAGTTCGGGTTGCGGGCGAGGATGCGGCGGATCGATTCCACGATGGCCGTGGTCTTGCCGGTCCCCGGTGGCCCCTGGATCATGTAGAGCTGGCCCGGGCGCATGCCCATGACGCGGGCTACCGCCTCAGCCTGCTCCTCGTTCGGGTCGGGGAGGTGATGGGCACGCTTGCCGTCGAGGGGAACCCGCGGAGGGCTGCCGAGCCAGCCG
>DATINX010000048.1:0-5693 GCA_035473835.1 Candidatus Dormiibacterota bacterium | reverse complement strand
CTGAGTCGTCTCCAGAAACTGCGCATACTCGGCCGCCTTCAGCAGCTCTTCGGCGTCGAGGTGGCCGGTCAGCGGCGCGCGGGTCTTGACGTCGATCACGCGAGCGTTGATCGTGTCGCGGCCGAGGCTGCGCGCCACCGACACGCGGTGATGGCCATCGATCACGTAGTAGCCGTCGCCAACCCTGTATACGTCGATCGGCGGCAGCTCGCCGCCTTCCACCATTGCGGTGTACACGCGCGTCCAGCGGTCGCGGAGCCGCCTGTTGACGGGGAGAAAGCCCGGGTCGAAGTCACCCGCCTTCGACACGGACGCGGCCGAGCCGACGATGTGGTCCACGGGTATCTCGTGCTCGCCGCCGAACGAGCGACCCTCCGCACCGGCGGCGTCGAGCACCGTGTCAAGGGCCAGCAGCCGGCCCGCGCGCCGGGTCAGGGCGTTGCTGATCGCCCTCCGGAATGCCCGAAACCGCGCGGCATCGAAGTCCTCACCGGCCCGTATCCGTTCCACATAAAGCTAGAAGGCGGCGAGCTCGGTCTGGGCGTCGAACAGGTGGAGTGAACGAACGTCGAGGCCCAAGCGCACGTTGTCGCCTGGCTCGACCTTCATCTTGGGGTCGACTCGAGCGGTCACCGAGTCGCCGCCGACCTGCCCGTACAAGAACTGGTCGGAGCCGAGGCGCTCGACCACGTCGACCTTCATCGAGATCGTGCTCGAGTCGTCGACGATCCTGTCGGTCACGGTCTCAGGACGGAAGCCAAGCGTGGCCTTGCCCTCCGGAACCGCCTTGGGCAGCTTGACCTCGAAGCCCGATGCCTTGGCCGTGCTGTTCGACGTGGTGACGGGGACGAAGTTCATGGTCGGGCTGCCGATGAAGCCGGCGACGAACAGGTTGGCCGGGTGGTCGTAGATGGTGCCGGGAGTTCCGACCTGCTGCAGGATGCCCGCGTTCATGATCGCTATGCGGTCGCCCATGGTCATGGCCTCGACCTGGTCGTGGGTGACGTAGATGAACGTCGTCTCCAGGTCGCGATGCAGCTTCTGAAGCTCGATACGCGTCTGGCCGCGAAGCTTGGCGTCGAGGTTGGACAGCGGCTCGTCGAGCAAGAAGACCTTGGGGCTGCGCACGATCGCCCGGCCGAGGGCGACGCGCTGGCGCTGGCCGCCGGAAAGGGCGCGTGGCTTGCGCTTGAGGAAGTTGTCGAGGCCGAGGATGCGGGAGGCGTTCTTGACACGCTTGTCCATCTCGGCCTTCGGCATGTGCTGCATCTGGAGCGGGAAGGCCATGTTGTCGTACACGGTCATGTGCGGGTACAGGGCGTAGGACTGAAAGACCATGGCGATGTCGCGGTCCTTCGCCGCGACGTTGTTGACCACCCGATCGCCGATGCGGATCTGGCCTTCGGTGATCGCCTCGAGGCCGGCAAGCATGCGCAGCGCGGTTGACTTTCCGCAGCCCGACGGGCCGACCAGGACCATGAACTCCTTGTCGGTGATCTCGACGTTGAAGTCTTTGACGACCGTGAGGTCTGCGGTGTAGCGCTTGACAACGTGGTCGTATGTGACTGATGCCATCTCTTTTTCTATCCCTTCACGGAACCGGCGAGGATGCCGCGGACGAAGTAACGCTGGAGGCTCAAGAACACGACGAGCGGCACGACCATGGAGAAGAAGGCTGCCGCGGTCAGAAGCTGATAGCCCTGACCCAGAGAGTTCGTCAGGTTGGCGAGGCTGACGGTGAGCGGCGCCACCTCCTGCGCCCCACCGACATAGATCAGCGCGACCAGCAGGTCATTCCAGACCCAGAGGAACTGGAAGATGATCAGTGATGCGATCGCCGGCACGGACAGTGGCAGAACGATCCGGAAGAACACGGTCAGCGTTCCCGCGCCGTCGATCTCCGCCGACTCGAAAAGGTCGCTGGGCAGTTGGCGGAAGAAGTTGGCCAGCAGGTACGTCGAGAACGGCAAGCCGTAGCCCGCATGCGCCAGCCACAACCCGACCCACGGCGGAAGTCCGATGCTGCTCAGATTGTCGGGCACGATCCCGTGCGCAACGAAGAACGAGAGCACGGGCACGAAGGTCAGCTGGAGCGGAACCGCGAGCAGCCCGACGAACGCTAGGAAGATCCAATCACGAGCCGGGAACTTCATCCAGGCGAAGGCGTACGCGGCGAAGGCGGCGATGGTCACCGGGATTACGGTCGACGGGATCGAGACCATGAAGCTGTTGAAGATCGCCGTGCCCATGTTGCTCTGGGCCAGCATGTCCTGGTAGTTCTGGAGCGTGAACTGGAACGGGATCGTCAGGGCCGTCCACCACCCTGTGGTGATGATCTGCGCCGACGGCCGGAAGCTGCTCACGAGCAGCCCAACCGTCGGGATGACCCACATGAGCGTCAGGAGCACAACGGCGGCGTGAAGCAGAATCCGTTGAATCCTCTGCGCTATCCAGGGCAGAGACCCGACGGCGGCTGTTGATTCGAGATGTCCCGCTGCTGCGACGCTCATCGGCGTGCCTCCACTGCCCTGAACTGTCTCAGGTTGAAAATTAGCACCGGCACCACGGCAATCAGAAGCACGATCGCCACTGCTGCCGCTGCCGCGTTGTTGTGCGAGAGATAGAGAAGGTTGTACATGCGCAGCGCGAGCACGTCGGTGTTGAAGTTGCCGTTGGTCATCACGTACGGAACGTCGAAGACCTTGATGGCGAAGATGACCAGCGTGGTGCCTACGACGACGATCGTGGGCATCATCAGCGGAAAGATCACACGCCTGAAGATGGTGATCTCACCCGCGCCGTCCACCCGGGCAGCCTCCAGCAGCTCGCCGGGAATGCCCTTGAGCGCGGCGGAGAGGATGACCATCGAGAACCCGGTGAGACCCCAGGTGGCGACTGTGATCAAAGCGAGATTGTTGAGTATGGCGAGGCCGTTGGGCCACTGATCCTGCAGCCAGGCGACGGGGTCGTGATGGAAGAACGTGACGATCGCGTTCATCGTCCCTGTCTGTGGCGAACCGGCCGGCTGGTACCAGTACATGAACTTCCAGATCACGCCTGATGCCACCGATGAGATGGCCATCGGCATGAAGATCAGCGACTTGACCAGCGTCTCGTACTGGACCCGGTCGAACAGCACGGCCATGATGAGGCCGAAAGTGAGGACCAGGATCATGTAGAGGATCAGCCAGATGATGATGCTGTTGCGGATCGCGATCCAGGTGGGGCTGCTGGGGAATCCGGCCAGCTGAGTCGCGTAGTTCTGGAAGCCGACGAAGTTGGAATGGTTGTCCTGAAAGCTCTGGATGAACGTGGCGATGGCGGGGATGAACAAGAACAGCGCCACCATGACCAGGGCAGGTCCGACCCAAATCCAGGGCCGGACCTGCGGGCGATTCTTATCCGGTAGACGGCGGACCAGGAACTCGGCGCCGACGATGTAGCCGACCAGCACCACCGGCACGCCAATGATGACGACCAGCAGCGTTGGGATGTCTTGCAGCAGGACGCTGAAGTCCACCGTTCCTTCTCCTATTCCTATTCCGTCACGAGTGGTAGGCGGTTGCCTGCACCGAGTCGAGGTGCGCCAGGAGGGAGTTGAGCTGCCCCTGGTTCTGGATGAACTTGACGAGGTCGGCCCACGCCGCGGCCTTCATGTCCGCCGGCATCTGGTCGGTCGCGTCGTACTTGCCGATCGTCGTGGTGACGATGATCTGCGCGGACTCCTTGGAGAGCGCGTCCGGGTAGCTGTCCAGCGAGACCTGCTTGTTGACGGCGAGCTTGCCGCCCCTCTTGACCCAAATGGTCTGGGCGTCGGCGGTGGTGAGGTACTGCATCAGCTTGCGGGCCTGCGGGGTGTCCTTGAACATCGCGAACGAGTCGCCTGCGACCACGTGCGCGCCTGCGAACTGCGGGTTGATGTCAGGCAGCGGGAAGAAGTTGAAGTCTGTCCCCGGCGTCAGCGCAGGGTTGGCGCTGGTGAAGAAGCTGGTTATGAACGACGCCTGGTTGAGCATGTAGCACTTCGGCGGGTTCGTGAACATCGGCGTACCGACGTCGCCGAAGTTCGTCGCGACTGCGTACTGCGGTCCGCCGTACACGTTGCCGCCGCTGGGTCCCAGGATCGAGCCGAAGGTCGTGAACGCTTGCTTGATCTCAGGTGAGGACCACTTCTGTGTACCGGCGACCCACTTGTCGTAAACGTCGGGACCTGACTGGCTGAGCACGATCTCCTTGAGCCAGTCGCTGGCCGGCCATCCCGTCGCGGAGCCGCTCTCGACCGTCACGCACCACGGTGTGGTGCCGCTGCCCTTGATCTGGCTCTGCAGGGCGGTCAGGTCGTCATACGACTTGGGCACGTTGTAGCCCTTGGCCTGGAAGTTCTTGGGGTCGTACCAGATGAGGCCTTTGACCGCTCCCCACGCGAAGATCTGGTACAGCTTGCCGTCGTTGAGCGGCTCGCCGAGCTTGATCCAGCTGGGCGCGGTGTTCGCCTGAAGTGCGGTCATATCGACCGCGTTGTTCAGCGGGATGAGCTTGCCCTGCTTGGCAAACTGGGACAGCAGCTGCGGGCTAGGCGCCCCCGCCACGTCGGGCGGGTTCCCGGCGGCAACCGTTGAGGTGAGGATTGCGTCCTGGTCGCGCGAAGCCTCGTAGCTGACCTTGATGCCAGTCGAGTCCTCGAACGGCTTGAGCACTGCAAACCAGCTCGCTTGTTCCGCGCCCGACCAGACGCCCAGGAAATGGATGGTGCCTGCGTTCGTGCTCGAGCTCGTCCCGCAAGCAACCAGCGTGAGCACGGACGCTATCGAGACGACCAGTGCACGTCTAACACTCGAAGAGCGCATGTTCTAGATCCCCCAGCTATGGAAGGCCGACGGCCCTCCTATTGACGATCTCGACTCCGAGGTAACGACCATTCTATGTTCCTCCCTGTATTTGGCAAGCGCACACCTTTTTGCGTATGTGCGATTCGGATGCCTGATACCTACGAACTCTGGCTCGCCACCTCCTTCGATCCCACTGGTGGATGCGTTGTCGAACCGCGCACCACCAGGCTCGTGGCGAGCGGAGGAGGCGATGCGACGACCTTGCCCTGCAATATCTGGATCAAGAGGCGCGCCGCCAGGCGGCCTTTTTCCACGATCGGCTGCTTGACCGTGGTCAAGGGCGGCGTGGTCCAGGCCGCCATCGGCAGGTCGTCGTACCCGACGACGGAGAGATCCCGCGGAACGCGCAACCCTGCGGCCTGGGCCGCGCCCATGACGCCGATGGCCGTCATGTCGCTCATGGCAAGGACGCCGGTCGGCCGCCGCTTGCCCTTCGGAAACGATTCGAACGCGCGCGCGCCGGCGGCCATGGTGGCCCCGGCGGTGACAGTGTACGGAGCAGGCGCTTCGTCGTCCGCGAGAGCCGCCTGGTAGCCCGCCAGGCGCCGCGCCGCCGTCGGTGTCGGTCCCGATTGCGATCGGGTCGGAGGCAGGAGGATGATCGCCAGCTGCCGGTGGCCGAGCTGCAGCAGATGTCGCGCGGCAGCCTCCGCACCCCCGGCATCGTCGACGTTGACGGCCGGGTGCTCAGGCGATGCCTCGGAGTCGATCAGGACGGTCGGAATGCCGATCCGGTTCAGCGTCGCCAGGGCCTCATCCTCGGGACTGAGGCCGAGGCTGATGAAGCCGTCGACCGACGCCTGG
>DATINX010000047.1:0-16946 GCA_035473835.1 Candidatus Dormiibacterota bacterium | reverse complement strand
GACGAGCGCGACGTTCGACCAGAATCCGCCCAGGTCTCGAGCCGGCTGGCTGAGCGCGGCCGCGTAACCGAGCGGGAGGATGAGGGCGGGCAGCAGCCGTGTCAAACGTCGCACGTCGCGCCGAAAACCGAGCCAATCCTTGTGCGCAATGGCAAGCAGCGGGGAGCCGACGCCACGTGCCCGGCTCGGGCCGGCCTGGTGCTCGACCCTGCGGCGCCACACCAGGGCTGAGCTGCCGAAGGTCTCCAGGCCCGACAGTAGAGTCTTCTCGTAGAGGAGCTCGGCGATCGCGAGCAGGATGGCGGCGAGGGCGAACGTCGCGCCCACCCAGGCCAGGGCAGTCCCCGCGCTGCCGTCGACGATGGCGCTCAAAGCGTGACCAGGCCAGGTCGTCGGCAACCAGTCGATACGCTGAACGAGCGAGGTTAGGTTCGAGACGTCCGGATGTGCCTTGCGTCCGAAGGTCTGGCGGAGGCTCAGGTTCCACGCGAGGTACAGTCCCGCGCCAGTCAGTCCGGCCACGGCAGCGGCCACGTCGCGGGCCAATCGGGCGGGAACCCATCGCAGGATCATGGTCATCAAGATCGCCTGCAGCGCGGTGACGACGAGAACCTCGAGTGCGATCAGAAGCACCGCGGTTGGGAAGTAGAGGAACGAGGCGCCCGAACCAACTCCGATTCCAAGCACCCCCGCGACGACCAGCGCACTGATCAGAAGATTCGCGCTCATGGCGACCAGCAGGCGCGCGATGAAGATGTCAATGGTGCGCACCGGTGCGATGACCAGCTGCAGCAAGTCCCGGCCGACGAAGAGCGAAGCGATCACCGTCGGGAAACCGACCACCAGCATGAGCAGGGCGAGCGCGGTGAAGCCGGCCGCGAGCAACGAGTCGGTAGCGGAAGTCAGGAAGTGCCCGGCGGTGACGCCGATGGCGAAGGCACCTCCGAAAATCGGCACACCGGCGCTGAGCACCAAGAGTCCCAGCACCACCAGGCCGATCGGGTTGCGCTTCAAGAGCCGGTTGCGGAACGCGGTGAGCTCGGTTCGCCAGATGACCCAGAGGGTGGCGCGCGGGGTCACGACTTGGCGTCCAGGAGCTGCTCGATCATCTCTCGCGATTCGGGTCCAGCCGTGAGCTTGAGGAACAGATCTTCGAGGTTCGCGCCCTCGCTGCCCGCCTGGACGCGCAGCTCTTCCATGCTGCCGATGGCGACGATGTGGCCGCGATCGATGATTGCTATCCGCCGGCACAGCGCCTGCGCCACCTCGAGGATATGCGTCGACAGGAGCACCGTCGTGCCCCGCGCCGCCAACTCTTCGAGCAGGTCCTTGACCAGGCGCGCCGACCGCGGGTCCAGCCCATTGGTGGGCTCGTCCAGGAGAAGCACAGATGGCTCGCGGATGAGCAGTGAGGCGAGGCCGATCTTCTGGCGCATTCCGTGGCTGTAGCCGCCGATCAGCTCTCCATTCTTTTTCGCAAGGTCGAACAGGCTGAGCAGCCTCGCCATCCGCTCTTCACGCTGTTGTCCTCGCGGCATTCGGTAGAGGTCGGCGACGAAGTTCAGGAACTCGCGCCCGGTCAGGTGAGGATGGACGAACGGCTCCTCGTCGAGATATCCGAGCCTCGCTTTGGCCTCGAGTGGCTGCGCGACGATGTCGATGCCGTCGATGAGGGCCGAGCCGTACGTCGGCCTGAGCAGTCCGCAGAGCATCCGCAGCGTGGTCGTCTTGCCAGCCCCATTGGCGCCGAGGAAGCCGAAGATCTCGCCGCGCATCGCCTGGAAGCTCACGCCGTCGACAGCTGTGATCCGGCCGTATTGCTTCACGAGGTGGCGTGCCTCGACAGCGGGCGAGTCTGCGGCGAAAGGCGTTGTCATCACCTATGGGCAGGTTACAGGGGGCCGGGGCTTCTATCTGCGAAAGTGGCGATCCAGCTCCGACGCGTAGTGCTTCCCGAGGTCATCGGCGCTTGTGAGCAGCCAGTCGTCGAGGCGTGCGCGTCCTCGTGGCGGCTCGTGCGAGACCAGGAGCTCGTCCATGAGGCCGGCCAGCTCCTGCGGCGTCAGGATCACATCCTTGACGAATCTGCCCAGCACGCGGCCGGCCAGGACAGTCCACGCCGGCGGGGTGAAGACGATCCGCCGCGTGTGGTGGATGGCGATCGCAACGTTGTCGACCAGGTCTGCATACGACAGGGTGTCCGGGCCCGCCGCGTCCACGGTCACGTTTTCCGGCTGGTCGGCCGCCCAGATGGCGATGTCGGCGACGTCGTCCCCCGCCACCGGCTGCAGCCGGTACGCGCCGTTGCCGGGAATGAAGAACACCGGCGCGCGCCGCAGCAGCCAGGCGATGTTGTTGATCAGGACGTCACCTGGCCCGAAGATCAGCGTCGGCCTCACGACCGCCCATGGCAGCCCGCCCTCGCGTACGACGGCCTCGGTGCGCGCCTTGCCCGCGTAGTAGTGGAGTGGCGAATCCAGGCTTGGATTGCTGACGCTGATGTGAACAACCTTGCGGACGCCGGCCGCCTTTGCCGCGCCCACGAGGAGCCGCGTGTTCTCGATCGCGTCGGCAAAGCCCAAGCCGGAGTGCGGGAAGCGGATCCAGTAGGTGTTGTAGAAGACGTCCACGCCCCGGAGGCTCTCGATCAAAGCGTCAAGGTCGTCGAACTGGAGCGGCGCGACCTCCACGTCCAGCGCCTCCGCGCCCGGCCTGTGCGGATGGTTTGTCAAAGTCCGCACGCGCCGCCCGCCGGCGAGAAGGTGGCGCGCGATGAAGCCGCCCGTGAAGCTGAAGGCCCCGGTGACGGCGTCGAGGTCCGACGTCAAAACGGGAATCGCGTCAGGTGGAAGGCGGGCGAGTCCGGCTTGACGTGCCCGGAGATGACAACGCGCGGGCGGTGCCTTACCGCCTCGGCAGGGTGCACCTCCGGGCGCAGGCCGTTGAAGATCGGAAAGCGCAGGGTGCCGTCCGGCGACCATTCGGAGTAGCGCACGCTCACGACCAGCTCCGGGCGCACCCAGTGCACCGGCCTGGTCATGATCGGAGGCGGGTCGAGTGGCGAGGAATCGGTTGCCAGATCGAGCAGGCTGCCCTTGATCGCTTCCACCGTCGCTTCCTCGTAGCCGCCGCCGACGGTGCCACACGGCAGGAGCCGCCCGTCCTCGTGATAGCCGACGACCAGTGCATCGAAGGGATCGTGCCCGGTCCACCCGATGACGACGAAGTCGTCGGACTTGACCGCTTTGACTTTCAGCCAGAACGGACTGCGCTGCCCGGGCACGTAGGGGCTCTGGCTGTGCTTGGCCACAACGCCTTCCAGGCCGCGCTCGAGGCAGGCCTCGAACAGCTCGACGCCGTCCTCCTCTATGTGGTCGGGGACGAAGATGTGGCCGCCCGCCTCGACCGCCTTGCGCAGCCGAGCGCGTCTTCGCACGAGCGGTTGGCGCACCAGCGGCTTCTCGTCGAGGTAGAGCGCGTCGAAGGCGAGATACGCGACGGGAATCTGGTCGCGCCGGGCGGCCCCGCCGGCGAGGCGCTCGCGCAGGCGCGTGTAGTCGGGCCGGCCGTCGGGGTCGGTGGCCACGACCTCGCCGTCGATCACGCTGCCCGGCGGAACGCGTGAGGCGGCGGCGGTGACCTCAGGCAGGTCGGCGGTCAGATCGTTGAGACCGCGATCCTGCAGGTGAACCTTGCCCTCGGGGTCGCGGAAGAGCATGCAGCGCAGCCCATCCCACTTGACCTCGAAGAAGTACTCCGGCGAGCTGAACGGAGCCTCGGCCGACGCCGCCTGCATGGGCCGGAGCTCGGCCGGGAAGCTCTCGAGCTCGATCTGGAGCTGGTTCGAATCCACGGCCCCCAGATTAGCTATGGGTCAGGACGCTTTTCGACGCGCCCTCTTGGCTTCGGCGGGCGCGGCTTTCTCGCGGGTTGCGCGCGACTTCTTGGCAGCGTCGACGGATGCCCGCAGCGCCTCCATCAGGTCCATGACCTTCGCGGTCTGCGGCGCGGCCGGCGCTTCGATCACCTCGCCATCGATCTTCGCCTGCACAACGCGCATCACAGCTTCGCGGTACTCGTCCTTGTACCGGCTTGGGTCGAACGTGTCGGCCAGGCTCTCGATCAAGGCTTTGGCCATCTCGAGCTCCTTCGGGTTGATCTTCACCTCGTCGCCTTCGAGCCCCTTGAGGCCCTCGGTAGATCGGATCTCGTCGGGCCAGTGCAGCGTGTTCATCAGGAGCACGCCGTTGGTGGAGTGGAGCGCGGCGAGGTGCTCGCGGTCGCGCAGCGCGATCTTCGCCACCGCCAGCCGGCCAGTCGCCTCCAACGCTTTGCGCAAGAGGTGGTATGGCTTCTTGCCCAGCTCCTCCGGTTCGACGTAGTACGCGCTGTTGTAGTAAAGGCCAGGCTCGATGTCGTCGGCGGGGACGAACTCGGTGATGTCGATGCTATGCGCCGTGGCCAACGGGATGTTGTCGAGGTCCTTGTCGCTGATGATCACGTAGCGATCCTTGCCGACCTCGAAACCCTTGAGGATCTCGCCGTACTGGACCTCGTGGTCGCCCTCGGCACACCAGCGCTTGTAGCTGATCGGAGAGCGATGCTCCGGGCAGAGCTGCCTGAAGGAGACTTTCGAGCTTGACTCGGTGGCGTTGTACAAGCGGATCGGGATCGAAACCATCCCGAACGAGACGACTCCCTTCCACATCGATCTCGGCATGGCGTCGAAGTTTACCTCCAAACTCCCGGGTTCTGGCTACTTTTCGTAGGCGGTCGGCTCAAGCCGTCGTTCTTGGGAACGTTTTCATGCGCCGATCTCCCGGCGCCGCATGACCATGGCAGAGGCTGCCAGCCCTGCGACCACGATCCCCAGCATGATCACCAGTCCAGTTTGGTCCACTCCAGCGGTGAGCGGCTGCCCGTAGAGCTTGAATGCCGACGCATCCTGAACCCACGCCGGCAGCTTGAAGATCGGCCCGAGCTGGACCGCGAGGTAGCTTGCGAACGCGAAGGCTCCGAGGAGCCCGACCGCGGCGCGCGGGATCCTCGCCGCCAGCAGCGCGCCCACCACCCCGAACACCAACGTGAACGGCACCAGCAGCAGCGAGGCAGCGACAAGCCGGCCACGGTCGAGCTCAATGGATTGATAGTGGGCTTCGAGCCCGACCACGGTTCCGCTGACCATTGCGATGATCAGCGCTCCGGTTGCCAGCGCAGCAGCCCGCTCGAACACCACGCGTGCGCGGTGAACCGGATTGCTCAGCACGGCCTGGAGGCGTCCGTCCAGGTCCTCTGCGCTCCAGCGCGCGACATGGCTGACCGCGAAGCCTGCCATCAGCAGCTGCGCAAAGCTGAGCCAGATGAACCCGAGGAACGACGGATAGACGTTGCCGTTCACAAAGGCCGAAAGGTAGTGCGCGAGCGCGGGGATGGAGAGCAGCGGGGTGACGATCGCCTTTGTGAGCACGACAAAGATCGCGCCAACAGCCGACAAGCCCGCGGTCCAAAGCAGGAGGACTGCGCGTCGTTCGTAAAGGTCGCGCACGACGGGCACCATCCAGAACGGCACTCTTGACGCCTCATAGCTTGCCGGCCTCATCGTGGCGGGCAGGCGGATCAGCGGCGATCCGATGTCTCGATATCGGAAAGCGAGCATCCCCAGCCCGGCGGCCATGACCGCGATGCCGGCAAGAATCAGGGTTGCGCTCAAGTCGACGACTCCTCCAGGGGTTAGCGGCGAGCTGAGCTCGTAGTAATGGAATGGAGACAGCGATCGCCATCGCACGAGCGCCTCGAACGTGCGGCTCAGGCTGTTGGCCAGGAAGAGGGCGAGCAGCACGGCTCCAGCCACGGCGGTGGCACTGCGCGCGCTGGTGAACTGGGCGATGAGGAATGTCAAGGCGAAACAGCTGATGCCGAGGGCCGCGAGCACGATCCCCGCTTCCACCGCGGCGAAGGCGCTGAACGAGTCCCCACCGCCGGCAGCGCCAACCAGCAGCCCTGCGCTCGCGGCGAAGGCGGCGACCACAGTTCCGGTTGCGTAGGCGGCGACGCGGGCCGCGATCAGCCGCGGCCTCGACAGCCCGCTCGCCAGCGCCGCGTCGACGATGCCGCGTTCCTCATCACCGCGCGCGGCACCAACGGCCGAGACGAGGCCCCAGATGGCGAACAGGACGGCCAGCGCCCCGAAGCCGCGAAACTGGACGTATCCGCCGACGGTGTCCGGGCGGATCGGTGGCGCGGCGATCACCGAGAACTGGGACGCGAGCACCGTCACCGAGCGGCCAAATGCCTGCCGCTCCGCCGGTGTGTGGCCGGCGACCTGGTAGAAGGCGGCCGCCTGCAGCAGCGGGGCGAGGAAAGCGATCGCGCCGAAGCCAGCGATTCCCCACCGCCCAAGCCGGAGCGCGAGCAGGTACATGGCGGTCATTGCGGCAGCGCCTTCGCGGGACCTGAATCTCTGTAGTACTCCAGGAATATCTCTTCGAGGGTCGGCTCACGGCTGACGAGATTGGTCACTGTCGCGCCGCGAATGGCTTGGAGCAGCGGCTCGAAGTCGCCCTTTACGGTGCAGGTCACCAATTGGTCGGCGACGACGACGCCTTCCACTCCCGGAGCGCCGCGGATCGCGGCGACCGGCACCTTCGCGCCGGGCGCGAACTCCAGCTCGACGTGATGGAGGTGGATTTTGTGCAGCTCTTCGAGGTCCGCGATGCGGACCAGACGCCCCGAGCGAACGATGCCGACTCGCTCGCAAGTCCGCTCAACCTCGGAGAGGATGTGGGAGGAGAGGAAGATCGTTGCCCCACCGTCGCGAGCTTCATCGAGGAGGCTGTAGAACTCCTGCTGATTGAGCGGATCCAGTCCGTTGGTCGGCTCGTCGAGGATCAGAAGCTCCGGCCGGTGCATGAAAGCCAGCACGATGCCGAGCTTTTGCTTGTTGCCGTTGGAGTACTCGCGGTAGCGGCGGCTCAGGTCGAGGTCGAATCTCTCGGCGAGGCCGCGCACGACCTTGAGGTCGGCGCCGCCGCGCAGTGCACCAAGACTCGCGACCACCTCCGCGCCGCGCAGGCTGCCGAACTGCGGCATGTCGCCGGGTAGATATCCGACCTTGCGCTTGACTGCGACATAGTCACGAAGGCAGTCGAGGCCGAAGATGTGGGCCGAACCGGCGGTCGGCCGGGCGAGTCCCATCAAGCAGCGGATCGCCGTGCTCTTGCCGGCCCCGTTGGGGCCGAGAAAACCGAATACCTCGTGCGTCTCGACCTGTAGGTCGAGGTCGAAAAGCCCCCGACCAAGGCCATAGTCCTTGGAGAGCTTTGCGGTCCGGATCGCCGCGACGGCCATTGCCGCTGCATATTAGTGAGCGATGAAGCTGGGTGACCTGGAGCTGTACCTACTCGTGGCTGGGAGGTGGAAGGCTGACGGCGGCCTGATGTTCGGCGTCGTCCCGAAGGTCCTGTGGGAAAAGCAGAAGCCGGCGGACGGCAACAACATGATCGACTGCTCATGCGTCGGCCTTATCGCGCGAGTCAACGGCCGTGTGATCGTTTGCGAGACAGGGATCGGCACCAAGCTCAGCGAAAAGCGCGCCCAGCAGGTTGCGTTGCGCGAGCCGGAGGGACTGCTTCATTCACTCAAGCGCCTGGGCATCCAGCCCGATGAGGTCGACGCCGTCATCACCACGCATCTGCACTGGGACCATGCGGGCGGGCTGACGCGACGCGACGCAGGCGGCTGCCTCGAGCTCACGTTTCCCAGGGCGCGCCATTTCATCCAGCGCAGCGAGTGGGACTTCGCGCTGCATCCGGACGTTCGCAGCCAGGCCGGGTACGTGGCCGACGACTTCACGCCGCTTCTCGATGACGGCAACAACCTCGTCGAGTTCCTGGAGGGCGATGCGGAGGTGATGCCTGGAGTCCACATCCGTCACGTCGGCGGCCACACTCCCGGCAGCCAGGTCATGGTGCTGAGGTCGGGCGAGCTGGCGTGCGCCGTGACCGGTGACCTCGTGTGCCAGACCCCCCATCTCAAGGTGCCGTGGACCATGTCGGCCGACCTGGAGCCATTGCGGGTCCTCGAGCAGAAGGCGCGGCTGTTCGACGAAGCCCAGAAGCATCGCTGGCTGCTGGTGCTGAGCCACGAGGCCGACCAGCCCGCCGGGTACCTGGAAGAGGACGGCCGCTGGCGGCCTGAACCCCGCTTGAGTTAAGGACGCCGCGCCTCTGCGCCGGCCGAGTGGGGCGAAACCCTTAACAAGCAAGGCTGGCAACACTCAAGCCTTCACCTAGCTTGTCCCCGTGCTCGCCACCGTCGATTCGTGCGTGCTCGCGGGCCTGGAAGCCCGCCGTGTGGAGGTCCAGGCGGACAGCGCCAACGGAGAGACGAAGTTCTTTCTCGTCGGCCTGGCCGCGACCTCCGTGAAGGAGGCGCGCGAGCGAGTGCGGTCGGCCATCAAGAACAGCGGGCTGGCCTTTCCCGGCAAGCGGCTCACGGTCAACCTTGCTCCGGCCGAGATGCGCAAAGAGGGGAGTGGGCTCGACCTGGCGATCGCCGTCGCCATCGCGCTCGCGGAGATCGGCAAAAGGGCACCCGGCCGCAGTGCGTTCCTGGGCGAGCTGGCCCTTGACGGCGCGGTTCGGCACGTCGATGGGGTGCTCGTGGCGGCTCGGTGCCTGAAGAAGCTGGGGTACGAGCGCGTTTTCGTGCCGGCCGCCGACGCCGACGAGGCCGCGCTCGTCGAAGGCATCGAGGTCATCCCATGCATCGACCTGGCGCAGGTGGTCGGGCATGTCCTGGGTCGGGAGCAGATCACGCCCCAGCCGTTCGCAGTGGCGGCGCCCGAGCCGCCCGCAGATGCGTACGAGCACGACCTGGTCGAGGTCCACGGCCAGGAGGAGGCTCGAAGGGCGATAGAGGTCGCGGCCGCCGGTGGGCACCACGTTCTCTTGAGCGGCCCGCCCGGCGCCGGCAAGACGATGCTGGCGCGCTGCCTGCCGGGCATCTTGCCGCCCCTGCAGCTGAGCGAGGCATTTGAGGTGGCGCAGGTCAGAAGCCTGCTGGGCGACCTGCCGCGGGGCCGTCCGCTGGACTGGGCGCGGCCCTTCCGGGCACCCCATCACGGCGTCTCCATGGCAGGGCTCATCGGCGGCGGCTCGGGCTTCGCGATGCCGGGCGAGATCAGCCGCGCCCACCACGGCGTCCTGTTTCTGGACGAGCTCGCCGAGTTCCAGGCGTCCGTGCTGCAGGCGCTTCGACAGCCGCTGGAGACAGGGCGCGTGACGATCACGAGGTCGGGCGGCACGGTGACGTACCCCGCCCGCTTCACGCTGGTGGCGGCGACGAACCCGTGTCCGTGCGGCTGGCTCGGGGACCCGATCCGAACGTGCCGCTGCTCGCCCGCGGTCGTGGACCTCTACCAGCGCCGCCTTTCAGGCCCGCTGCTGGATCGCATCGACCTCCAGGTGTCGGTGCTCAGGGTGCCCCTGGCCGATCTCGCGTCGGAGCCGCGCGGAGAGCCCACCACGCCGGTGAGGGAGCGGGTCCTCGCCGCGCGCGCCCGCCAGCTCGAGCGTCAGGGGTGCCTCAACGCCCAGCTCAAGCCGAGCCGGCTGCGGCACCTCGCCGCCCTGGAGCCGGGTTCGCGCCGAACGCTCGAGCGCTGGGCCGAGCAGAAGGGTCTCAGCGCCCGCGGCTTTCACAGGGCATGGCGTGTGGCGCGCACGGCAGCCGACCTGGAAGGCACGCAGCTGGTCGCGGATCGCCACGTCCTCGAAGCGCTGGGATATCGATTGCATGACGTCGCCGCCTGACCTCTCGCGCCTGAATGCACGAGGACGCTGGCCTCCACCCGAAGGTCCTCGGGTGGCGATCGTCGGCTCGCGCCGCCCATCGCCATACGGCGAGGCGGTCGCGGAGCAGCTCGCCGCCGACCTCGCGAAGCAGGGAGTGATCGTCGTCAGCGGCCTGGCGCTGGGGTGTGACGCAGCCGCCCACCGTGGCGCGCTGGTCGCGGGCGGGGTCACGGTCGCGGTCATGGGGACAGGCGTGGACATCGTCTATCCCTCGTCACATATGCGCCTGGCCGAAGAGATCCTCGCCGCGGGTGGCGCGCTCGTCAGCCAGTTTCCCGAAGGGACGGCTCCGCGAAGGCACAATTTCCCGGCTCGCAACGTGACGATGGCGGCCCTGTCCGACGCCGTCGTTGTCGTAGAAGCTGTCCAGGGCTCGGGCGCGCTCATCACAGCCGAGGCCGCGCTCGACCTACATAAAGAGGTAATGGCGGTGCCGGGCAGCATCTTCTCACCCCTGTCCGTGGGCACTCATGCCTTGATCAGGGACGGGGCAGCCCTGGTCCAGAACGCGCGAGACATACTTGCGGCGGTCGGGATCGGCCGTGAGGTCCTCGATGACCCTCTGGCGCCGCCCAGACACCTCGGTTTCGAACTGCCCGCGCAGCGCGACGGCATCGTCGTCCACCTCTCGGACGTGCTCGCCGTCAGCGCGGCCGAGCTGGCCCGAAAACTCCAGCTGCCGGTCGCCGAGGTGCTCGGCCGGCTGACTTCCCTGGAGCTCGACGGCGCTGTGCGCCGTCATGGCTCGGGTTACGTAAGGGCATTGCGCCGCGCCAAAGAACGGGCGTAGGATTGCGCGCCTCAGAAGCCGGCCGGGCCGTCCGAGAAGCCCGCCGTGGGAAGAAAACCGGCTGATGGGGAATAAAGGAGATGCTGTGGCCGAGGGTTTGATCATCGTCGAGTCGCCCGCCAAGGCACGGACTTTGAAGCGGTTCCTTGGTGACCGTTTCGACGTCCTTGCCTCGATGGGGCACGTCCGCGACCTGCCCAGCAAGGAGATGGGGGTCGAGGTCGAGGCCGGCTTCAAGCCGCACTACGAGGTGGTCGAGAGCCGGCGCAAGACGATCAACGAGCTGTCCTCGGCGACCAAGAAGGACCGCGGCAGCGTGATCCTCGCCTCCGACCCGGACCGCGAGGGTGAGGCGATTGCGTGGCACCTGTCCGAGGTGCTGAAGCTCAGATCGCCCAAGCGAATCGAGTTCCACGAGATCACCTCTGAGGCCGTGCGCAGGGCGCTGGAGTCGCCGCGCGAGATCGACATGCGCCTGGTCAACGCCCAGCAAGCACGCCGCGTGGTCGACCGGCTGGTCGGCTTCCGGCTGAGCCCGTTCCTGTGGAGCAAGGTCCAGAAGGGCATCGGCGCGGGCCGGGTGTCGTCAGTCGCCCTGCGCCTGGTCGTCGACCGCGAGGAGGAGATCCGCAAGTTCGTCCCGGTCGAGTCCTGGACCGTCGACGTCGAGCTCTCCAAGCTGGCCGCAGAGCGCCACTTCCTGGCTCGTCTGAACCGGCCGCGCAACGCCGAGCCCGGGACCGATGCCGAGCCGAAGCTCGAGGTCAAGACACAGGCCGAGGCCGATGCGATCGTGAGCGCCCTGGAGGGTGCGACCTACAAGGTCCTGGGCGTCGAGAAGAAGCGCCGGACCAAGAGCTCATACCTGCCCTACATCACATCCACGCTGCAGCAGGATGCGTCCAGCCGGCTTCGCTTCCGGCCGCGAAACACGATGCGCATCGCCCAACAGCTGTATGAGGGAGTCGAGCTCGGCGACGAGGGGTCGACCGGCTTGATCACCTACATGCGCACGGACTCGACCCGGATCTCGGCCGAGGCCGAGGCCAAGGTCAAGGGCTACGTCAAGGAGACGTTTGGCGAAAAGTACGTCGGCGGTCCGCGGACTGCGAAGGCGAGCCCGGGGGCGCAGGACGCACACGAGGCCATCCGGCCCACGGACATCAGCCGTACGCCGGAATCGATCCGGCGCCACCTGAACGCCGACCAGTTCAAGCTCTACGACCTGATCTGGCGGCGGTTCGTGGCGAGCCGCATGGCGCCCGCGGTCTACGACCAGACCCAGGCAGAGATCGAAGGCGCGGACTACATCTTCCGCGCGACCGGCTCGGTGCTGGCGTTCGACGGCTTCTACAAAGTTTGGGAGCGAGACGAGAACGGCGAGACCGACCTGCCCGACCTCGACGCCGGAGAAGTCCTGGCGTACCACGCGATCAAGCCCGAGCAACACTTCAGCCAGCCGCCGCCACGCTACTCGGAGGCGACGCTGATCAAGGAACTGGAGCAGCGCGGAATCGGCCGGCCGTCGACGTATGCGCCGATCGTGGAAACCATCAAGGACCACGGCTACGTGGAGATCAAGGAGCGGCGCCTGCACCCGACCCGCATCGGTGAGGCCGTGAACGCGATCATGGTCGAGCACTTCAAGGTCATCTCCGACGACGACTACACGGCGACGCTGGAGAAGCGACTTGACGAGGTCGAGCGCGGCAGCCAGGAATGGGTGCCGGTGGTCAGCGACTTTTACGGGCCGCTGCAGAAGATGCTCGTCGAGGCCGAGAAGGCGATGCCCGCGGACACCGATGAGGAGTGCCCGCTCTGCCACGAAGGGCACCTCGTGCTCAAAGCCAGCCGGTTCGGCCCGTTCATGGGTTGCTCGCGATACCCCAAGTGCAAGTTCCGCAGGGCGATGACACCCAACGGCGAGGTGCCCGAGCCCAAGCTGCTCGACGAGCCGTGCCCGGTTTGTGGCAAGCCGCTGCAGCAGCGAACCGGGAGATATGGGGAGTTCGTGGGCTGCTCCGGGTATCCGGACTGCAAGTACATCAAGCGTGATGCCGCGCAGACCGAGGCCAGGCCGACCGGCGAGAAGTGCCCGCAGTGTGGGGAGGGGCAGCTCGTGGAGCGCACCGGGCGCTTCGGACCGTTCCTTGCCTGCTCCCGATATCCAGAGTGCAAGTACCGCGCGAATATCGGCAAGGACGGCAAGGTGCGCGAAGGCCCCAAGGTGCTGGACGAGCCCTGCCCCATCTGCGGCAAGCCGCTCGTGGAGCGACGCGGCAGGTATGGACCGTTCAAGTCCTGCTCCGACTACCCCAATTGCCCGGGCCCCAAGGGCGTCAAGAAAGAGAAGGCCGAGGTCTAGAAGCCTCAAAGCGCGCGCTCGGATTCGAAATCCGGGCCCTGGGTATACTTCCTTAGCCAGTCCAATCGACTGAGTTAGCACGCCCGGGGCAATGCTCCTGTCCTTGATTCAAGGCCAGAACCGGGCGGAAGTGGAACAGGGAGGCAATCGAAACGTGGCTCAGGTAACCCTGAAGCAGCTGCTGGAGGCGGGTGTCCACTTTGGGCATCAGACCAGCCGCTGGAACCCAAAGATGCGGACGTACATCTTCACCGCTCGCAACGGCATCCACATCATCGACCTTCAGAAGACCGTGCGGCTCCTCGACGAGGCCTGGGATTTCGTTCGTGGCGTCGCCGCCAGCGGCCGGCCGGTGCTTTTCGTGGGCACCAAGAAGCAAGCCCAAGAGACCATCCAGACCGAGGCTGCACGCTGCGGTATGTATTTCGTCAACCGCCGCTGGATGGGCGGCATGCTGACCAACTTCAGCACCGTCAAGAAGCGCATCGAGCGCCTGCAGGACCTGCGCAAGATGCAGCAGGAGGGCCAGTTCGAGCAGCTCTCGAAGAAGGAAGCGAAGAAGCTCCAGGACGAGCTCGACCGCCTGATGTTCCATTTCGACGGCATCGCGGACATGAAGCGCCTGCCAGGCGCGATCTACGTCGTCGACCCACGCAAAGAGCACATTGCGGTCACTGAGGCCAACCGCCTGAAGATCCCGGTGGTCGCCATCGTCGACTCGAACTGCGATCCCGACCTCATCACATATGTCATCCCGGGCAACGACGACGCCATCCGCGCCGTCAAGCTGCTGACGGGGAAGATCGCCGACGCATGCCAGGAAGGCCGGCAAGAGGCGCAGGCCCGTGGAGAGATCCCGGCCGAGGTCGAGGAGCGCGAGTTCCTCGAGACGCCCCGCTACGAAGAGATCGAGGAGTACCTCGAGGACGAGGAGGACTACCTGCCGACCGTGTCGGAGGACGAGTTCATCGGTCACACGGGCGAAGAAGAGGAGGCCCGCTAGTGGCCAAGGTGCCGATGGAGCTCGTGAGGAAGCTCCGCGAGACGTCGGGCGCGGGCATGATGGACTGCAAGAACGCGCTCGAAGAGGCCGACGGCGATCTCGAGAAGGCCTACACGATCCTGCGCGAGAAGGGCATCGCCAAAGCCGCCAAGCGCGCGGGCCGGGCGACGGGCCAGGGAGTGGTCGAGGCTTACCTGCACCGCACCACCCCCGACTACCCGCCCCAGGTGGGCGTCATGGTCGAGGTCGACTGCGAGACCGATTTCGTGGCCAAGGGCGAGGATTTCCGCAAGCTCGCCAAGGAACTCGCGCTGCAGATCGCGGCCACCAACCCAAGATGGGTCTCACGCGACGACGTCCCCGATGAGGTGCTGGTCGAGGAGAGGGCGATCTATGAGCGCAAGGCGGAGCAGGACGGCACGCCCAAGCAGGCGCTCGAAAAGCGCGTCGAGGGGCAGGTGGAGAATTTCATCAAAGAGAACTGCCTGCTGGAGCAGCCATACTTTCGAGAGCCGAAGCACAGCGTCAGGGACCTGGTTGCGGAGAACATCTCGAAGCTGCAGGAGAACATCACGGTGCGCCGGTTTGCCCGGTTCAACGTCCGCGAGGCTGAATAGGTAAGTAGTGGGCGATCGAACGCCGAAGTACAACCGCATCCTGCTCAAGCTGAGCGGTGAGGCTCTCGGTGGCGCCCGCGACTACGGCATCGATCTCGCCGTGGTTTCGACCATCGCCGCGCAGGTCAAGCGGGTGCACGAGATGGGCGTCCAGACGGCGCTGGTCGTGGGCGGAGGCAACATCTTTCGCGGGCTGGCAGCGAGTGAGCGCGGCTTCGACCGCGCCACCGGCGACTACATGGGCATGCTCGCCACCGTCATCAACGCGCTGGCACTGCAGGACGCGCTGGAGCGCACTGGCATCCCAGCCCGGACCATGACGGCGATCCAGATGCCGCAGGTCGCCGAGCCCTACATCCGGCGCCGCGCGGTACGCCATCTGGAGAAGGGACGCGTCGTGATCCTCGCCGCCGGCACGGGCAATCCCTATTTCACGACCGACACGACGGCCGCGCTGCGCGCGGTCGAGATCGAGGCCGATGTGATCCTGAAGGCGACCAAGGTCGACGGCGTGTATACGGCGGACCCGAAGCTCGACCCGAAGGCGACCAAGCTCGAGCACCTGGATTACCTCGAGGTGCTGAATCGAGGCATCGAAGTCATGGACAACACGGCCCTCACGCTCTGCATGGACAACAACGTGCCCATCGTGGTCTTCAACCTGCTCGAGCCAGGCAACATAGAACGCGTGGTTCTCGGTGAGGAGATCGGCACCCTGGTCGGAGCCATGCAGGAGGCGAGGCGCTAGATGATTGATCCGATTCTTCGCGACGCCGAGTCGAAGATGTCCAAGTCGGTCGAGCATTTCGCATCCGACCTCAGCACGATCCGCACCGGTCGCGCCAACCCCGCCCTCATCGACAAGATCATGGTTCCGTACTACGGGACCCCGACGCCGCTCAACCAGCTGGCCCAGATCAGCGCGCCCGAACCTCGCCTGCTCATCGTGCAGGTCTACGACAAGAGCCAGATCGGTGCGATCGAGAAGGCGCTGCGGACAGGCGAGCAGGGGCTTAACCCGGCCAGTGACGGCCAGGTCATCCGCGTCCCGATCCCGCCGCTGAACGAGGAACGCCGCAAGGAGTACGTGAAGCTCGTGCGACACAAGGCCGAGGAGGCGCGCGTGGCGATCCGCAACGTGCGCCGGGACGAGATCCACCGGGTGGAGGCGATGCAGAAGGCCGGCGACGTGCCCGAAGACGAGGCAAAACGGGCTCAAGCCAAGCTGCAGAAGGTCACTGAGGCGCAGGTCGAGAGGGTCGATGCGCTGGCCGGCCGTAAAGAATCCGAGGTGATGGAGGTCTAACTGTATGAGGAAAAACCTGCCGGTTTTCCCTCATCGCGCGTCGGCTGCGCCGAGGCGCTGCGCTCTTTCCCGCGGTTGGGATTTGCGGAAAGTTTCTCCTGGCCACGTTTGGGTGTCGTCTAAGACAAAGTCGCGGCCGGGCTAGCCCGGCCGCCCCGGCGACGCTATATCGGTTAACTGTATGAGGAAAAACCTGCCGGTTTTCCCTCATCGCGCGTCGGCTACGCCGAGGCGCTGCGCTCTTTCCCGCGGTTGGGATTTCTAGACGTATAAGAGGGAACCTGCCGGTTCCCTCTCATCGCCGGGCGCTGCGCGCGCGGCTGCTCTCTTTCCCGCGGTTCGGATTTCCACAATGTCTCTCCCGACCACGCTTGGCAGTCGATAGAAACAAAGTTGCGGCCGGGGTAACCCGGCCGCCAAGGCCACGCAGTTAGACCCGAGGATCGCTGCCGCCCGCGTACGCTTTCAGCGCTTGGACTCTTCAGTTCCTCGTCACATCGGGATCATCATGGACGGCAACGGGCGCTGGGCGCGCCGCCGCGGTCACCCGGCCAGCTTCGGCCACCGCGCGGGTGTGCGGGCGATCAAGCGGGTGCTGGAAGGGTGCGAGGAGCTCGGTGTTGACGTGCTGTCGGTTTATGCGTTCTCGACCGAGAACTGGTCGCGACCGCGTGCCGAAGTCCGTGCGTTGATGCGGCTCTTTCACGAAACGATGCAGCGCGAGATCGACGAGATGCACAGGCGTGGCGTGCGCATCGTTGTCAGCGGCCGGCGCGACGAGCTCTCCGGACGCATGCGCGATCGAATCGATGAGGCCGTGGCCCGCACCGCCAACAACAAGAACGGTGTCCTCAACGTCTGCCTCAATTACGGTGGCCGCGCCGAGCTCGTCGACGCGGTGCGCAAGCTGGTGAAGGAGGGCGTCCCTGCGGAGCGGATCGACGAGGTGGCGATCACCTCGCGCCTGTACGTTCCCGACCTGCCCGACCCCGACCTCATCATCCGCACCGC
>DATINX010000046.1:0-49063 GCA_035473835.1 Candidatus Dormiibacterota bacterium | reverse complement strand
GTCACACGTTGCGCTCTGGAACAAGTTTGGCGAAGCCCTGGGTTTGAGCGCGGACGCGATTCTCTCGACGCCGGCCAACGCGGCTACAGCGGAGCTCATCCGCCGCGGCGACGAGTTGGTGGCGAGGGGCGAAGCTGCGCCTGTAGTCTGGGCGCTCGAGGTGCAAACACCCGCAGTCGCTGGAGCCAAGCTGGCCGGCTTGTCGGCGTTCTACGGGATCGGCCGCGATGATGGCGGCGAATACTTCGCGGTCCACCAGCATCTCGACGTCGAGCACGCGGCCGAGATTCGAGCCCTCTGCTCGGACGGCTCCGAGGGCGCGGCGGCGGTGATTTCGGAGGCGCTGTGGGATCTGCTGACATCAGTGGAGGCGTGATCCTTCGCCAGCAGACATAAGAAGGTGCCCGTGGGCCGACAGCTCACAGGCGATGCGCGACTACCACGACAACGAATGGGGCATCCCGTCGCACGACGACAGCCACCTCTTCGAAATGCTGACCCTCGAAGGCGCCCAGGCCGGGCTCTCGTGGGCCACGATCCTCAACCGCCGTGATGGTTACCGGCGTGCCTTCGCAAATTTCGACCCGGCCGGCGTGGCACGGCTCACAGACCGCCGGCTCGACAAGCTTCTTCAGGATCCGGGCATCATCCGGAACCGCCTGAAGATCCAGAGCACCCGGACCAATGCCCAGGCATTCGTGCGCGTCCAGGCCGAATTCGGGTCGTTTGCGACATATCTATGGAACTGGGTCGACGGAACCCCGATCGTCAACCGGCCGCGCTCCCTCGCCGATATTCCCGCCAAGACCGACCTGTCCGACCGGATCAGCAAAGAGCTCAAGCGGCGCGCATTCACGTTCGTCGGGTCGACGATCGTCTATGCGATGCTGCAGTCGGCGGGCATCGTCGACGACCACCTCACCACATGTGCGTTCAAGCGAGGCTGACTTAGGGCCTCAGGTGGGCCGGGCGGCCATCTCCCATTTCCATGGTGGATCGGCTCCTGGCCGCGTGCACGTCAGCGCCGCCGCCAGGCACGCGAAGTCGAGCGCTTCTTTGAGCTCTTCCTCCTCGAGGCAAAGGTCGGGGCGGACGGCACCGTGGTCGTGCAACCATGCCAGCAGGGCGGCCCCGAAGGCATCGCCGGCGCCAATGGTGTCGACGACATCGACTTGCGGAGCGTCGACGGCGATGCGGAAGCTGCGGTTGGCGCCGAAAGCACCTTGGGCCCCACGCGTCACGACGACCATCGGCACACCCTCGCTCAGCATCCGATCGGCGGCGCGCTCGTAGTTGAGGCCGCGGTAAAGCCAGGCCAGATCGCCCTCGCTGGCTTTTACTATGGTGCTTTGCGAGATCACGTCGTAGACGCGATTGCGGTGGTCGCTTTCAGGCGCCAGCCCGATCCGGATGTTGGGGTCGAGCATCAGCAGACGGCCCTCGCGTTCACGGTGGGCCAACTCGACGAGGGTGTCAGCCATCGGCTCCAGCACGAGTCCCAGCGAACCAAGGTGGAGGGCGGCGACGTCGGCGCCGAGATGTGCGGGAAGCATGTCGGGCGTGAAGTTCGGCGCCGACGTCCCATGCACCAAGAACTCGTATTCGGCGGAGCCCAGGCGGTCCAGCTCGGCCAGGGCGGTCGTCGTCGGTTCTGGCCCGACGGGCGCCAGCTCCAGCCGCACGCCGTCCGAGGCAAGCAAGCCGGCCAGCTGAGCCCCGAACGCATCATCTGAGAGCCGTCCTAGAAATGCGGTCGGCACGCCGAGGCGGGCGAGCGCCCGCGCCGTGTTGAACGCTCCCCCTCCGGGCGCCGTCCTCTGCGTGCCGTCAACGCTGTGGATCACGTCGATCAGCGCTTCGCCGCAAACGACGATCACGGCACTAGGCCGGCGGGCCGCAACATGACAAGCTTGAGCTTGTGATGCCGATCGCGAACGAGAGCCGGCCTAAGGTCGCGCTGCTGACTCGTGAGTACCCACCGGAGGTCTATGGAGGCGCCGGGGTGCATGTGGAATTCCTGTCTCGCGAGCTGCGCCGGCTTGTGGACGTCTCGGTCCACTGCTGGGGTCCGCCACGAGATGAGCCCGGCGTATTCAACCATCAGCCCTGGACCGCGCTGTCGGAACCGAAGCCCGAGTCGGCGGCGCTGCAGGCGATGTCCATCAACCTGGCAATGGCGGGCGCCGTCAAAGGCATGGATCTGGTGCACAGCCATACCTGGTACGCGAATCTCGGAGGCCACCTGTCGAAATTGATGTGGTCGATGCCGCACGTGATCACCATTCACAGCCTCGAACCACTGAGGCCGTGGAAAGCTGAGCAGCTCGGCGGCGGGTACGCGCTGTCCACTTTCTGTGAGCAAACCTCGGTCGAAGCGGCGGACGCCGTGATCGCAGTCTCTCATGGCGTGCGCCTGGACGTGATCGATTGCTACCCGAAGGTCAACCCGGAGCGCATCCACGTAATTCACAACGGAATCGATGCGGATATCTATCGGCGCCGGCCGTCGGACGAGACGCTCATCAGGTTGGGTGTCGACCCCAACAGGCCGTTCGTCTTCTTCAACGGCCGCATGACCCGTCAAAAGGGGGTGCAGCTGCTTCTGGCCGCGGCTCTCAAGCTCGACCTGCGCCACCAGCTTGTGATCGTCGCCAGCAGCCCGGACACGCCCGAAATTGCGGCCGAGGTCGGCACCCTGGCGGAGCAAGTTCGAACGGAGCGCGGGAACTTCGTTTGGATCGATCACTTCATCCCCCTGGAAGACTTGATCCACTTGCACTCCAGCGCCACCGTGTTCGTGTGCCCCTCCATATACGAACCCTTCGGACTGGTGAACCTCGAGGCGATGGCATGCGAGACCGCCGTGGTGGCGTCGCGGGTCGGCGGAATCCCTGAAATCGTCGTCGACGGAGAGACCGGCTACCTCGTCGACTACGACCCGAATGACACCGAGTCTTTTACGAGCGGCCTGGCCGCCAGGATCGATGAATTGATGAGCAATCAGGCCCTTGCCGAGAAGATGGGGAAGGCGGGCCGGCAGCGGGTCTTGCAACACTTCGGCTGGCCGGCCATTGCCATGCAGACCGCTGATCTCTACGACCGCCTGCTGTCAGCTAAAGCCACGTGAGCCTGTCTCGGTTGGGCGGCATCAAGCCGGGCCGGATCGGCGTCTTCTCCGGTGCCCTCGGGAACCAGCCTGCCACCGTGCAGCGAGAGGTCGCCCGCGAGATCGAGAAGCTGGGTTACGGCACTCTGTGGTACGGCGAGTCCATGGCGCGGGAGGCGTTCGCGCAGGCCTCGATCTTTCTCAGCGCCACCTCGCGCCTGATGGTCGCCAGCGGGATCGCCAACATCTGGGCGCGCGACCCGATGGCGATGGCCGCCGGAGGGCGCGCGATAGCCGAGGCGTGGCCCGATCGATTCATCCTGGGCCTGGGCGTCAGCCATGCCCCGATGGTCGCGTCGCGGGGGCACGACTACGCCCGACCGGTCTCCGCGATGCGGGAATACCTGGATCGCATGGAGAAGGCCGTCTGGCGAGGCCCCGAGGCGCCAATGCCGCCGATCGTCCTCGCGGCCCTCGGACCCAAAATGGTTGCGCTGGCGGCGGAGCGGACCGCGGGCGCCTACCCCTATTTCACGACGACCGAGCACATCGGGCAGGTCCGAAAGCAGCTTGGCCCGGAGCTGTTCTTGGCAGCTGATCTGCCGGTGGTGCTGGCGACCGCCCGGGCGGAGGCGCGGGCGATTGGCGACCTGCATACGAGCCAATACCTCCGCACGGAGAACTACCGGAACAACCTGATCCGGTTGGGTTGGGCGCCGCAACAGCTCGAGCCCCCTGGGTCGGATGAGCTCTTCGATGCGGTCGTGGCGTGGGGTGAGGTCGCGACGGTTCGCGAACGAGTCAACGGCCTGCTCAGCGCCGGGGCCGACCAGGTCGTCCTCAACCTGATCACCAAGGACCGGTCCGTGCCATATCTACCCGAGCTGAGAGCCCTGGCTCCCTTGAACTCCGCGGCCGATTAATCTCTGCGCCCTGGCGGCCGTTCTGGATCAGGTCAAGACAAGGTTGAACCAGGTTGTGTACAGACCCAGCCCATCCAGGGCAAGGCTGGTCATCAGGAGTACAGTCCCCGCTCCCGCGCCACCCCAGCGCGGTAGTCGCCTCGCCATGCCGCTGACCGCGAACACAGTTCCGAGCGCAAGCAGGGGAAGGGCGACGAACAGATATCGTCCCTGCGCCTGGTAGTCCACGGAGATGCTGCTGACGGCCATCTGGATGATGGCGATCAGCGGCACGACGACGCATGCGCTCGCCACCCACCGGGCGCGCGCGGACCAGGACCTCCAGCGGTGTGCTGCAGCCATCAACCCCGCCACCACGACGAGAGCCGTGCCGGCCTGCAGCAGCCTGTAGACCATCTGGTTTCCGTTCGGCTCCAGCTGAGTGCTCATATTCCCGAAGACCGCGAAAAAGCTCCTGAACGTGAGACTCCACCAGCCGTGCGCAAGGGAAAGGTCGGTGAGCTTCAGGGGAGAATCGGTGTACAGCGGCGTGAGGGGAGGCAAAAGGCTGCCGAACGTATTCAGGTTGCGCAGAAACCACCAGCCGGCCAGGAGCGCGGGGAGGGCGATGATCGGCAACAGGGCCGGCATCCAATGCCGCCGGGGCCAGAACTTGATGAGCATCACAACTGTTACGAGCAACATGAAGTACACGGTCTCCTTGGCCAGCAAGACGGCCGCAAATCCGACGCCGATCGCCCATGGCAGGCGGACGTCGGGCGGCCGGACGATGATGCGAATCATCAACAGCGTCATGACCGCGGCCGCGAGCACTGAAATGGCGTCGTTGCTAACGGAGGCGGATATGAACTGGAACTGCGGCAGCGCAGCAGCCAGAAGTGCAGCCAGCACCCATCGATTCGGGTGCGAAGGCCACAGCTCACGCGCGCACAATCCAATGACCAGGACCGTCGCCGCTCCGCACGCGATGGACAGCCCTTGCAGCACCCCGATGCTGCCCGTCAGCTTGTAGAGCACCGCTCCGATCAGGTAGTACAGCGGCGGCTGCTGGCGTTCGGCCGTGGTCACAGGAAGCTGCAGGTGCTGAGCGATTAGCTGGACGTACGCAAAATGGGATCTCTCATCCGGCGCCTGGCCGAATGGCGTCCCCCGCGCATACACGGTGGCGCAGACCACGAAAAGGGCGACGGCCAGCTTGAGCCCGATCCCTGCGGCTCGTTGGCCGGAACGGTGGTAGGCGGGCCGAAACGTCGTCGATGCCACAAATCGGAGTACACACAGACACCTGGGTCGGTTGTTCGCCGCGAGCGCCCGACTGTCGAATTCCGCCTTGGCCGTTCGTCATGTGAGAGAGGCCGGTGGGGGGCCGGCGAAAAAGGGGGGCAGCATGGCTGAATACGGGACTTCGGTGGAGACGACGGCGCCTGCTGACAGTGTCTGGAAGATCTGGTCGGACATGTCGACGTGGGGCGACTGGAACCCGAACGTGTCGACGATGGAATGGCGGGGTCCTTTCGCGTCCGGCACGACCGGCGTCATGAACACCCGCGCCGGCCAGCACCACAAAATGGCGCTTCACGATGTCGTGCCGGGATACGGCTTCGCGCTCGAGACCAGTGTTGTGCCGGGGACCAGGTTTCGTTTCAACTGCCAGATCCAACCCACCGGCCAGAAGACCAGGATCGGTCAGAGCGTGGAGGTGAAGGGGCCGCTGGGTCCGCTCCTTAGCGGCATCCTCGGCCCGCAGGTATCCAAGGACTTCGGGCTGCTCCTCAGCAACCTCGCCGCGAAAGCAGAGTCGCCGTAGACGCAGGTGGTCAGTCCGACAAGAACCGGTGTGAGCCCACGACTGTGAAGGCCTGAGCGACGGGACCCTCCTCGCAGCGTTCCGGGAGCTCGCGCTGGAACTCGGCGAAGGCGGCGACGCGTCCCATCGGATTTGGCCCCGCATCTGGCGCGGCCATGAAGATGTGGATGAACGTGACCCCGTCCTCCAGGCGAACCGTCATGTAGCGCACGCCGTCAGGTCCTCGATCGGCAAGCTCGGCGTAGACGTTTTCGATCAGCCTTTGGTTCTCGTTCGCGCTGCCGCGCTTTGTCTTGTATCGGATCAGGCTCTTCATTCGACCTCCTGAGTGGCGAAGACCGTCTCAATATGTAATACTAGCATTACATGTCCGAGGGATGCGGGCGATGTGGCAGCTGAACGAGGGAAGGACGGCGGACCCGTCTGGTCTGCGCTTTCCGATCCCACCCGGCGCCGAGTCCTCGACCTGCTGCGCGAGAGCCCTCGCACCACCGGCGACATCGCTTCGCATTTCGAGATCTCCCGGATTGCGGTCATGCGACACCTGCAGGTCCTGTCGGCAGCCGGCCTGGTCATCAGCCGTAAGCACGGGCGCGAGCGCTGGCACTACCTGGACGCGGTGCCGCTGCAAAAGATGTACGAGCGGTGGGTCAACACATATGCGGCTGGTTGGGCTTCGGGCCTCCTCCGCCTTGGACGGCGCGTCGAAGGCCGGGGTCACCACATGAGCGCCAATCCACTTGCCGTAGACGTGGCGATGGAAGTGTCGATCGCCGCTGCTCGGAGTGATGTCTTCGCCGCCCTGACCAAGGACCCGGCCGGCTGGTGGGGGCACCCTTACTTGCGGGCTGACGCCACGGCACTCACGTTGGAGCGGCGCCTTGGTGGTCTTGTGGTCGAGTCCTGGCCGGGCGGCGGGGCAGTTCTGGCGACGGTCACGGGCTGGTCAGACGATCGCTACCTGCAGCTGACCGGGCCGTTTCATCTCGGGGTTGCAGTGGGAGTCGCCACGTTCGACCTGAGCGATCGCGATGAGGTTACCAGCTTGCAGTTCAGCTTCCGCGCGTTCGGCGCTATCGAACCCGAGCTCATCGATCGCTTCAAAGAGGGCTGGACCGAGCTGGTCGGTCGGCGCCTCAAAACTCTCGTCGAGAAGGGCATCAGGCTGGGGATTGCACCGGACGCACCGGATAAGGAGGCACGCAGATGACCGAGCAGGTATTCGAGGATCGTTGGGGCGAGGTTTTCGATCGCCCTTCCGCCGACTTGATCGAGCTGCGCTGGTTCGACACGACCGCCGACATGACCGCACATGACTTTCAGGTCTGGCTCTCGAAGTTTGCAGAGTGCGTCGAGAGGTGCGGGCGGCATCGGGTGCTGATCGACAGCACGACCTTCCGGATGAGCCCGGCCAACATGGATGGGCCATGGCGTGACGCGAATATCATTCCGCGCTACAACGCGGCGGGCGTCGCGAAGTTCGCCTTCCAGATGCCAGAAGGAATGCCGATGATCGGCCAGCCGCCGGTGCCCGAGGGCCCAGCTAGATTTCCCACCGGCTACTTCGCCCGCCGCCGGGAGGCCCTGGACTGGCTCGCAGCCTGACAGCCCGGTAGGCCAATTCGGCCGTCGCGCGCGGTTTTTCAGATCAGTTGTGCTTGGCCGCCAGTTCGTTCAGCAAGGCCTGCACCCGGGCGTCGATCTCGTCGCGAATCTGCCGAACGGCCTGGATGTCCTGGCCGGCCGGGTCAGCCAGCTCCCAGTCCTCGTAGCGCTTGCCCGGGTAGATCGGACATGCATCTCCGCAGCCCATCGTGATCACCACGTCGGCAGCTTTGACGAACTCGTCCGTGAGGGGCTTGGGGAACTCCTGGGTGATGTCGATGCCGACCTCCCGCATTGCGTCGACCACGCGTGGGTTGAGCTCATTCGCGGGGGTGCTGCCCGCCGAGCGCACATGAACCCGCCCTCCGCCTCGCTTGTTGAGCAGCCCGGCCGCCATCTGACTCCGGCCGGCGTTGTGAACGCAGACGAACAGAACCTCGGGAACGTCCTTATGGAGGGTGCCCTCTGACTGAGCCAGGGCGCGCAGGCGTTCGCGCGCAAAGCGGTTGACGAAGATCGGTATGAACTGCGGAGCTTTCGAGCCCGAGAGGGACTCGAGAGACTCCCTGACGAATCGGTCGACGGTCGCTTCGGAGAATATGCCGCGGAACTGCTCCTTGAGCTCCAGAACGCCTCGCTCGACGTGACGCAAGGTGACCGGATCGTAAACGTGGCTCATGTGCTCACATCCAACCCTCAGGCAGCTGACCTGCGGTGGAGCAGGTCGGCGTAGAGGTCCTCGACTCGCAATTGGATCTCATCTGTGACTCGCTCGAATGCCGTAGCCACCCTGGTCCGACCGCCTCGAACAGCCGGGTCGGCGATGCTCCAATGCCTGGTCTGAGGTTTGCCCGCCGGCCGGATCAGTTCATCACGGGCGATATCGCACAGGGTCACGACGTAGTCGAACCGCTGGCCGGAAAACTCCGCGAAAGACTTGGATCGCAGCGTGCCGGCACGGATTCCGCGCGCAGCGAGAACGCGGCGAACCTGCCGGTGGACCCCGACTGGATGCGTGCCCGCGCTCCGAACCAATACGCGTTGTCCGGCCAATTGCCGCAGGATCGCCTCCGCGATCTGCGAACGTGCGCTGTTGCCGGTGCAAAGGAAGAGGACCGACGTCGTCGAGGTACTGGAGCGCGTACCGCGAAAAGGCGCGGCGGGGGCCACCATGCCGGCACCAGGATCGAGGGCGGCGATAGCTCGATGAAGGCCCATCGTGACTGCGCGCCGATCGAGGGAGTAGTAAACGTCGCGCCCATCGGCCGAGCCACGCCTTTCATGCACGAGACCGGTCTCTCGCAACAGACGCAGGTGATACGAGACCAGGTTCTGGGGTTGGCCGGTAGCGGCAGTCAGCTCGCCCACCCTGAGGTCGGATCTGGATAGTTCGCTGACCACCTGCCAGCGGAGCCGATGCCCGAGCACCTGAAGAAGCCCGAACGCGCCCACCCGCAAATCATATCAAGAAGATTTGATGTATTTGTGGCTCTGCCGTGTTTTCGTCATCGACTCCGTGTGTACTCGGTTGGCTGAGCGATGCTCAGAACTCCAGCCTCCTCCAAAGGTCCAGCCACAACTACTTGCGCGCGCAACCAGTTACTCGGACGGGTGCAGGCTTTCTGAGGCCGCGACAGGGCCGGCTGTAACGTTTGGCCTCGCCGATGGACTGTACGGGCACGGCGCGCGCCGATACCAGCTACAGGACCAGGAGGTCGTGGATATGCATTTGCGTAAACGGATCGTGGCTTCGGCGGGCATGGCGGCACTGGCCGCTGCGGCAGCGCTCAGCGTTTCAAGTCCCGCACTCGCATCAGACGACGTCTTGCACGTCTACGTCAACGACAACACAGCCGGCACGAACACCATCGCCGCCTTCAACCGCCATGCGGACGGCTCACTGACGCCGTCGGCGGGCTCGCCGTTCGCCGCCGGTGGGGCTGGGACCGGCACCATCATCGGCTCTCAGGGCGCTCTTCAGGTGACGGGCGATGGACGCTACCTGCTTGCCGTTGACGCGGGCAGCAGTCAGATCTCGGTGCTGCGCATACGCGACGATGGGTCGCTCCGTCAGGTTGAAGGCAGCCCTGTCTCGTCAGGCGGGATCGAGCCCGTCAGCATCGCTGTCCACGAAGGTCTCGTCTACGTAGCCAACGAGGGCAACGGCGTCACAGGCAGCAACTACACGGGATTCAGGCTCAGCGGCGGCGGGCGCCTGACCCCGATCAGCGGTTCCACCTTCACGCTCCCCAACACCGCGAACCCTGGAGACATCCTCTTCAACTCCACCGGAAACAAGGTCGTCGGCGTCGAGGTGGGTACGACGGTCGCCAGCACATTCCGCATCGACAGTTTCGTCGTCGGCCACGACGGGCTGCTCACGCAGGCCCCGGGATCGCCCTTCTTGGCGCAGGCTCCGGGACCGTTCGGCAGCGAGTTCTCTCCCACGAACCCATCGCACCTCTACGTCTCGAATGCGCACGGCGGAGGCGGCAATGGGTCGGTGTCGGCCTTCCGGGTCGCTAAGAATGGCGTGCTCAGCTCGATCGGCGGCTCTCCCTATCCGGATGGCCAAACCGCACCATGCTGGGTCGAGATCTCCCGCGACGGCAGGTATCTCTTCACGGTCAACACCGGCAGCACCAGCATCTCCAGCTACCGCATCCACGCCGACGGATCGCTGACCCTCAGGAGCACGGCGACCTTCAGCAGCGGTGGCGGAATCCGGCCGTTCGACGCACGGCTCGATCCTTCCGGCAGCCACCTCTATGTAGTCGACGCGGCGCTGAAAGCCGTGACGGCCTTCGCCGTCGACGGCGGCAGCCTGAGCGAGCTTTCCACGCCTCCGTTCGCGCTTCCCACGAACGCGACTCCGTTCGGAATCGTCGTCGCCTAGCTTTGATGACGGAGCTGGGAGCGAAGCGCTCCCGGCTCCTCCCTCGGCGGAAGCCGATCCGGGCAGCCGCCTACACTGAAACTCGTGAACAGCGCCAGACCGGAAGCCTGGCCCGAGCTGCCTTACGACGCCTGGAAGGACACGCTCGACACACTCCACATGAAGCTTCAAATCGTGGGTAAGGTCCGGTTGTCGCTGAGCCCGTTCGAACCCCAATGGGCCAACGTGCCTCTGTACCTGACCTCGCGCGGATTGACCACCACCCCGATGACCACGGCGGGTGTGACATTCCAGATCGACGTCGATCTTATCGACCACCACGTTCTGATCGAAACCATCGAGGGCGACATCCGCCGCCTGGCGCTGACAGCTCGACCTGTCGCGGACTTCTACGCCGACTTCATGACCAACCTCGGCGCGCTCGGCATCGCCGCCGGGTTCCGACCGATTCCAGATGAGGTTGACGATCCGATTCCCTTCGCGGAGGACACCGTCCACAAGACATACGACCCGCAATGGGCCAATCGTTTCTGGCGCGTGCTGTCGCGGGTCGACCTCGTGCTCAAGGAGCATCGGGCGCGGTATCGGGGCAGAACGACTCCCGTGCACTTTTTCTGGGGCACCTTCGACCTTGCCCTCAGCAGGTTCTCAGGACGTCCGGCACAGCCGCCGCCGGGCGCCGGATTGATTGGTCGGCTGGGTGGCGATGCCGAGCAGGTCTGCGTGGGTTTCTGGCCCGGAAGCGCACGCTTTCCGCGAGCCGCATTTTTTTCGTACGCCTATCCGAAGCCTGAGGGAATCGAGGAGCAGAAAATCGAGCCGGCCGGAGCCGGCTGGAACCGCCAGCTCGGCGAGTTCGCGCTTCCTTATGACGACGTCCGCACGAGCAGGTCGCCCCGAACCGAGATCCTCCAGTTTTGTGAGAGCACCTACGCAGCGGGAGCCGGGTTGGGCAGGTGGGATCAAGGCCTGGTGGTCGAACCGGTTCACTGAGGGAGGCGCCTTACGCGCGCGCGTCCTCTTATAGGCGGGTGGGTTAGCGGCCGGCTGCTCGACCGTCCGATGCCGCAAAGGCTGCCAGCACGGCCGGCCAGCCGTTCGCGTACTGGTTTCGCCGTTCGAAGCCCGAATCACCAAGCCGCTCCCAGCCCGCGTGCTCGACCTGCACGCGCGTCACGGACATGTCTTCGGACGTGAACCGTACCGTGACGTCGGTCGGCATGGCCCAACGGCCGCGCCAGGTGAAGACGACGCGACGCGGCGGCTCCCACGCAAGGACCTCCCCGATAGTGAACTCGTCGCCGTCCTCGTACCGCTCGTAGAAACGTCCGCCGACATAGGGCTCCATGAGCACCTCGTGCGAACGGCCCGGGCCAAATGTGAAACGCTGCATCGGCCACCAGGCCGTCATTTGTTTGGTGAAGTGCCAGAAGGCGTCATCGATCGAGCGCCGAACGGTGACCTCAATACGGATCGGCTCGATGAGACCCTGACCGCCGGGGATCTCCTCAGCCATCTCGGTGCCCGGGAGGGCGGCCCTCTGCCGTCTCGACAAAACGCGCGAGGGCCTCAGCCCAGAAGAGGTCGAGGAAGGCTCGCAGCTGGGCCAGCCCGTTCGGATCCACCGAGTAGAGCCTCCGATTGTGCTCGGCGCGATCGATCACAAGGCCGGCATCCTTCAACACCTTCAGGTGTTGAGAGACGGCCGGCCGGCTGACCGGCAGGTCGCGCGCGAGATCGACGACGGCCATGGGCCCGGCCCGAAGACGGCCGAAGATGCGGCGCCGCGTGCGGTCGCCCAGCGCCTCAAGGATCGCGTCCATGCTCAGTAAGTCTTGACTTACGGTGCGTGAAGACTTACGATGCATTTGTCGATCGTATCACCGAGTCAGGAGGTCTGCAATGGCTGGAGGCGCGGAGCACAAGGGCGAGAAGGAACCGAGCGTGGTCTGGTTCGAGGTCGTCGGAAAGGATGGGGCCAAGTTGCGCAATTTCTACAGCAGTCTGTTCGGGTGGCAGATCGCTGACAGCGGCACGGGTATGGATTACGGCCTGGTCCAGGCGGGCATCGGCGGCATCGGCGGCGGCATCGGCCGCAGCCAGGACGGCGGGCAGGGATTCGTAACCGTGTACGTGGAGGTCGACGATCCGGCCGCGTACCTGAAGAAGGCCGAGAAGCTCGGGGGCAAAACGGTCGTGCCGCCCACCGAGATCCCGGAGGCGAAGCTGACATTCGCTTACTTCGTCGACCCCGAAGGCCACATGATCGGCCTGTCCAAGGGGGCGGTGCAGTAGTGGAAAGGTCGGCGTCCCAGCCGCTGCCAAAGGCCGGCTTCGAGACGGAGACGCTGACCATGGTGGTCCTGTTCGCGGGACCGCGCGCTTCTGAATACGGCGGATCGGAGCTCGAGCGCCTGCTTCAGGACCACCTCGAGTTCACGATCGGGCTGGTCGCCAAGGGCCACCTACTGTCAGCGGGAGGTGTGGTCGACGCGGACTCGAGCGGGCTCCGGCTGACCGGCATGGGCCTCAGCAGCAAGTTACCCGAGGAGGTGCGCCGGCTGGTCGAGGAGGATCCATCTGTGAAGGCCGGACTCGAGTCGGTGAAGACGGTGACCTACACGTTCCCGAAGGGGATGCTTGCCTTCCCGCTCCTGCGGCGATGAATCAGGATGGCGGGCCCGACAGCGCGTACCAAATCAGGCCCGCGCTGACCAGCACCAGCACGAGGAAGGCGATCGCCGTCCCGATCCACGTGTCCAGCCGGCTGCCACGGCGTCGATGCTCAGACATTTCTAACCGATCGAGGAGCTCCCGGTCCAAGGGGGATCCGTGGGCCGGGAGCCGGGGAGTGCGGGCCGTGACCTGTACCGCCCGGTAGAAGGCGGCGCCAGGTCCATCCGCGCCTCAATGACTGATACCCGTCCGCGCCGCAACGGGTTGCTCTGGTTGGCCTTGTTGCGCCGAACCCGGACGCCGGAAACGGCGCCAGCTCCCCCTGCGGCCACACGGGGCCGCAATTCCCCACATCTCTGTAACGCCTGAGCCCGGCAAGCCACCGGCGACGCGGCCGCCGTCTCCTTTACCTACTGCAGTATTGTGGCTTCGAGTGGATGTCGTCTCGGGGTGAATGACTTGGCGCGTGGCTCGACTTGTCTGTAAACGGCGCTAACCAAAGAACACCTACCCGCGCGGGCCCTCCTGCGCCTACCAGGCCGGCACCGCAGAACCCCTTCCGATCCGTTCGGCTATGGGTGACGCTGGGAATCCTTTTGCTTCTCAACATCTTCGTCACCAACGTGCTGTTCGCGCCGGCGCAACCAACCACAGTGACGCTGCCTTACAACGTGTTCAAGCAGCAGGTCACGGACGACAATGTCGTCAGCGTGACCACGACCGGGGACGCCATCACGGGCATCACGACGAAGCCGGTCAAGGAACCCGCGCCGAGCACCGCCAGCGCAACGCACTTCACGACTCAAAGACCGTCCTTCGCCGATGACAGCCTCGAGCCTCTACTCGAGCAGCACAACGTGAGGATCAACGCCAAGCCCGAGAATCCGCCGCCGCCGCTGTGGGAGACCCTGCTCCTGAGCTTTGGGCCGACGCTGCTGATCGTGATCGCCGTCATGTACTTCCTCCGCCGCGCGGCCAGCGCCGGCGGCGCGGGCGGAATCCTCGGGGCCTTCGGTCAGAGCCGCGCCCGCCTTTACGACCCAGAGCGTCCGGGCACCACATTTGCCGACGTCGCGGGAATCGACGAGGTCAAGCAAGAGCTCGAGGAGCTCGTCGATTTCTTACGCGAGCCGCAGAAGTACGAACGCCTCGGGGGACAGGTCCCAAAAGGCGTGCTGTTGATCGGACCGCCTGGCACCGGCAAGACTCTGCTCGCTCGGGCGGTGGCCGGCGAGGCCAAGGTGCCCTTCTTCAGTCAATCCGCATCCGAGTTCGTGGAGGCCATCGTCGGAGTGGGAGCGTCGAGGGTGCGGGACCTGTTCACCAAGGCGCGCCAGTCCGCGCCCGCGATCATCTTCATCGACGAGCTCGACGCCATCGGACGCAGCCGCAGCTCAGGTTTTCGGATCGGCGGCAACGACGAGCAAGAGCAGACGCTGAACCAGATCCTGACCGAGATGGATGGCTTCGAGCCGGGCAAGGGCGTCATCGTCCTGGCCGCGACCAACCGGGCCGACGTTCTCGACCAGGCTCTCCTCAGGCCCGGCCGCTTCGATCGACGCGTGACCCTGCAGCCCCCCGACCGCCGCGGCCGTGCGGCCATCCTCAAGATTCACACCGCCAAGGTGCCGCTTGGCCCCGATGTCGACCTCGACGCCATCGCCGGCGCGACCCCGGGACTCGTGGGCGCGGACCTTCGCAACCTGGTCAATGAAGCGGCGTTGGGGGCGGCGCGTAAAGGTGACACCACGGTGAGTGCGGACGATTTCTACGAGGCCATCGATCGTGTCCTGCTCGGCACTGAGCGGCACCTCGTGATGACCCAAAGCGACCGCGAGCGGATCGCGTACCACGAGTCAGGGCATGCGCTGCTCGGTCTTCTTCTTCCCGGCGCTGATCCGGTGCGGAAGGTCACGATCATCCCGCACGGCGGTGCGCTGGGGGTCACGATCCAGCGGCCGATGGACGACCGTTTCAACTATGGGGAGGACTACCTGCGGGCGCGAATCATCGGCGCGCTTGGCGGTCGGGCGGCGGAGCAGCTCATCTACACGACGGTATCGACTGGCGCGGCGAGCGACCTGCAGCAGGTGACCATGATCGCGCACGAGATGGTCGTGAGGTGGGGGATGAGCCCGAAGATAGGGCCTCTGGCATTCAGGGAAGACGGAGCCGGCGATGGGATCGGGTTGGCGCGACCTTACAGCGAGGCCACCGCGAGAGAGGTCGACACCGAGGTCAAGCGCATCGCGGACGAATGTTTTGCCGAGGCATTGAGCCTTTTGACTGCGCACCGCGCGCAGCTCGAAACCCTCACCCGGGCCCTTCTCAAGGAGGACTCGCTGGACGAGGAGCAGATCCTTGCGGTGACAGGTTTGAAAGCGGCCGTCACCGCCAACCAGGACAGCTGACGAAAAAGGGGAATCGATGAATTTTCTGCCGGGCGTTCGCTCTCAAGACATTCAGACGGATCGCTTGCGGATGCGCTACCTGGAGTCGGGACCCGCCGATGGGATCCCGGTGGTGATGGTCCATGGAAATCTCGCCACCGGACGCTTCTACGAGCATCTGATGCCGGGGGCGCCGGACCGCTACCGGATCATCGCGCCCGACATGCGAGGATTCGGCGACACCGAGCGCATCCCCATCGACGCGACGCGGGGCCTGCGAGATTGGGCCGATGACACCTTCTCCCTGGTCCAAGCACTTGGGATCACGCGGCCCGTGCACCTGGTCGGATGGTCGACCGGCGGCGCCGCGATCGCCAACTACGCTGAAGACCGCCCCGTGGCCTCTCTCACCTTCATCGATCCGGTGTCACCGTACGGGTTTGGGGGCGTCCGGCTGGACGGAACGCCTTGCTTTCCGGACTACGCCGGGTCGGGCGGCGGAACAGGGAGCCTTGATTTCACAAAGACGATCGCCGGCCATGACACGTCGTCCGATTCGCCCTTCTCGCCGCGCAACGTCATGAACACCTCGTACTGGTCTCCCTCATATCGTGAGCCTGCGGACCGCGAGGACATGCTGGTGGAGGAAGTGCTGAAGTCTGTGACCGGCGACGACGGCTATCCGGGCGACCTGACGCCTTCGCCAAACTGGCCCGGCGTGGCACCCGGCACGCGCGGCATTCTCAACGCGCTTTCCGGTAAGTACTGCAACTGGGCCGGCATCGTCGACCTCGACCCGAAGCCGCCCATCCTGTGGACCCACGGTACGGCCGACATCGTCGTCGCCGATGGTTCGGCGTGGGAGATGGGCACGCTAGGCAAGATGGGCGCAGTGCCAGGCTGGCCCGGCGAGGAGGCTTTCCCTCCGCAACCGATGGTCACCCAGATCCGCGCGGTCCTGGAGCGCTATCGCGAGACCGGCGGCTCGGTGCAGATGGAGATGTTCGAGGGCTCAGGCCACGGGCCGCTCTTCGACGCGGCCGAGCGATGGAGCCAGATCTTCTTCGCGTTCCTGGCTTCAGCCGAAAAGGAAGCAACCGCCAGCGGCGCCCGCTGAAGGCTCAACCTCTCGGCCGTACGCGGTACTCCAGGTGCGTGACACGAAGGCTCACCACGCGAGTTACCCTTTTCCTCCTACCGGTAGCAAGGTCGTTCAGGGAGGGGAGGCATGGCCAAGAAGTTCCTGCTCAGCGAGAGCGACATACCTGAGCGCTGGTACAACATTCTGCCCGACCTCCCGGCGCCCCCGGCGCCTTATCTGCACCCGGGCACCCTGCAGCCGATGGGACCGGCAGACCTCGCTCCCATCTTCCCGCAGGCGATCATCGCCCAGGAGGTTTCCGCCGAGCCCTGGATCGAGATCCCCGAGCAGGTTCGGGACATCTATCGCATCTGGAGGCCGACCCCGCTGTACCGGGCGGACCGCCTCGAGAAAGCGCTCGACACCCCGGCCCACATCTACTTCAAATACGAGGGCGTCTCTCCCGCGGGCTCGCACAAGCCGAACACGGCCGTGCCGCAGGCGTATTACAACGCCAAAGAAGGCGTCAAGCGCCTGACGACCGAGACGGGAGCCGGGCAGTGGGGCTCGGCTCTGGCGTTCGCCGGCGCCCTGTTCGGCCTCGAGGTCACCGTCTACATGGTCAAGATCTCGTACGAGCAGAAGCCGTACCGCCGGGCGATGATGGAGACGTGGGGCGCGACCGTGCACGCCTCGCCGACCAATCTGACGAACGCGGGCCGCGGGATCCTGGCCGACGATCCCGACTCGCCCGGAAGCCTCGGCATCGCCATCTCGGAAGCGGTCGAGGATGCCGCCACCCACGAGGACGCCAAGTACTCGCTGGGGTCCGTCGTCAACCATGTCCTCCTCCACCAGACGGTCATCGGCCTCGAGGCCAAGAAGCAGATGGAGATGGCAGGCGCCTATCCCGACGTCGTCATCGGCTGCGTTGGAGGAGGCTCCAATTTCGCCGGTTTGACTTATCCCTTCATCGGCGACAAGCTGAAGGGACGCCGCCCGGCGACCCGTTTCATCGCCGCCGAGCCGGCCGCCTGCCCGACTCTCACTCGCGGCATCTACGCGTATGACTTCGGCGACGCCGTCGGCCTCGGACCGGTCGTGAAGATGTTCACGCTGGGGCACGGCTTCGTACCCGACCGCATCCACGCGGGCGGTCTGCGATATCACGGTGACGCCCCCTCGCTGTGCCTGCTCGTTGACAAAGGCGTGGTGGAAGCCCGGGCTTACAAGCAGAACGAGTGCTTTGCGGAGGCGGTTCGCTTCGCGCGATCCGAAGGGTTCCTGCCTGCGCCGGAAGCGGCCCACGCGCTGCGGGCTGTGGCCCAGGAGGCGGCGGCGGCGCGTGAGGCGGGCGAGGCGAGGACCATCCTGTTCGGCCTGTCGGGGCACGGCCACTTCGACATGTCGGCGTACGACGCCTATTTCGCGGGCAAGCTCGAAGACGTCGAGCTGGCCCAGTCGAGGATAGACGCCGCGATCGAGGAACTGCCGCGTATCCCGGCCATGACCTAGCCGCGGCCGATGGTGATCGTGAAAGCCGAGCGCGGGGCCGACGGCTGGCTGTGTGAGGTCAGCGTCGATCACGACGGCGTCCGCACTCGGCACTCGGTCACGGTCACTCAGGCGGACGCCGAACGTTGGGCCGCCGGCACCGAGCGTGAGGATGTCGAGGACCTCGTGACGCGGAGCTTCGAGTTTCTGCTCGAGCGTGAGACACCGGCCTCAATCCTTCGCGCCTTCGACCTCTCGGTTATTCAGCGCTACTTCCCCGAATACGCCGCGGCCTTCAAACGTCGATGAGCTCGTTCGACATCAGCGAGGTTCGTGCGCTCACCTTCGACGTCTTCGGGACCGCGGTGGATTGGCGCTCCGGTGTCTCGGCGGAGGCACGTCGCCTTGGCGCTCGGCACGGTGTGAAGGGCGATTGGGAGCGGCTCGCCGACGCCTGGCGTGGCCTGTACATGCCTTACATGGACCGCGTGCGGCGCGGCGACTTGCCGTGGACCAATTTCAACAGGCTCCATCGCCTGTCGCTTGACCAGGTCCTCCGCGACCTCGGCGTGGAAGGCTTCGACGACGCCGCCCGCGAGGAGCTGACCATTGCGTGGGAGCGCCTGCCGGCGTGGCCCGACGCTGCTGCCGGACTCACGCGGCTGACCCGGCGGTTCACGGTGTCGACGCTTTCGAACGGCAACCGTTCTCAGCAGGAAGCCCTGGTTCGCTTCACAGGCTTGCCCTTCCAGCGCATCCTGGCCGCTGACGACTTCCACCATTACAAGCCGGATCCCGAGGTGTACCTGGGAGCCGCGTCCGCACTCGGGCTGTCGCCGGCGCAAGTGATGATGGTGGCGTGCCACAAGTCCGACCTGCGGGCCGCCCAGGCAGCCGGCCTGCGGGCGGCATTCGTCGAGCGGAAGCTGGAGAAAGGACCGGGTGGAGGAGCCGATCTTCTGCCCGACCTACAGTCCGACGTGGAAGCCGCCGACTTCACCCACCTGGCGGACAAGCTGGGCTGCTAGCCGCCGATCCGTGCTATCTTGAGCGGATGCTCAAAGCGACCGCTCAAGAGTCGCCGACCAGAGGGCGCATCCTTGATGCGGCTTTCGAGACGCTTCGCAAAGACGGTTTCGCGCGCACGAGCGCTCGGGCCATCGCCCGCACCGGCGCTTTCAACCAGGCGCTGATCTTTTATCACTTCGGCAGCGTCAACGATCTCCTCATGGCCGCGCTCGACCGGGTCAGCCGCGCGCGCATGGAACGGTATCGAGAAACGCTGAGCGCCGCGCCCGGTCCCATCGAGCTCGCTGCCCTCTGCCGCCGGCTGTACTCGGAGGATGTCGAGTCGGGCCACGCGACAGTGCTCGCGGAGCTGTTCGCCGCGAGCGGCAGCGATCCTGAGCTGCGGGCCCAGATGCTCGCGAGGATGCAGCCGTGGCTCGACTTCACCGAAAGCCTGATCCAGCGCTTTCTCGAGGGCTCGGCGTTCGCAAGCCTTGTCGACGCGCGAGCCGCGGCGGGAGCGGTGCTGGCGATGTACATCGGCGTCGACCTGTTGACCCACCTCGACGGCGATCGCTCACGCGCGGTGGCCATGTTCGACATGAGTGACCGCATGGCCGCAACGTTCGGCGCGTTGGCGGGAGGTTGAGCGATTGATCTTGGTCACCGGCGCCAGCGGATTCGTCGGCAGCCATGTCGTGCGCCGGTTGGTCGAAACCGGCGTCGGTCCCATCAGAGCGATGGTTCGCGATCGGTCCCGGACCCCGGCCCGCGACCGAGTGGAGGTGGTCGAGGCCGATTTGACCAGGCCCGAAACACTTGGTGACGCCGTGGCCGGTGCCAGCGTGATCATCCATGCCGCGGCGATCACGGCCAATGTGAAGGAGCCCTATCGAGGAGCGTACGACCGGATCAATCGCGTCGGCACGGAAAACCTCGTCAAGGCCGCCTCCGCCTCAGGAGTGTCGCGGTTGGTCGTGATGTCCGGGCTTGGCACGCGGCCGGCCGCCGAAGGCACGTACATGGCGACCCGGTGGGGTCTCGAAGAGGCGGTTCGAAACAGTGGCATCCCGTATGTGATCCTTCAGCCATCGATTCTTTTTGGCGATGGAGCTGAGTTCGTCGCCGCGCTGAGCAGGCTGGCGCGAGCCTCCCCCGTGCTTCCGCTTTTGGGTGGTGGCAAGCTCCGATTCCAGCCGCTGTGGATCGAAGACCTGGTCACATGCCTGGTAGCGTCCACCAAGGGAGACCAGCTGCTGCAGAGCGCCATCCCTCTCGGCGGGAGCGAGTACGCAACTTTCAAGGAAATCCTGCAAACGATCTGCACCGCGATGTCCGTGCGCCGGTTGATGGTGCCGCTCCCGCTTTCGATTGCGCGGCTGCAGGCGGGATTCATGGCGGCGATCCTGCCCAACCCGCCGCTCACGCCGGCCGCGATGGAGCTGTTCGGCTTCGACAACGCGACCGACCCGGATGTCGTTGATCGCCGCTTCGGCTTTCATCCGCGCGGATTCCGCGAGCACGTCGTGGCGCACGGGCTCGAAGAGTCGCGGGTCGTGCGATGAAGCTGCGGAGTTGGCTGGGGCTGTCTGCTGCCGCTGCGGCACTTGATGGACGTGCTCCGGGCGCTCGTGGTCGGTGCGCCAGTTAGGAAATACTCAGCGCGGCGCTGCCGCGAAAGCGGCCGCTGCGGAGGTCGTCGAGCGCTTCGTTGGCCTGCTCGAGGGGATAGACCTTGACCTGGGTATGAATCGGGATCGTCGGCGCCAGGCGCAAGAACTCCTCGCCGTCGGCGCGGGTGAGGTTGGCCACCGAGCGCACTACGCGCTCGCCCCACAGGATCGAGTACGGAAAGGCTGGAATGTCGGACATGTGGATGCCCCCGCAGACCACGGTCCCGCCCTTGCCGACAGCGCGAAGGGCCTGCGGCACCAGCTCACCGGCCGGCGCGAAGATGATCGCCGCATCCAGGGGCTCGGGCGGCAAGGCGTCCGAATCGCCGACCCAGTCAGCTCCCAGCTCGGCGGCGAAGGCCTGGCCGGCCCTGTCGCCGGGGCGAGTGAATGCGTAGATGCGCTGGCCCCGGTGCCGCGCGACCTGGATCAGGATGTGCGCGGCCGAGCCGAAACCATAGAACCCGAGCGTCGCTGCGTCGCCCGCCATGCGCAAGCATCGAAAGCCGATCAGCCCCGCGCATAGAAGTGGGGCAGCTTGAAGGTCGTGATAACCGACCGGGATCGGAAGGCAGAACCTGCTGTCGGCGACCGTGTAGTCGGCATAGCCGCCGTCGATCTGGTAGCCGGTGAAGCGCGCGTGGTCGCAAAGGTTCTCGCGTCCCGAGAGGCAGTATCTGCAAGTGCCGTCCGTCCATCCGAGCCACGGCACGCCGACCCGATCGCCGGTCTTCAGGTTGGCGACGTCGGTGCCGACCTCCACCACGTCGGCGACGATCTGGTGGCCGGGGATGAGTGGCAGCTTCGGCTCGGTGAGCTCGCCGTCGACGATGTGAAGGTCGGTGCGGCAGATCCCGCAGGCGTGGACCCTCAACAGGACCTGGCCGAGGCCGGGCGATGGCACTGGAACCTCTTGTAGTCGAAGGGGTTCGCGCGGCCCCTCCAGGACCATCGCCCGGCCGACACGAATTTGAGCTGACATCCCTGATTTGAGTGTGCGCCTCCCATTCGGGCGGACACAGGGTTTTCCAAGGTTGGCCTGGTACTTTCACGTGGTGTTGGGACCGGCCATCACACTCAGCGAACAGCGGGATCGGAGCCTGCAGAAGCTGCGCGACCTGACCACCGCGTGCCTTGTGGTTGGCGCCGGGTTGGTCGCGGCGCTCTCAGTGATCGCCGCGACCACGATTCCGGGTCACAGCGATTCCGCTTCCACCGGATCGACGCAGTCCTCGGGCGATGGCTCCCTCCAGGGTCCGTCAGATGGCTCCTTCGGACCGGGCGGCGGGTATCCGACGGTGGTGACCGGAGGGTCGAGATAGAGATGGAACGCGGCGGTTCGTGTTGAGAAACAAGGTTGGGGCTCAGGCGCTGGTCTGCCCGGCCTGAGCCCCTACCGGTGTCTAGGCCTCGATGCGAGCCGCGTCTGCGGCCTCGGCCATCTCATTCAACCGATCGAAGAATGCTTGTTTCTGGCCCTTAAACAGGCCGTCGGCCGTGAGGGCCTTCACCGCCCCCATTGCCGCGCCTATGGTTTGGGTCGGCCGGATGATGGAAACCGGCGGAAACGTTCGGCGCAAGAAGGACGTCGGCTCGGGCATGATCAGGTTGGTCTGCGTGTCTTCGGACGGCGGATTGTTCAGGTCGGGGAAGACCAGGCCGTTGGTGGGGTCGGTCAGCGGCTTTGCGTTTCCGGCCTTGTCCTGCCAGGTCTGGAAGTGCATCGTTTCGGTGGGTCCGATGCTCAGCAGGATCCGCAGCACCTCGGGGCTCGTGACCCGCTGAGCGAGGGATGGATAAAGGCTGCTGCCCCCCTGCTCGATGGTCCCGAAGTGGAACCCGGCGGTGTTGGCGATCGCCTGGATGTGGTCGTCCGGCGCGAGGTCTGCGTTATCACGTGGGATGGCCGGAAACGCCCCCTTCTTCAGGCCGGGAATCGCCGGCGCGAACGTGTCACCGAGGTCGGGGTTTCCGGTCCGGCTTCGGTACCGCGTGTACCAGCTGGTGTCCGGCGACAGCTCCATCAGGTTGGTCAGGCGCTTGATCTGCTGAGCACCCGTCGCCTTGCTGCTTGGCAGTTTCTTGAATTCATCCAGGTTCACGAGCGCGCGGCCCTTCGACGTGAGGTATGCATTGATGAACGTGAAGTGGGAGAACTCGTCCTCGGTGTTGTCGTGGATGTACTGGGGCATGTCCATGTCAAGCACCTGCAGCTTCTGCACGTAGGCGGGGCTGCCGCTGCCACCAGGCACCTCGGCATCCTGGATTCCGCCGAGCTCGTTGTACTGCTGCCAGAGATCGGTTTCGAGGATCTCGAGAGCCGAAAGAAACCGAAGGATCGCCGCGTCTCCCGAGGTCAGGCCTCTGGTGGTTTTGGCCAGGGCCGGCAGGGCGCCCGCGAATACGCTCGTGCCGGCCGCACCTGCGCCAACGGCAAGTCCGGTCAGGAGGAAAGCGCGCCGGCTCGCGACGCGCGTGGACAGTTTCGATGCTTTTTGCATGGTCGTTCCTTTGAGCTCCGCAACTCACAACCCGCCAGCTGCTCCGAGATTCACAAGGGCGCGCACCCCACGCATCGCTGCGTCTGACCGGGATTACTCGGGCGAGTTACAGCGTGAGTGCTGCCAGACTAACCGCATGTTCGCGAGCTCGAACTACCCGCCCGACCAGGCGGCAGCCGAACGATTTGTGGCCGAGATGCGGCATGGGACGCTGATCGCGTGCTCTGCAGAGGGCTATCCGCAGGTCAGCATCCTGCCGTTCGTCAAGACTGCCGACCTCATCGAGCTCCATTGCGTGCAGGCGGATCCCACCTTTGACGCGGTCCGGGCCAACCCTCGCGTGACTTTTCTCGTCTCGGACTTTCTCGCGTGGTCCCCTCACGACTGGGTCGACGACCGCGATGCCGGCCGGGCCACGCTCCATTTCCGCGCGGTGGCGTTCGAATGCGATGTTGAACGAACTTCGACGGATCCCGAAGAGGTTGCCGGTGCCCTTCGCAGGCTCCTCGCCGCGTATGAGGGCGGCCGGTCGTACGAGCCGGTGCAGGTCGGCGACTTCTACGGCGCTCGCTTGAGGCGTCTGGCCACGATGCGGCTGCGGGTCGTGCGCAGCCACGTCAAGTTCAAGACCGGACCCGCCGGCCCACCGGAGACCAAGCGACGTGTCGCCGCCAGGCTTCGCGAGCGAGGCCGGCCGGGAGATGTCCGGGCCGCCGATGTCATCGAGGCCTCGGTCCTGGACCGCTGACTTTCAGCGGGTGGATTTGCCCCCGGCGAAGGCCGGGGGCAGATTGGTTAAGGACGGGCTAAGCACGGATCGGCGGAGGGGGGCGGGTGGCAGGCGCTGCCCAATACTTCCAATCAGATGGGACGCGACTACCGTCTGCTGCTGGTCGCGAGGGTGCTGCGCAGCTTCGGCTTCGGGCTGGTGCCGGTGCTACTCGGCCTGCGGTTCGAGGAGCTGGGCCTGGGTGGCGGGTCGCTGGGCTTGGCTCTTTCGATCGGCGTCCTGGCCGCGGCTCTCTACGGGTTCCCCCTCGCAGCCCTCTCGGCGAAGATCGGACGCCGGTCCGTTCTGGCCGCGACCGGCCTGATGATGGCCGTGACCGGTGCCGATCTCGCGCTGGCCACGCAGCCCATCCTGCTGGTCCTGGCGGGAGCGACGGGCATGCTCGGCGCGTCGGGCGTTGACCTTGGGCCATTCCTTCCGATCGAGCAGGCGGCGCTGGTGGATGCGGTCCCTGACCGGCGCCGGAACCGGGCGTTCGGACGCTACTCGCTGACCGGAGGCCTGGCCCTGGCGGCCGGCGGGCTGGCCGCCGCATTCGGCACCAGCCCCAGCCGGATCCAGGCTTTGTTCCTGGTCTTTGCAGCGCTCGGCATCGCGACAGGGGCCATCAGCCTCTTCCTTTCGCCGAAGGTCGACTCGGCGTCCCGCGGCCCGATAGTGAGCCGGGCATCGGTTCGACCCGTCGCCACGCTTGCCGCTTTGTTCGGGGTCGATGCGCTGGGTGGCGGGCTGGTCTTGCAGGCAGTCGTCGCCTACTGGCTGCACATCCGGTTCGGGGCCGGAAGCGCAGTGCTCGGCCCGTCATTCGCTCTTTTCGCGCTCGTGCAGGCGACCTCCTACGAGGTGGCGGGCCGGCTGGCCGACAGGATCGGCCTTGTTCGAACGATGGTCTTCACCCACCTGCCGAGCAGCCTGTTCTTGATGGTCGTGCCTTTCAGTCCGAACCTCGCGGTCGCGCTCACCCTGCTCTTGCTCCGCTCCTGCATTTCGTCGATGGACGTACCGGCCCGCCAGGCGTACGTTGCTTCGATCGTCCCGCCGTCCGAGCGTGCGGGAGCCCTCGCGTTCACTGGCACGGTCCGGGGCGTGACGCAGGCGGCCGGTCCGGTAATCGCCGGGGTGGCCATCCAGGCCGCCGCGGCGGGCGTTCCGTTCCTGCTCGCCGGCGTCCTGAAGATCTCCTATGACCTCGGCCTCTACGCGGCTTTCTCCCGTCGTCCGGCCGCCCACGAAACGCCGCGTGCGTCGCGGGAGCGCTAGCGGCTCTGCCCGCGCGCGTCCTTCTATATGTGGCCAGGCGCAGGGGTCCGGGCATCGCGATAATGGGCCCGAGCGAAGGCTTCGCGGCACCTTGTGTTGGGGTGCGCGCCACGATTGCATCGGGGAGTGGCGATGGCTGGGCAGATCGAGCTGGGCGGGATTCACCATCTACGATTGACCGTGACGGACATCGAACGGAGTCGAGAGTTCTACACGGACCTGCTCGGGTTCGACGTCGCCGCCGCCGCGCCACCATCGGAGGATCCGAAATCCGATCCGACCTACCCGGTGCTGTGGGGTGGGGTGGTGATGACGAGGGGCAGCTACCTGCTCGGGCTTCGGCCGGTGGCGGCGAAGGGCGACCGATTCGACGAGGACCGCGTCGGACTCGACCACCTGAGCTTCAGCCTCGGAAGCCGCGCCGCACTCGACGAGGCGATTCGCGTTCTGGACCAACGCGGAGTACCACATGGCGAGGTCAGAGAGCTCACGTCATTCGGGATCTGCGTGCTCCCGTTCCGCGACCCTGACAACATTCAGCTCGAGCTGACGTCGCCGCTCTGAGCGCGTAGATGCCGGCGACCAGCTTCAACGCCGGCCTGTGGCACGACTACTTCATGACCGTAGGTGGGGGCGCTGCCGCCCTCACCGGGCTCGTCTTCGTGGCGATGACCCTGCACCTTGAGGAGATCACGACCAACGTCGTGCATCGACATCGCGCCCGAACCATCCTCGCCGGCCTGACGGCCATCTTCATCCGCTGCTCGCTCGTGCTGATGGGCGGGCAGACCGCGCAGGCGGTCGCAGTCGAGCTGATCGTCGTGGTCGCGGTCGTCGAGGCCATCCTCTACCGCAGCATCCGATCGGCCGCGGCCGGCGCTGACAGATGGGTGCTGTACCGGACGCTTGGTAGCTTCGCCTGCCTGGTGGTCGAGCAGGTCGGTGCCGTCGCGCTCTTCTTCGGTGCGACGGGCGGGCTTTATGTGATCGGGCTTGGAATGATGTCCTCGTTTATCTTCATCGTGACTGGGGCCTGGCTGCTCCTCGTTGGCGTCGGTACGGAGGAGGCGGCCAAAACCAGGCTGCTCTCGGCCAAATAGGGGTCCCGATCCAGAACGGTTCCTGGACGCGCTACAAGCTCCAGCGGTCGATCTTCTCCATCGGAGAAGACTTCTGGATCGAGGACGATCGGGGCGAGTCCGTCTTCAAGGTCGATGGCAAAGCTCTCAGCCTGAGGGAGACGTTTCTACTCGAGGACCAGAGCGGAAACGAGCTGCTCTCGGTTGAGACAAAGCTGATCGCGCTTCAGCCCACGATGAAGATCACGCGCCAGAGCCAGCTTTACGCGACCGTGACCAAAGCGCTGCTCACGCTGCTCCATCAGCACTACACCATCCAGGTCGAGGGCGGCCCGGCGTATGAGGCGCAGGGCGACATCACCAATCACGAATATGGGGTACGCATCAACGACGTCCCGGTCGCACAGATATCGCGCCAGTGGTTTTCGCTTCGCGACTCATATGGCATCGCAGTCGCGCCGGACGTCGACCACGCGCTCATGCTGGCCGCCGCCGTTTGCATCGACGAGATCTCCGAGCGGGAGCGCGACAGCCACCACTGAGGCCCTGGCCGGCTGCATCGAGTTCCGGAGCTTCCCAGACGGCGCTGGAGCGCCTTTACCAGAACTTACATCCCTTAACCCCAAGCGCCACGGGATCGGGCCGATTCCCCGTTACCCCTAACGGATTGCCATCGATAGTCGAGTTCGTTGCCGTGACGCGGGCGTACGGAGCCAGGATCGCGCTCGACGACGTGCACCTGACCCTGGAGCCAGGTGAGCTCACGTTCCTGGTCGGCCCGAGCGGCGCCGGCAAGACCACCCTCCTGAAGCTGATCAACCGCGAGATTCGCCCGACCACCGGCGAGGTCTGGGTCGATGGCATTCCGGCCCACACCCTGAAGAGGTCGCGCATCGCCGACCTACGCCGGCGGGTGGGCGTCGTGTTCCAGGACTACAAGCTGCTGCCCCGGCTCACGGCCAGGGAAAACGTGGCGTTCGCCCTTCAGGTGGGCGACCTTCGCGTCTCCGACGAAGAGGCGGCCGATCGTGCGATGGACGCCCTCGAGGCGGTAGGCCTCGGCGATCGCGGAAACTCGTTCCCGCCCCAGCTCTCCGGCGGCCAGCAGCAGCGGGTCGCCCTGGCGCGAGCGGTGGTGGCGCAGCCGCCCCTTTTGATCGCGGACGAGCCGACGGGCAACCTCGACCTCGACACGTCCTGGGAGATGATGGACTTGTTCGCGGACATTGCCGCGTTCGGCACCGCGGTCCTCATCGCGACGCACAACGTCGAGATCGTCACGCGGCTCCAGCGGCGCGTGCTCACGCTGGTGCAGGGCCGCCTGGTGCGCGACCAGCCGGCGGGCCAGACGGGGAGGTTGGCGTGGCTGGCGTCGTCGTGACCGGCCGCTTCCCGCGCCGGCGAATCGTGCAGGTTGTCGCCGGCAACGTGCTCCGCTACATCTTCCGAGGCGCCGGTCGGAACTGGGTCCGGAACATCAGCAGCACGGCACCTGCGCTTGGCTCGATGACCCTGCTCCTGCTGCTCTCCGGCCTCATCGGTCTGAGCGGATTCGCTCTCTACAACCTCGAGCAGGTCGAAGCCGGCCAGGCTTCGCTCCTGCACGTGTATATCCGCGACAGCGCCGCCGCCGCGGACGTCAACGCGCTATGGGACAGGCTTGCCCAAGACGGCCGCGTTGCACGCGTGACGTATACCACGAAGTCCGAAGCGCTCCAGCGCGCGCAGCGGATCCCGGGTCTGCCTCAGATCGCCGACGCCAGCGACAGCAACCCGTTTCCGGCCAGCCTGGACGTGCAGGTCAAGAACATCAAGGATGTGGCCGCCATCGATAGCGCGGTTCGCAACAACATCGCCGTCGACCCCCTCTATCCCACCTCGTATGACCAGGGCGCTTACCAGCGCATCCAGGCTGTGCTGTTCGGTGTCGCGGCGGCGGGCCTCGCCTTTCTCGCCCTCCTCGGATTCGTCGCCGTCACCGTGACCATGAACAGCATCCGCGCGGCCATCCACTCCAGACGAGACGAGGTCGCGATCATGCAGCTGGTGGGCGCGCCTCGATGGATGGTGCGCGGGCCGTTCGTCGTCGAAGGTGCAATCACCGGTGGCCTGGCGGGCGCCGCCGCCGGCCTGGTCACGTTCGGCCTGGCGATGACCGGCATCTCCGCGGGCTCGGCCTCCTTTGCGCAGTTCGCCCCGGGCGTGACGGCCGCCGTCGCCGCGTTCACCGCCGCAATGGTGTTCGCCGCCGGGCTTGGGCTCGGATCCGGCTCCTCCCTGGTCAGCCTGCGCCGGCACCTCGAATCGTGAGGGGCGTTCTGACCGCGGCCGCGGTGGCGTTATTGATGCTTGGGGTCGGCCTGACCGGCGCCACCGCCGACACCGGGGCGATCGACCCTCAGCAGCAGCTGTCGCTGATCAACCAGATACGCGCGCAGCTTGGGAGCAATTTGGCCGACGCGGTGGCGGCTCAAGAGCAGCTGCGGAAGTCGCTCCAGGACAACGCCGCGCAGCAGCAGTCTTTGCAGGCAAAGATCTCCGACGTCCAGAAGAAGATCGCCGACCTTGACGTCCAGATCGCGGATGCCCAGAGGCGCGAGGCGATACTTGGCCAGCACATCGACAGCGAGCGCGCGCAGCTGCGCGAGCTCGCGCACGCCATCTATGTCGCACCCACGTCGGTGCTGGTGGTGCTTGGCGAGGCGCAGAACCTGAGCGACCTGCTCACGCGAATCGCCGACCTCAACGTGGCGGGAGCCCGAGCCAGCGAGCTCAAGTCGACCCTGACGCGCGACCTTGCCGAACTCCAGAAGGAACGCAAGAAGGAGCAGCTTGCCCGGGACGAGCAGGTCAGGCAGCGGGACCAGCTCGACTCCGAGCTGAGCCAGCTCCGGGACCTGCAGGTGCAGCAGGAGCAGTCAATGACCGCGCTGCAGGTCAAGATCAGCCAGACACAGACGGAGCTGTGGCTCCTGAGCCGGCAGTCGACGCAGCTCGCGCAGCAGGTCGCCGACATGCTGCAGCAGCAGCAGGACGCCATCATTGCCGCGGCCATGCAGGCAGTCTGGACGCAGGTGCAGCTGTGGTCCCAGTCGAACAACGTCGGCCAGATCCCGACGAGCTCAGGTCACTCGACCAAGTACCGCTTCATCTGGCCGGAGCCGCAAGCGCAGATCTCTCAGCCTTTCGGCCCCAGCACTTTCTGGTTTGAGCCCGCTTATGGTTCCTACCCGCATTTCCATACCGGGATCGACCTCGTCGAGCCGTTCGGCTCGCCGGTCTATGCAGCCGATGACGGTGTGGTGGCGTTGGTCGGCGCCTCAGGGAGTGGCTACGGCAACTATGTCGTGATCGCTCACGCCGGCGGGCTGGACACTCTTTACGGTCATCTCTCGACCGCGGTCGTGAAGGTCGGAGAGGCGGTGACGCAGGGCCAGCCGGTAGGGCTCGAAGGATCGAGCGGGAACTCCACTGGAGCGCACCTGCATTTTGAGCTCCGGATCAACCAGAAGCCCGTCGACCCGACTCCATACCTGCCGCCAGGAGCGCCCTCGCCCTTCAAGGGATAGGCCGATTTGCGCGGCCAAGTCGCGGGTCACCGGTGGATTTACCCAAAATTCACATTCGAGGCTTGATCTCGCGCGACGGCGACTAGTAGCGTCTCCACAAGAGGGCTGTGCAATTCGCACTGAGCATCCCGAAGGCAACATTCGGCCTCCCCATCGCTGTGGCGGCGCTGGTGGCCGTCAACTCGGTGGGTTTTGCCGGTTTCGACCTATACGCCAGCGGGACCGGCGGGTACGACTTCTCTTATCCGCAATGCTCGAGGACCGCTCCCGCCGCGAGTTTCGGAGTGGTCGGCATCAATCGGGGCTACCCGTTCAACGACTACAACAACTGCCTGGCAGCGGAGTTTGCAGCCGCCGCGAAGACCGGCAACGTGGCGGCTTACATCAACACCGGCTATGACGCGACTTACGCGAAGATCGATGGCCGCCACGTAACGCCGGTCTGTGCGAGCTCGTCGCAGGCTGTCGGCGGTAGCCTGCAGCAGCAGGCGGCGTGGGCGGTGGGATGCAGCGAAGCGGAGCGTGACATCGCCCATCTTTCGAGCCAATCGGTGCGGCCGCCAAGCGCATGGTGGCTGGATGTCGAGACTTCCAACAGCTGGTCGTCGAGCGATCTCAGCCTCAACCGTTATGCGATCGACGGGATCATCGCAAGGCTGAGGCAGGGGACGTCGGCTCCTGTCGGCATCTACTCGACGTCAAATCAGTGGAACGCGATCACCGGCGGCTTCCGGGCTCCCGTCGACGCCGACTGGATTGGCACCGGCCAGAGAACGTTGACGCAGGCGAAGCCCTACTGTTCGGCGGTCGGCTTCACGGGTGCCAGGGTCTGGCTGGTGCAGTACGTGTCGACCTTCGATCGCGACTACGCCTGCTGATCGGCAGCGTCAGAACACTCTCCCGGCTCGGATCAGATGGCGACCTGAAGCCCGCCCGCGGCTGCCGGGCGCTCGATCGATCTTGCGATCAGCTCCACCAGCTGGTGCGCGGCGTGGTCTGCCTGGCGGCGAAGGAATCCCGATGTCACCGCGACAGCGGCCCGTCCGCTGAAGGTCAGCCTGATCCCGGACCTGGTTGGGTGGGCGACGAAGCGCAGCTGGCCGGCGAGCAGGCAGGTCCCCGACTCGAGATCCTCGACAAGCCACAGCGTGCACAGAACTGCTCGGGCGGCGGTCACCGGCCGGGCCAGCCTGATCATGGAGTCGCGTCCGAGCGCGGGAAGGTCGTCGATGACGAGGCGCAGGGGGTTGCCCTGGCGGTCGATGAGCCAGCGAAAAACCCCGTCGAGGTCGGTGGACGCCGATGTCTCCGCCGAGAAGCGCGCGACCGGTTGAGCAATCTGCATTTGAGGTCGACGTTACGTGCCAGGAACCGAGTTCGTTACGTATCCCGCGCACAAAGTCAGGCCGTGACGTTTGTGTGCTTCTACAGACTGGCGCTGATCATTTCGCGCGGGTGGGCTGCCTTTCGTAAATCGTGGCGATGGCAGACATGTCCAGCTCCCCGGCGGACCTGGCAGCGCGCTCGTAGAGCTCCTCGATCGCCATCGTCAGCGGCGTTGTCGTCCCCGTTCGTTTGAAGAGATCGAGCGCCAGACGCACGTCCTTCAGCGCATCGCGCAACGCGAATGTGACAGGTTCGTACCGATGCTCGACAAAGCCGGCCTTCCGTGCGTTCAGGACCGGCGCGATCCGGCTGAGGACCCAGAACACGTCTTCGGGATTCAGCCCTGCGGCCGTGCCCGTGGACATCAGCTCCGCCGCCAGCGCGCTGACGCCGGCCAGCATGCTGTTGGCGACAAGCTTGAGCGATGAGGCGGTGCCGAGCTCGCCCACTCCGCGGACCTCGCCGAGGTCCTTGAGCACAGGACGGGCGCGCTCGACGGCCGCCTCATCGCCCGCCGCGAAGATGATGAGGGTGCCGGCCTCCACGGCGCCGACGCTGCCGAGCACTGGCGCCTCGACAAAGTCGGCTCCCGCCCGTTCGATGGCGGCCGCGACCTCTTTCTCCACATCGGGGCCCGCAGTGCTCATATCGACGAACACCTGATCATTGGCCCCCTTTGCCGCCCCGTTGTCGCCCAGATAAGCGACCCGGACCGCATCGGCGTCGGTCAGCATCGAGATCACCACGTCGGCCTTCTGCGCCGCTTCGGCGGGGGTCGTCATCACCTGGCCGACTCCGAGCGCCTTCGCACGCTCAGGTGTCCTGTTCCACACGGCCAGCTCGTGGCCCAAGGCCGCTAGCCTCCGCGCCATCGCGCCTCCCATCTTTCCGGTGCCGAGAATGGCTACCCGCACTGCCGCACCTCCCTGACCGGGGCGCCGGTCGATACCAATGCCCCGAATCTTCATCCAGCCTCCCTGGGTCAGCAGAGACCCACGCTACAGCAGCTCAACGCTGCGCGGGGCCGCTCCCCAAGGCTGAGCGCAGCAGGCCGCGCAGGCTCGAAAGCTCGCGGCTGTTCAGCTGGCCCAGCGGGCCGGAGCTGCTGGTGAGCTGCTGCCAGAAGTCCTGGCGACGGCGCCGGCCGTCGTCCGTCAGCACGATGTTCTTGGCGCGCCGGTCGTGGGGTGGAGACTCGCGGCGCACCGCGCCCAGCTCTTCCAGCCGATCGACGACGCCGGTCAGGTTGGAGGCGTCGTGCTCGAGCTGCGCGGCGAGGACGCGCATGGTCATCGCTCCACCCGGCTGGAGCGTGAGGAGCACCTTGGCCTGGACCGCCGACAGCCCGTAATCGGCCGCCAGCCTTGTGAAGTGGGCCTGCAGGCGGCCTTGCATCTGTAACCACAGGCCGACCACTTCCCCTTCCAGTCGCAAATGCGTCGAGGGGGGCGGCGTGGGCTTACTCGGCCTGGCCATCGAATGGAAGCATATCGCCGAAGTTGCGGTACTGTACTATCGTGGTAAAGTACCAGTAAATCGCCGATTTTTGGCTCTATCTGGAAGGAAAGGAGAGCGAGCATGCGCGGCAAGGTGGCGATGGTGACCGGAGCGAACAGCGGCATGGGCAAGGAGATATCTTTGGGGCTCGCCGGCCTGGGGGCAAACCTGGTGATGGTCAGCCGCGACCGCGTTCGGGGCGAGGTGGCCAGGGCGGAAGTCGCGCAGCGGACCGGCAATGGGGAGGTCGAGCTGCTGGTGGCGGACCTCTCCTCGCAGGCATCGATTCGCGATCTGGTCGCGGACTTCGAGAAGCGCCACGACCGGCTGCACGTTCTGGTCAACAATGCGGGAGTTTCCTTGCCGAAGCGCGCTGACACTGCCGACGGGCTGGAAGCTGTCTTCGCCACCAACCACCTGGCGCCGTTCCTGCTGACGAACCTGCTGCTGCCCGCGCTGAAGGCCGGCGCCCCATCCCGCGTCATCACTGTCTCGAGTGGCGCTCATGCGATGGGCAGGCTCGACTTCGACGACCTGCTCGGCGAGAAGAGCTACGGCGAGATTCGCGTCTACAACCAGTCCAAGCTGGCCAACATCCTGTTCACGTACGAGCTGGCGCGCCGCCTCGAGGGCACGGGGGTGACGGCCAATGCCCTCAAGCCGGGGTTTGTGAAGACGAACCTGAAAGTGCCATTCCCGTTCAGCCTGTTCTCGTTCATGAGAGGCAAGGCCGTGGATGGGGCCCGGCCGAGCGTGTTCCTCGCGTCGTCCACTGAAGTCGAAGGCGTCAGCGGCCGCTTCTTCAACAGAAAGAGCGTGCCAATCAAGTCGTCGAAGGTGACCTACGACGATGCGGTCGCGAAACGCCTTTGGAAGGTGAGCACGGAGCTCACCCATCTGGACGAGCCGGCGTGCCGCTAGCTGCGGGCAGCGGCCGGCGCCTGGATCGGAGTCAGCGTTTCGGTGAGCCGATCGCGCAAGCTCTCGAACTTCGGCGGCAGCACCAGGCGCTCGCCAAGGTGCTCCGGATCTTCGTCCACGGCAAAACCAGGTCCAATCGTGGCGATCTCGAAAAGCACACCGCTGGCCTCTCGGAAGTAGACCGAGCGGAACCAGTATCTGTCGATCACCGGCGTCGGGTGAGAACCACCCGCGATCACACGGTCGCGCCACGCCAGCTGCTGGTCGTCGAGAGATGCCCACGCGACGTGGTGGACGGTGCCGGCGCCCGGTATGCCGCGCTCGGCTGGTGACGGGTCGTATACATAGCGGCCACCTCGCTTCTCGCCGCGAGCCTCCCACGACATGCTCCCGGCACGCTCGAAGCCAAGCGCGCCCTCGAGAAGCCGGCGGCTGGCTTCCGGTTCGGTCGTATAGGCGCGGACCTCTTCAAAACCCTGGATCGCGTGCTCGGCGGGGATCTCCGGGTGCGCTGCGGTGAGCGGGGCATCAGATCTGTCGACAACTCGAAGCTCCAGGCCGAGGCCCTCGGGGTCGGTGAAGACCAGAGACCCCGGCGACCGTTTCACGTTGTCCAGGCGGTCCTCCCAGAAGTCGAGGGCCTTCTCGGAGCCGACCCGGAGGACGATCCGGTGGATCATGCCCTGGCCGGGCCGCCCCGGGTGCGCGCCGGGATATTCGAAGAAGGTCAGGTCGAGCCCCGGGCTTCCCTTGTCGTCGCCGTAGAACAGGTGGTAGACGGTCGGGTCGTCCTGGTTGACGGTCTTCTTGACCATACGCAGGCCGAGCACGCCGGCATAGAAGTCGACATTGGCCTGCGCGTCACCCGTGATCGAGCTGACGTGGTGTATGCCTTCGAGTTTCATCGGTGGTCCTCCATGGGTTCTCTCCTGAGACTACGGCTCCCAACCGATTTCCATTCCCGCGTGGCCCCGTCCGGAAACACGAAGTGGGGTGGGGTCACACTAATAGGGGTGGGGTCGCACTAATAGAGGACGCGCGCGACAGACATGGCATTGGTGGGCATACTGAAGGGATGAGCAAAGGATTCCGAGAGCCCGATTTCGCTCAAATCGTCACCGACCGTGCCACCAGCGACACGATCCAGCGGATCATCGAGCAGGACGCCGCCCAGGCGGAGCATGCCCGCGAGCGGCTCGCCAAGGGCGCTTTCGGTGTCTGCGAGGACTGTTCGCGGCCGATCGGGGCCGAACGGTTGCAGGTGCTGCCCGACGCTACCCGGTGCGTCCGCTGCCAGTCGGCCTGGGACCAGGCTAACCCGCTGCCCTAGCCGGCGGCCGGCCACCCCCGTCCGGCCGCGGCCGCGTCTTCGAGCGCCTGCGGGGCCGCGCACCGTGGCTTCAGCAGACAAAGCGATCCCTCTTCAGATAATCGGGCACGGTCGAAAGGGGCAGGTGCACCTGCCGCCCCAGCTCCGCGAGCGGAGCACGCCGGATCTGCACACTATTGGGCGTGCCTTCAGCCGAAGCGGCGCGATTGCAAGAAGTTCTGAAAGGCCGCTCCCCGTGGCGCCGCTGGGGTCCTTACCTCAGCGAGCGGGCGTGGGGGACGGTCCGCGAAGACTACAGCGAGCATGGCGAGGCATGGGACTTCTTTCCGCACGACCACGCACGGTCGCGAACGTACCGTTGGAATGAAGATGGCCTGGCCGGTATCTGCGATGACCGCCAGCAGCTTTGCCTGGCGCTGGCACTGTGGAATGGTCGCGACCCAATCCTGAAAGAGCGCATCTTCGGTCTCACAAGCGAGCAGGGCAATCACGGCGAGGATGCCAAGGAGTACTGGTTCTACCTGGACTCGACACCCACCCATTCGTGGATGCGCTGGCGATACATGTATCCACAGGCAGCATTTCCATATGCGGACCTGGTCGAAGAAAACGGGCGCCGGAGGCGCGACCAGGCCGAGTACGAGCTGCTCGAGACCGGCATCTTCGACAGCGACCGCTATTGGGAGGTCACCGCAGAATTTGCCAAGGCCGACCAGGAGGACATCCTGATTCGGCTTTCGGTTCGCAACGCAGGCCCGGACACGGCCGAGCTAGACCTGATTCCGATGCTGTGGTTTCGAAACACGTGGTCGTGGGGCCTCGACGACCGAAAGCCCCAGATCGCCGCGTCTGGCAGCCGGCTGGTGGCGGAGCACTTCGACCTCGGCCGGCGAATCCTCGTCAGCGACGGAACACCCGAGCCGCTGTTTTGCGACAACGAGACCAACACCGAGCTCCTGTGGGGGATCCCCGGCCGAAGCTTCTATCCCAAGGATGCGATCAACGACTACGTCGTGCACGGAGCGGCGGCCGTCAACCCGGCGAGGCGCGGCACCAAGGCCGGCCTGAGGCATCACCTCACGGTCGCCTCCGGCAAGGTCGCCGTCGTCCGCATTCGACTCAGCCCCGATGGAAAGTCGGGCGCGGATTTCGACGAGACCATGGCCTTGCGCGAGCGGGAGGCGAACGAGTTCTACGCAGAGCTCACACCGGCGGGGGCTTCTCCCGAGGAGGCGATGGTCCTCCGCGAGGCGCTCGGAGGCATGCTCTGGTCCAAGCAGTTCTATCACTACGACGTAGGGCGCTGGCTCGAGGGCGACCCTGCCGGCCCGAAGCCGCCGGACGCGAGGCGGACCGGCCGTAACTCTGATTGGGCGCATCTCGACAACCGCGATGTCATCTCGATGCCCGATAAGTGGGAGTACCCGTGGTACGCGGCATGGGACCTGGCATTTCACTGCGTCGCCCTTGCGTGGGTCGACCCCGAGCTCGCGAAATCCCAGCTCGTCCTTCTAGGTCGTGAATGGTTCATGCATCCCAACGGCCAGCTGCCCGCGTATGAGTGGGCCTTCGGCGACGTCAACCTGCCGGTGCACGCGTGGGCCGCGCTGCGCGTGTTCGAGATCAGCGGCGGTACCGATCACGAGTTTCTCGAGCGCATATTCCACAAGCTGCTGCTCAACTTCACCTGGTGGGTGAACCGGAAGGACAGCGAGGGCAACAACGTCTTCCAGGGCGGCTTCCTGGGCCTGGACAACATCGGTCCCTTCGACCGCTCACACCTACCGGTCGGCGGTCACATCGAGCAGTCGGATGGCACGGCCTGGATGGCCATGTACTGCCAGAACCTTCTGGAGATGGCGCTCGTGCTCGCCGAACACGATCCTGCGTACGAGGACATGGCCATCAAGTTCTTCGAACACTTCGCGCTGATCGCTTCAGCCTTGAATGCGCGTGGCCTCTGGAATGAGCAGGACGGGTTCTACTACGACGTGCTCCATTTCGATGACGGCCGCATGGAGCCATTGCGCGCGCACTCGCTCGTCGGCCTGGTGCCGCTGTTCGCGGTATCGACAATGGGCCCCGCCACGCTCACCCGGCTGCCAGAATTCACCCGACGTACTGAGTGGTTCCTGCACAACAGGCCCGGGCTGAGCGATGTCGTCCAGCACATCCACAGCCCCAACCATCCCGGCTGGCGGATGCTCTCGATCGTCAGCCCGGATCGCCTGCGCCGCATCCTGGAGCGAATGCTCGACCCCGCGGAGTTCCTGTCCGATTACGGCATCCGTGCCCTGTCGCGATACCACCTGGAGCATCCCCTGCAGGTCGACCTCGGGGGAGGTGTCTCGGCCACCCTCAACTACGAGCCCGCTGAGTCGACCACCCCTCTGTTCGGCGGCAACTCGAACTGGAGAGGGCCGATCTGGATGCCGGTCAACTTTCTGATCGTCGAGGTCCTGCGTGTCTACCATCGGTACCTCGGTGCCGACTTCAAGGTCGAGTTTCCCACCGGGTCCGGAAGAATGCGCGACCTGGCTGCGGTCGCCGATGAGATCTCCGGGCGGTTGGTGCGGATCTTTCTCGGCCACGACGGCCGCCGCCCGGTGTTCGGCCGCAATACAAAGTTCCAGGACGACCACGAGTGGCATGACATGCTTGCCTTTCATGAGTACTTCGACGGCGACACCGGCGCCGGCCTGGGCGCCTCTCACCAGACGGGCTGGACGGGCCTGGTCGCCGACCTCATCATTCGCGCGCACGGCAGCACCTTGAGATGAGAAAGCTCATGTACTCGATGATGGTGTCTCTCGACGGCTTCATCGAAGGGCCGCATGGGGAGATCGACTGGGTCATCGTCGAAGAGGAGCTGCACAGGTTCGCCAACCAGCAGGCACGCGAGTCCGGAGTGTTTCTGTACGGGCGGCGGCTGTACGAAGCCATGAGGTACTGGCAAACCGCCGAAGCCGACAGCTCGCTCCCCGATTACGCAATTGAATTCGCCAGGATCTGGCGCGAAAAGCCAAAGGTGGTGTTTTCGCACACGCTCGACAAGGTCGAAGGCAACAGCAGGCTGGCCGCGGGCGACCTGGCCGACGAGATCCAAAGGCTCAAAGCGGAACCTGGGCAGGACATCACCATCGGCGGGGCGCATCTCGCGGCGGCGGCAGTCCGGCTCGGCCTGGTCGATGAGATCCAACCCATCGTTCACCCGGTCGTGCTGGGCTCCGGCACGAGATTCCTTCCGGACGTGCCGGCCCGGATGAACCTGCGGCTCGTCGAATCTCGAACGTTCGGAACCGGCGTGGTTTACCTTCGATATGTGAACGAGCCGCTCGCGGCCACCAATCCGCAGGAGGTTGTGACATGAGCCAGGAGCTGGCAGGCAAGAAGATCGCGATTTTCGCCGAGGAGCTCTACGAGGACATGGAGCTGTGGTACCCGTACTACCGACTACTCGAGGCGGGCGCGGACGTGGAGATCGTCGGCAGCGGCCGCGCCGAGTCGTTCAAGAGCAAGCACGGATACCCCGTCGTGCCCGACGTTGGCATCGATGCCGTGCGCGTGGCCGACTTCGACGCGGTGATCATCCCCGGTGGCTACTCGCCCGACCAGATGCGGCGCAAGCCGAGCATGGTCGCATTCGTGCGAGACATGGACCAGGCCGGCAAGCCGGTCGCCGCGATCTGCCATGCCGGCTGGATGCTCATTTCCGCGGGAATCGTGAAGGGACGGCGCGCCACCTCTTTCTTCTCTATCAAGGACGACATGGTTGCGGCCGGAGCTCGATTCGTGGACGAAGCGGTGGTCGTCGATGGCAACCTGATCACGTCGCGATCCCCCAAGGACCTCCCCCAGTTCGTCCCGGCGATCATCGACGCGCTGGTGCGCACCCGCGCCGCGGTCTGATTGGCCTGGGAAAGCTTCGGCGTCAGGACTGAGCGGCGCGTCCAGCTCCTGGACGTGACCAGCAAAGTCGCCCAGGTCGTCGCGCGTTCAAGCGTGTCGGAGGGCGTGTGCCACGTGTTCGTTCCGCATACAACCGCGGGCGTGACGATCAACGAAGGCGCCGACCACGACGTCGCCCGGGATATCGAGGCGCAGCTGGCAAAGATTGCGCCTGCGGATCCTGGCTATCGCCATGCGGAAGGGAACTCCGATTCCCACATCAAGACCGCGCTGGTCGGCGCGAGCACCACGGCACCCGTGCGCGGCGGCAAGCTCAGCCTCGGCACGTGGCAGGCGATCTTTCTTTGCGAATGGGACGGACCACGCACACGCACCGTCGAGGTTGCCGTGGTCGCGATGGACGGGAGATAGAGGATGAAAGGGAGGCTCACGGATACGAAGCCTGCGGGGACGCTGATCCCAGAGCCGGGGATCACGCCTGACGAGCTCCAGCTGGCGGTTCGCAACCACTCGATGCCGCTCGAGGCGCTGCGTTACGACCTCACCCCGGTCGGACTCCACTACCTCTTGATCCATTTCGACATCCCGGTGGTCGACCCCGACTCCTGGGTGCTCAACATCGGCGGTTACGTGCGCAAGCCGCTGCGCCTCGACCTGCAGCAGATCCGTAACAGGCCTGCGAAGACGATCGCCGTGACTCTCGAGTGCGCCGGCAACGGCCGCGCCCGCCTGTCGCCGCGACCTCTCAGCCAGCCGTGGCTGGTCGAGGCGGTCGGGACGGCCGAATGGACTGGCACTCCTTTGGGCGCGCTGCTCGAAGAGGCCGGGGTTGGGGAGCGAGCCGGCGATGTCGTGTTCACCGGGCTCGACCGAGGGATCCAGGGCGACGTGGAGCAGCATTACGAGCGGAGCCTCCCCCTCGGCGAGTGCTGGAGAGAGGAGGTCCTGCTGGCGTACGCGATCAATGGCAGCCCACTACCCCCGCAGCATGGCTTCCCACTCCGGTTGATCGTCCCAGGCTGGTACGGGATGGCGCATGTCAAGTGGCTGCGAGGCATCACGGTCCTCGAGTCCGGGTTCGAGGGCTACCAGCAGGCGACCGCGTACCACTACCGTCTCGCCGAGGACGATCGCGGGGTGCCGGTCACGCGCATGCTGCCCCGGGCTTTGATGGTGCCGCCGGGCATCCCAGACTTCATGTCGCGTGTGCGGTTCGTGTCGCCTTCTCATCAGGTCCTGACCGGCCGGGCGTGGTCCGGGGGCGCACCGGTGACGAAAGTTGAGGTGAGCGTGGACGGCGGTAAGTCGTGGGCGGCGGCGGAGCTGGGTGCCGCGATCTCAGCGTTTGCCTGGCGCCCATGGAGCTATGCGTGGGACGCGACGCGACCCGGCGACTACGAGTTGAGCGCCCGTGCGACCGACGCCGAGGGCAACGTCCAGCCGACCGAACAAAACTGGAACCGAGAGGGTGTTCAGAACAACTCGGTGCAGCGAATACGAGTCGTCGTCGCTGACTCGGGAGCAGGTGCCCAGGTCCCTGCCGACCGCGTTTCCTAAGGCAATCCTGACCATGTTCCTTCCGTCGCCGGCTTCGCCACCTCTGAACCGCCTCAACCCCTGCCGGGCTCACCTTTCGTCGTCGGGGTGCCCGGTGTTGCCGAACGCGATCCGATCTCGGACCACCCTGGCGCGACCCAGCAGCCTGGCCCGCTGCACCGCACCCTCGCCAAAACGATCACGGATGGCGTCCATTGCCACCTCCAGCCGCTCGCGCCGAGGCGGGGTGGAGGTCGCGAAGAGGTCCAGCTGGCCGTTGTCGGCCTCGGTCAGGCCCGACAGCCCGACCCCCAGGGTTCCCACGAGGCGCCGGACGTCGCGATCGGCGAGGAGCGCGAGCGCCGCCCGATAGATCTCCTCCCCGGTTCCGAGCGGATTGGCCATGGTCGATTGCTTCGAGAAGCGCCCCTCGTCCGGTCGATAGACCACCCCGACGGACACGACCCGCCCGCGCCGCCCGGCCGCCCGGAGCCGGCGCCCGACCATCTCGGACAGGCGCATCAGCAGCTCCTCGAGCTCTCCCTGTGAGCTGGTGGCGCGCGCGAGAACGTGCGAGTGGCTGTAGCTCTTGCGGGTGATGCTCTCGAAGGAACCGACCTCGAATCCTCGCAGTCGTTGGAGCCAGGCTTCCGCCACCGGGCGATGCATGCCGGCGAGGCGCAGGCGTTCGGGACTCGCGCGCAGGAATTCGAGTGGGGTCAGGATGCCGGCGCGCGACAGCCGGTGCGCGGTGGCCTCGGCGATCCCCGAAAGATCCGTGAGCTGCCGGCGTGCGAATACCGCGACGAGGTTGGTGTGGTCGATCCGCTCCTGGCCGTTGCGCTTGTCGAGGTTGGACGCTTGCTTGGCCATCCAGATCGACGTCGATATTCCGACCGAGCTGGTGATGCACTCGCCGACCTCGCGGCGCAGTGCGGCCTTGATCGCGCGGCCGACGCCCTCCGGACCGAGCTTGACGAGGTTGGGCGTTCCGGCGAGGTTCATCGAGGCTTCGTCGATCGACATGCGCAGGACATCGGGGCTGTGTCTTCTCATGATCTCGATGAGCTGGTCGGATACCGCCCGGTAGCGGGGTGGGTTTGGCTCCTGGACGGCGATCTGCGGAAAGATCGCTTTCGCCTCGAAAACTCGCATCCCCGTCTTGATGCCCAGATCGCGAGCCTCCCTCGACGCGGACACGATCGTGGCGGCATCGGTTGCGTAGGCTGCGACTGCCAGGGGACGGCCGCGCAGGGCGGGGTCGTGTTGCTGCTCGATAGACGCGAACGCGCAGTTGAGGTCGACGACCAGGGTCGCCGGGTCCGCTGTGTTCAGGCCGAGCTCGACTGCAGATTCGGGCGCAGGTCTCGCCACGAACAAATGTTTGCACAACGCGAGACCCAATGGCGATCCCCCGACGGTTCGGATGTCGTGCGGGAATAGGGCGGCCCAGGGCATTGTTGGGACCGTGATGACCCGCCGCGGTTTCCTGTTGTTCGCGGCGATGTGCGTGATCTGGGGCATCCCCTATCTGTTCATCCGCATCGCGGTCGGCGAGCTGAGCCCGGCCACGCTGGTCTTCTTGCGCACGGGTGTCGCCGCTCTCGTGCTTCTGCCCATCGCCATCCGCCGTGGGGGAACCCGCGCATTGATCGGAAAGTGGCGCCCGCTCGTCGCTTTCGCTGCCATCGAGATCGGGTTTCCGTGGCTTGCGCTCTCCAACGCTGAACAGCACATTTCGAGCTCGCTTGCCGGTTTGCTCATATCGGCCGTGCCCCTGGTCGGGGTGCTGATGGCGCCACTCTTCGCCACGCGCGAGCGGATCGGGGCCCTCAACCTCGCCGGCCTGCTACTCGGCATCGCGGGTGTTGCCGTCATCGTAGGCTTCGACCTTCGCGCCACAGGCTGGCTCCCGCTGGCGGAGATGGCCGTCGTCGTCGTCGGCTACGCGGCCGGCCCGGCAATCCTGTCCCGCCACCTGAGCGGTCTGCCGTCGGTGAGCGTGATCGCCGTTTCGCTGACATTGTGTGCGGTGGCATATGCGCCGGTCGCCGCCATCCAGTGGCCGCGAACCATCCCCAGCGCGGGTGTGCTCGGCTCGGTAGCAGTGCTCGCGTTCATCTGCACCGCGTTGGCATTTCTGCTTTTCTGGGCTCTCATCGCCGAGATCGGGCCGGTGCGCGCCACCGTGATCACATATATCAACCCGGCCGTCGCCGCCGTCGCCGGCGTCCTCGTCTTGCGCGAGACCTTCACCATGGGCATGGGCATCGGCTTCGTCCTCGTCCTGCTCGGCTCGACGCTGGCCACACGCCGGGCGCGAGCCGCATCAACCCCGCGGTCTGTCGAACCCGTCGCGCGGCGACTCTAGGGGCCGGGCGCGGCGACGCTTCTCCACGCGTGCTGGTTCAGGGGTATCAGCAGTCGTGCTGAACCCTTTGCCGGAGGGTGGCCTTATCCTTGACCCTTATCGACGCGCATTGGATGGCTGTCGCGCGGGGTGACGAGCCGGCCGACCTCGTGCTGGCCGGCGGCAAGGTGCTTTCGGTGTTCACCAAGGAATGGCTGGACGTCGACGTGGCCATCAAGGACGGCCATGTGGTCGGGCTGGGCCGATATGGGGGACGCGAGCGCCGGGACGTGGCGGGCGCCTACCTCGTCCCGGGATTCATCGACGCCCACATGCACATCGAGTCCTCCAAGCTCATGGTCGACGAGTTCGCGCGGGCGGTGCTGGCCCGCGGCACCACTGCGGTCGTCGCCGACCCTCACGAGATCGCCAACGTGCTCGGCTCCGATGGCATCCACTGGATCCTCGACTGCTGCGCCGACCTGCCGCTCGACGTCTACGTCATGGCATCTTCGTGTGTTCCCGCTTCGCATTTCGAGTCGCCTCGGCGGCCGTTCACCACTGGCGACATCGAGAGCCTGCTGCGCCGCCACCGCACCATCGGTGTGGCCGAGATGATGAACTTTCCAGGGGTCATCGCGGGCGACGCGGCGGAGTTGTCGAAGTTGACCACCGGGCTCACCAACCATGTGGACGGCCACGCGCCTGGTGTGCACGGCCCGGCGCTCAACGCCTATATCGCCGCGGGGATCCGCTCCGACCACGAGGCGACCACTTACGACGAGGCATTGGAGAAGCGTCGCCTCGGCATGTGGGTGATGATGCGTGAGGCTTCGATCGCGCGCAATCTTGGCGACCTGCTACCCCTTGTCAAGAGATTCGGCACCGACTGGTGCATGTTCTGCACGGACGATCGGGAGCCCAGCTTCATCGTCGAGGAGGGCCACATCAACCAGATGGTGCGATTCGCTGTAGCGGAGGGTGTGAGTCCCGAAGACGCGATCGTAATGGCCACCATCAACCCCGCCATCTATCACCGGTTGTGGCATCTAGGCGCCATCGCTCCCGGATACCAGGCCGACATCCTGGTCCTCGACGACCTCAAGTCCTTCTCGCCGCGCGAAGTGTTCAAGCGAGGCGTGCATCCGCGTTTCGCCAAGCTCTCGGTACCCGAATGGGTCAGACAGACGGTGCACCTGGCGCCGGTGGCGTCGTCGTCGTTCCGGATCCCGGCCGGCCCCGCGCGCATTCGAGTGATCAAGGTGGTTCCAGGCCAGCTGCTGACCGGGACGGAGGTGGCGGAGCCCAGCGTGCGCGAGGGCGCCATCGTGGCCGACCCGGCGCGAGACCTGGTCAAGATCGCGGTCGTCGAACGCCACCATGCCAGCGGCCGCATCGGCCTGGGCTTCGTCACCAACGTCGGCCTCAAGCGCGGGGCGTTCGCATCGACGGTCGCACACGACGCCCACAACATGGTCGTGCTCGGGGTCGACGATGCGGACATGGCCGCGTGCGCGTGCCGGCTGTCCGAAATCGGCGGCGGGATAGTGGTCGCGGAGGGGGGCCGCGTCGTCGAGGAGCTGCCGCTGCCTGTGGCGGGGCTCATGAGCGATGAGCCGCTGGCCTTCGTATACGAGAGGCTTCGTTCGATGGAGAGGCGCCTGGCCGCAATGGGAGTGACCCTGAACGCGCCCTTCATGACGCAGAGCTTTCTTGCCCTGTCGGTCATCCCCGAGCTGAAGATCACCGACCGCGGGCTTGTGGACGTGGCCACTTTCCAGCTGGTGCCGCTGGGCATTGATTGAGGACTTCAACGCGATGCCGGAGAAGGAAGCCGCAGAGTGCCTCTACAAGTGCTTTGCCAATCGGCGCTGGGCGGCGGAGGTGTGCTCGCGCCGGCCGTATACGGATGCCCAAGCGTTTCTCACGGCTGCCTGGGTGGCGTTGAGCGGGCTGCCCGATGACGACTGGATGGCTGCGTTCAAGGCCCATCCGCGGATCGGCGAGCGGGGCGGCGACGCTCCGGAGAGCTCGCAGCACGAGCAGAGCCGCGCCATGCAGTCGGGAACTGTGACCCTCGCGGCGCTCGAAGCCGAGAATCGGCAGTATGAGGAGAGGTTTGGGCACGTCTTTCTCATCAGGGCCGGCGGCCGGAGCGGGGAGGAGATCCTGTCCGAGTTGCGGCGGCGCATGAGGAACGATCCCGTCACCGAGCTCGGCGAGGCGCGCCGCGAGCTCGCGCAGATCGCCCGCGGGCGGCTGTCGGAGCTGGTTTCATGAGCATCTCGACCCACGTGCTCGATACGATGCGAGGCACGCCCGCCGCGGGACTTGGCGTCACTCTGCACCGCCGCGAGCCCGACGGCGATTGGAAGGAGGTAGGCGCCGCGGTGACCGACTCCGATGGACGAATCCGCAAGCTCACCGACGAGGAGCTCGAGCCGGGCGAGTACCGCCTCGAGTTCGACACTCGACCATATTTCGAGCGCTCGGGTTTGAACGCCTTCTATCCAGCCGTGGCGGTTGTTTTCAACCTGGACGACGGCCACCTCCACGTGCCGCTGCTGCTCAGTCCATACGGCTACACGACGTACAGGGGCACGTAGATGCCCATCGTCCTCGGTGACAACCATTACGGCAAGGCCGAGACACACCTTGTCCGAGTCAACAAGGACGGCCCGACACATTCGATCAAGGATGTCAGCGTGAGCGTCATGCTCGCCGGTGACTTCGACGCGAGTCATACCGCGGGCGACAACAGAAAGATCGTCCCCACCGACACGCAGAAGAACACCGTGTTTGCGTTCGCGAAGGAAGGGCCAGTCGGCGAGATCGAGGAGTTCGCGCTGCGCCTGGCCCGACATTTCAGCCGGGAATTCGCCGCCGTGCATCAAGCGCGGGTGTCGATTGAAGAGTTTCTGTGGGATCGGATCGAAGTCGGCGGACGGCCTCATCCTCACGCGTTCGTTCGCGCCGGTTGCGAGAGGCGGCTGACGATGGTCACATGCACCAAAGGCGGCGCGTGGGTGGTGTCGGGGCTCGGCGACCTTGTCCTTCTCAAGTCGACCGGCTCCGAATTCCGGGGCTTCCCCAAGGACCGCTACACGACCCTCGCGGAGACGGATGACCGTGTCCTGGCGACGGCGGTGGTGGCGCGATGGCGGTACGGGCGGCTTGACGCGGATTGGGCCGCAGCATTCGCCATGGCGCGCGCGGCCTTGATCGAAGCGTTCGCGTCCAAGCACAGCCTCGCCCTGCAGCAAACGTTGTACGAGATGGGATCCGCCGTGCTCGAGTCTCGACCCGATATCGCCGAGGTACGCCTGTCGCTCCCGAACAGACATCATTTCGTCGTCGACCTGTCGCCGTTCGGGCTCGAGAACGACAACGAGGTCTTCCATGCCGCCGACCGCCCGTATGGGCTCATCGAAGGGACCGTGACGCGCGACGATGCCCCGGAGCCGGGCCTCGCCTGGTAACGGATGGAGTTCCTCCAGCCGTCGACATGGACGGAGGCTCTCGCCATGAAGGCAGCCCACCCCGAGGCGCTGCCCATAGCCGGCGGCACCGACGTGATGGTGGAGATCAACTTCGACCGCCAGCGGCCACCAGCGGTCATCGACCTCACCCGGGTCGCCGAGCTCAACGAATGGGGGATGGACGACGGCCTTCTGCGCGTCGGCGCGGGCATGACATACACGCGGATCATCGACGAGCTGGGAGAACGGCTGCCCGGACTGGCGATGGCCTCGCGCACGGTGGGCTCGCCCCAGATACGGAATCGCGGCACGGTGGGCGGCAACCTCGGGTCGGCGTCCCCGGCTGGTGACGCGCACCCGCCGCTGCTGGCCTCCGACGCGTTCGTGGAGCTGGCCTCGACGGCCGGCAGCCGGCGGATCCCCGCACGCGACTTCTACACCGGTCCGAAGCGCAGCGCGATTCGGAAAGACGAGCTCATCGCCGCCTTCCTGATGAAGCCCGCACAGGGACCGCAGCAGTTTTCGAAGGTCGGCACGCGAAACGCGATGGTGATCGCGGTCTGCTCATTCTCGATTGCGCTCGACGTCGACGCCCGGCAGGTCGGCACCGGCATCGGCTCGGCCGCCCCGACGCCGGTGACCGCGCCAGGCGCCGAGGCATTCATCGAGCGTGCGCTGGACGAGGCGGGGCTGTGGGAGCGGCCGGACGGCATCCTTGCTCCCGGCGTTCTGGCCCGCTTCGGGGAGCTCGTCGCCTCGGCGGCGCGGCCCATCGACGACGTGCGTGGGACTGCCGCCTATCGGAGGCATGCCCTGGCGGTGCTCTCCCGCCGCAGCTTCACCTGGGCGTGGGACGAGTATCGACGGACGGCCGCGGCTTGAAGGTCAACTGCACGGTGAATGGCAGCCACATGTCCGCCGACGGCGTCTGGGCGGGCGAGAGCCTGCTCTTCGTTTTACGGGAGCGGATGGGCCTGCCCGGTTCGAAGAACGCGTGCGAGCAGGGCGAGTGTGGATCCTGCTCGGTGTATCTCGATGGCGCCCTGGTTTGCGCCTGCCTTGTGCTCGCGGGGCAGGCCGAGGGCCGGGAGGTGCTGACCGTGGAGGGAATTGGTGCCGATGGATTGCTGCACCCGATTCAGCAAGCGTTCGTGGAGGCGGGCGCGGTCCAGTGCGGTTTCTGCACACCAGGCCTCGTGGTCGCCACGCACGAGCTGCTTCGCCGCGAGCCGAACCCAAGCACCGTTGAGATCCGCGAGGCGCTGGCGGGGAACATCTGCCGATGCACCGGCTACGCCAAGATCATCGATGCTGTGCACCTGGCGGCAGGCCGCATGGCGGTGAGGTGAGCGCAAAGCCGCGGCTGGTGCCGGCACAGGCCGTCACGGGGCGCGTCGGCGATCCGGTCATCCGGCCCGACGCCGGACTGAAGACGCGCGGTGAGTTCCCGTACTCGTCCGATCTCGTCGTGGATGGGATGCTCTGGGGTGCGACCGTGCGCAGCCCGCACCCGTACGCCCGAATCTTGTCCATCGATGCGACCGAGGCGCGGTCCATGCCTGGAGTCCACGGCGTGCTGACTCATGAAGACGTGCCCGGCCGCAAGGTCTACGGGCTCGAGATCGCCGATCAGCCGGTGCTGGCCATGGAGGTCGTGCGCTACTGGGGCGAGGCGGTCGCGTTGGTCGCCGCAGATCACCCGGAGCACGCCCGGCGGGCGGCGCACGCGGTCCGGGTCGAGTACGAGGTCTTGGCACCGCTCACCGATCCCGAGCTCGCCCTCACCGATGGCGCGCCCCGGCTGCATCCCGACGGCAACGTCACGCGACAGATCAAGATCCGGCGAGGCGACCAGAACCCCAAAGCGGAGGTTGTCGTAAAGGGAGAGTACGAGGTCGGCATGCAGGACCAGGCGCCCCTTGGGCCCGAATCAGGCCTTGCGATTCCTGCGGCAGATGGCGGCGTCGACCTGTACATCGCCACGCAGTGGCTCCACGTCGACCGCGAACAGCTGGCCGGCTGCCTTCGCCTGCCACCGGACAAGGTCAGGCTGACCATGGCCGGCATCGGCGGTGCCTTCGGTGCGCGCGAGGACCTGTCGATGCAGGCTCATGCCTGCATGCTTGCGCTGCGCACGGGCCGTCCTGTGAAGATGTCCTACTCGCGTGCGGAATCGTTCGTCGGGCACGTGCACAGGCACCCGGCGCGGATGCGATACGAGCACGGCGCAACGCGCGACGGCAAGCTCGTTTACGTCAAGGCGCGAATCTTGCTCGACGGCGGCGCATACGCCTCGAGCTCGACCGCCGTCATCTCAAACGCATGCTGTTTCGCGGTGGGACCTTATGAATGTCCGAACGCCACGATCGACGGCTGGGTCGTGTACAGCAACAATCCGCCATGCGGCGCCATGCGGGGCTTTGGCTCGGTGCAGAACTGCTATGCGCACGAGGCCCAGATGGACAAGCTGGCCGTGGCGCTGTCGATGGACCCGGTCGAGCTGCGTGTCCGCAACGCGATGAAGACGGGCAGCCGGCTCATCACCGGGCAAGTGGTGGATGGCCCGGTTCCGGTCGCCGAGCTGCTGCGCAGCGTGAAGGCGATGCCCCTGCCGCCGTCGGTCGCCGGCGGCCGTCTCGACCTCACCCAGATGCCTGGCGGCGTATCCAACACGACGCACGGCGAGGGCGTGCGCCGCGGTGTCGGTTTCGCTGCAGGCTTCAAGAACGTCGGCTACTCGGAGGGATTCAACGACTACTCCACAGCGCGAGTCCGCCTCTTGGTCGCTGCGGGCCGG
>DATINX010000045.1:0-21500 GCA_035473835.1 Candidatus Dormiibacterota bacterium | reverse complement strand
TGCGGCCTGCCCATGGATCCCGCCGGCCATCCCTGCCCGGTCAACAACGGTGCCCGGCCGATCTTCTGATCCCCGGTCCACCGAGACCGAGGGCCTCCTGGCGAAGCTGCCCGAGATGAGCCTGGCCGGCGTCATGCATGGCGCGTCTAACTACACCTTCATGGCAACGCTTGCCCCCCACCCGCCGTCCGGGCTGCGTGCCGTTTACAAACCCGCGCGCGGCGAATCGCCGCTCTGGGACTTTCCAGCCGGCACGCTCTACAAGAGAGAGGTGGCAGCCTATGAGCTGAGCAAGGTCTTGAGCTGGCCGAGCATCCCACCGACCGTCGTCCGCCGTCGCGCCCCGCACGGCGTGGGCATGGTCCAGCTCTTCGTCGACGCCGACAACCGTCATTTCCTGAGCGAGCAGTCGAAGTTCCGCGACATCTGGATGAAGGTCGCGTTGTTCGACGTCATCACCAACAACGCCGACCGCAAGTCCGGTCACTGCCTGTTCGACTCCGCCAATCGCGTCTGGGTCATCGACCATGGCCTCACCTTCCACACCGATCACAAGCTGCGGACCGTCATCTGGGATTTTGCCGGCGATCCGCTCCCAGGCGATCTCTGTGGCGACGTCGAGCGGGCCCTGGCCGCTCTTCGCTCAGGTGAGCTGGCGACCGCCATCGACCGGCTCCTCGACGCGGCTGAGGTCGACATGCTGCGGCGCCGGCTCCGGGGCGTCCTCGATCCACGGTGGAGGTTCCCCGAACCCACGTCGGCGTGGTCGATCCCATGGCCGCCGATCTAATGCGCCGGGCCATCGTTTAACCTTCGCCCTTCGAATGAAGCGGCTCCTGGCTCTGGTCCCCGTCCCGGTCTGGTTCCTGCTGGTCGCGGTGAGCAACGCAACGCCAACGCCAGCGCCGACACCTACGCCCACACCGACGCCGCCGGCGTCCCCGTCGCCGAGCCCGTCCACAATCCCTACCCCGGTCGGCGCCTTCCTCAGCCTCGACCCCTCGGCCGGCGGGCCGTCCACTCAGATCGTGGTCACCGGGTCGTCTTTCCTGGCGGGCGAACCGATGACGCTCTACTGGGATACTGCCGACCGAGTCGCGGGCTCGGTGACCGCCGATTCATCGGGCGGGTTCACCAAGTCGGTCACCGCCTTCCCCGGAGACCGGCCAGGTACCCACAGGATCTGCGCCAGCGTCCAGCCCAACCCCTGCGCGAACTTTACCCTGCAGGGGCCGCCCACTCCGACGCCGCCGGCCTCCCCTTCGCCCTCGCCGGCTGCTTCGCCTTCGGCGCAGGCATCCCCGACCCCGTCGCCGAGCCCTTCGCCGCTGGTGCTGACGTCGAACTCCGGGCGTGGGGGGCTGGACGTCATCACGCGACCGCCGTTCGTCTTCCTCCCGATCATCGGGCTCCTCGCTCTGCTTGGCGCGCTCGCCTACTGGATGTTCATGCGGGTGGACCGGCCGCCCGTGCTGCCGTCGGCGTCGGTCGTCCACCGAAGCGCCCGCCCTTACATCGGCCCCCCGACGGGCCCGCGCCCCGCTGCGACTCCGCCACCCGGCCCACCTGCCCCTGAGACCCAATGGCCACCGGCCGAGCCCGACACATCGGCGGAGCAAGATCCGCCCGACCCAACCTCGTACTAGCCTCCGAAGCCGGGCGACTTTAGACTGACGCGCGACATGGCGCTCCTGGAGGTGCGCGAGCTTGGCGTCCGCTTCGGGGGAGTGGTGGCCCTCGACAAGGTGTCATTCACCGTCGATGAGGGCGAGGTGGTGGCTCTGATAGGACCCAACGGGGCCGGCAAGACGACGCTGTTCAACATCATCACGCGTGTCTACAAGCCTCTCTCGGGCACCGTCATGGTCGGCGGCGCGTCGATGCTTAAGGCGGCGCCGCACGAGGTGATCCGGCACGGCGTCGCGCGGACGTTTCAAAACCTCGCGCTGTTTCGCTCGATGACCGTCCTCGACAACGTCCTCGTCGGCGACCACATCAAGACACGGAGCGGCTGGCTCGACGCGTCAGTGCCGCTGCCGTCTTCGTTGAACGCGGAGTCAGCCTCCCGCAAGCGCGCGATGGAAACGCTGGAGTTCGTGGGCCTGGCGGGACTTGCGAGCCGCCCCGTCGCCGTGCTGCCTTTCGGCACCCAGAAGCGAGTGGAGCTGGCCCGTGCCCTCGTCTCGAGGCCGCGCCTGCTCTTGCTCGACGAGCCGGCAGGCGGCATCAGCAGCGAAGAGGTCGACGCCATGTCCCGCCTGCTGCGACGCGTCCACAGCGAGCTCGGCCTGACGATGCTGCTGGTCGAGCACCATATGGGGTTCGTGATGGGCATCTCGGACCGGGTGGTCGTTCTCGACTTCGGCAAGAAGATCGCCGAGGGCAGCCCTTCCGAGGTGCAGCGCAACCCGGCGGTGATCGAAGCCTACCTGGGGGCGGCGTAGTGAACGCCCTGCTCGAGCTCGAAGAGGTGCGGGCCGGATATGGGCCGACGTCCGTGCTGCATGGGGTTTCGCTGTCAGTGCCCGAGGGCGGCATCGTCTCGCTGCTGGGTGCCAACGGGGCGGGCAAGACCACGACCCTGCGCGCGATTACCGGCGGCGTCCGCTGGACGGGTGACATCCGTTTCGGCGGGCGCTCGTTGCGAAGGCGGCCGACCGAAGATATCGTCGCCGCGGGCATCGCCCACGTCCCCGAGGGCAGGGGCATCCTCACGGAGCTGACCGTCGACGAGAACCTCAAGCTCGGCGCACGCAAGAGGAAGGACCTCGCCGGCGTGCGCAAGGATTACGACCGAGTGTTCGAGTACTTCCCCGTGCTGCAGCAGCGCAGGCACCTTTCCGCCAGCACTCTGTCCGGTGGCGAGCAGCAGATGCTCGCGGTGGCGCGGGCGCTGCTGATGAAGCCTCGCCTCATGCTCCTCGACGAACCCTCGCTCGGGCTCGCTCCGATGGTTGTGCGCTCCATCTTCGAGATCATCCGGGCCATCAACGAGAGGGACAGCGTTGCGGTGCTCCTGGTCGAGCAGAATGCGCGCCTCGCCCTAGAGATATCTGCGGACGCATACGTCCTCGAGGTGGGCCGGGTGGCTGTCAGCGGCAAGAGCAATGAACTTCAAGGCCAGGAGTCCGTGCGGCGCTCCTACCTCGGTTACTAATGCAGGAATTCATCCAGCAGGTCGTCAGCGGCATCGCCAGCGGCGGCATCTTTGGCAGCCTCGCGCTGGCCCTCGTCCTCATCTACAACGCGATGGGCCTCGTGAACTTCGCCCAGGGTGAGATGGCGATGTTCGCGACGTTCATCGCTTACACGTTGATCGCGCATGGCGTGAACTACTTCCTCGCCTTCCCGCTCACGCTCGCGATCGCCTTCGTGGCAGGTGTCCTGGTCGAGAGGGTTGTCATCCGCCCTGTCGAACGCGCGCCCGTCCTGACGTTGGTGATCGTCACGCTCGGGCTCGCCACGCTCATCAACGGCACTGCCGGCTTCCTGTTCGGTTACGTACCGAGGTCCTTCCCGAGTCCTTTCTCTTTCCGCACCGTGAACATCCTCGGCGCCTTCGCCAGCTATCAGGACCTGAGCGTCATCGCAGTCTCGGCGGTCGTTCTCGTCGCCATCTATCTGCTGCTCCGGCGCACGACGCTGGGCCTCACTCTCCGAGCCGCTGCGCACCATCCTGAGGCCAGCCGGCTCCTCGGGATTCGGGTGACCTGGATGCTTGCGCTCGGGTGGGGCCTCGCGTCCGCCGTGGGAGCGGTGTCGGGGATCATGGTCGCGCCCATCCTCCTGCTGGAGCCGAACATGATGCAGACGATCATCATCTACGCGTTTGCCGCCGCTGTACTCGGTGGAATCGAGAGCCCTCTAGGCGCGGTCGTCGGCGGCTTGATCGTCGGGGTCACCGTCAACCTCGTCGGCGCCTACGTCGTCGGCGGCGACCTCGAGCTGGCCGTCGCGCTGGCGATCATCGTCGGAGTGCTGGTGATCAAGCCGAACGGCCTGTTCGGCCGCGCATCCGTGCGCAACGTCTAGTGTCGCGCCTGCGCAGCGCTCCGCCCCGCTACTGGCTGGTGCTGATCGTCGTCCTTTTCTTTGTGGGCCTGCCGACGATCGTCACCAGCTTCCAGGCCAGTGAGTGGACCCAGGTCCTGGTCTTCGCCATCGTGCTCATGGGCCTCAACATCCTGGTCGGGTACAGCGGCCAGATCTCGTTGGGCCACGGAGCCTTGATGGCGGTCGGCGCGTACACGAGCGCCATTCTCATCCACACGTATCACGTGGACTATCTGGCCACGCTGCCGATCGCCGGCCTCCTCACCGGCATGGTCGGTTTTCTCCTGGGCATCCCGGCACTCAGGCTCTCAGCGCTCTACCTGGCGCTGGCAACGTTTGCTCTCGCAGTTGTCACGCCCAGCCTCATCAAGCGACCGGCGGGGCTGACCGGCGGGGTACAGGGAATCCTGCTCAGCCCACCCGACCCGCCTCAATTCGCGAAGGACGCGTTCGCCACGGTGACGGGGGGCCTGGCGATGACAAGCGACCAATGGCTCTACTACGTGAGCCTCGTCATCGCGCTCCTACTTTTCTGGTTCGCGTGGAACCTGGTTCGCCATCGCCCCGGTCGCGCGATGCGAGCGCTCCGCGATCGCGAGGTAGCGGCCTCGGCCTACGGCATCAACATCGCCGGCTACAAGACGCTGGCGTTTGCGATCTCCGCTTTCTACGCGGGCATTGCCGGAGCGCTGTACGGAATCACCATCGGCTTTGTGAGCCCCGACACGTTTCCGCTCGCGCTTTCATTCCAACTACTGGTCGGGACCGTGATCGGCGGCCTGGCATCGATCGCCGGACCGCTGGTCGGCGGCGTCTTCACCTTCTGGCTGCCGATCCTGTCGAACCAGTTCGTGGGATCCCAACCGTGGATACCTGCCCAGATCGCCGCCACCTTCAAGAACGCTGGGCCGGCGGTGACCTACGGGGCCCTGCTCATCCTGATCATGATCTTCGCCCCGAACGGCGTCGTCGGCCTGGCCAATTCCGCCTATGCTCGCCTTAGGGTTCGTCTGCGAGGGGCCGGCGATCGTGGGACTGGACAGCAACCAACCGATGCCCAGACTGTTTAAATAGCTCAACAGCAAAGTAGGAGGAGTTTCTATGACACGAAAGGGACCACGGCTTGGGGTGCTTGCAGCTTTCCTCGTGGCTGTGGCCGCTTGCGGAGGCTCCACCGGCACCACGGCTCAAACAGATGTCGGCATCACGAGCAACTCGATCCTGCTCGGCAACACGATCGCCCTGTCGGGGCCGGCGGCGGCTTACGGCACGATCGCCAACGCTGAGAACGCGTACTTCACGTACATCAACAACACCAAGGGCGGCGTGAACGGCAGGAAGATCACCTTCAAGATCCTCGACGACGCCTACACGCCCGCGAACGCCGTCACCCTGACCAAGCAGCTGGTCGAGCAAGACCAGGTGTTCGCGATGTTCAGCGGACTTGGGACCCAGACCCAGACCTCGGTCAGGGACTACCTCAACACCCAGAAGGTGCCCCAGCTGTTCGTCGCCACCGGCGCCACCACGTTCATGGCCGACTACGCCATGCACAACTGGACGATAGGGTGGCAGCCCCCCTACCAGGGCGAGGCGCGGATCTATGCCAAGGACGTGCTCGCGAACCACCCGAGCGCCAAGATCGGCGTGCTCTACCAGAACGACGACTACGGCCAGGACTATCTGAAGGGCTTGACAGATGGCCTCGGCTCCAGTGCATCGATGATCGTGGACAAGCAAAGCTACGACGTGACCGCGCAGAGCACCGCGTCGCAGCTGGCCACTCTCAAGGCCAAGGGCGCCGACACGCTGTTTCTCTTCACCACCCCGGCCTTCACGATCAAATCACTCGTCATCACCACCGCGCTGCATTGGGCGCCCACGATCTACCTGAACTCCGTATCCAACCCACAGGTCTACATGGGCATCGCGAAGAGGGCCGGCGCAGCGCTCCAAAACGTCACGAGCGTCGGCTATATCAAGGATCCGACCGACCCGCAGTGGACCAGCGACGCGGGCATGCAGCTCTACAAGACCGTCATCGCCAACTGCACGACCTGCAACGTGAATGACGGGTTCAACATCTACGGCGTCGCGGTCGCATGGTCGATGGTGGACGTCCTCACGCGAGCGGGCTCGAACATGACCCGCAAGAATGTGATGGACATTGCCGCTAATCAGCTAAATGAAACCAACCCGTTCCTTCTTCCGGGGGTCACGGTCAAGACGACCTCGAGCGACCACTTCCCGATCACACAGGAGCAGGTGATCACCTGGAACGGAACCGGCTGGAGCCTCCAGGGCAGCCTCATCGACGAGCGAGGCACGATCAAGTAGAACGATCTCGTGGCGGGGTCGGCGGCACCGCCGGCCCCGTTACGATTCAAACGGTGCTCGACCGACTCAAGCCTTACTGGCTGCACGCCTACCTGCTCACGTACACGCCGATCCTGCTCTTCGCCGACAGCCGGATCAGCGCGCTCTGGCAGCAGTGGATGCTCGGCCTGCTCACGTTCGCGGCTCTCTACCTGGCCGCACTGCAGGCGCCCAAGGAGCAGCGGATGCAGGTGTGGGTCTGCGTCGGAGTGGCGACCGGGTTCGAGATCTTCGGCTCGCTGATCTGGGGTGTCTATCGATACCGGCTGCACAACGTTCCCCTTTTCGTGCCGCCCGGCCACGGCATGGTGTATCTGTTCGGCCTGCTGGCCGCGCGAACGCCGGTTGTGCTCCGTCACGGCAAGCGGGTCGCGCACGCAGTTCTCGCCGGAGCCACCGCGTGGGCCGTCCTCGGCCTGACCATCCTGCCGTTGTTCACCGGCCGGGTCGACCTGCAAGGCGCCCTGTGCCTCCCGATATTCGCGTACTTCGTCCTGCGCTCGCCGCGTTGGGCGCTGTTCTCGGCCATCTTCATCGCCACAGGTGAGCTCGAGATCTTCGGCACGTCTTTCGGAAACTGGGCCTGGCTGCCGATCGCGCCATGGACCCACATCCCGTCGGGCAACCCGCCTTCGGTCATCGCCGGCGGCTACTGCGTGATCGACGCTTCAGTGCTGCTCGCGATGCGCGCGCTGCTGTGGGTGCGGGCTCAGCCCTTCATCTCCACGGTGGCCGTGCCGACCGTGGTGCGACTGCCGTCGGAACCCTCACCCCAGACCTCCAGCTCGACCTGATCGCCCTCGACTTTGGTGATGCGGCCCCTGCACACGTACGGGCGCCCTGGCTGGTCGATGCCCCGGTAGCTGACCTCGAAGCTCTTCAACGTTCCGCGCTCGCCAAGCCAATCGGTGACCAGCTGCCCGAGAAACGCCGCCTTCAGCAGCCCGTGCAGGATGACGCCAGGCAGCGCGACGCTGCGTGCGAAGTCCTGGTCGTAGTGGATCTCGTAAAAGTCGCCCTGCGCGCCCGCGTACTGGACCAGCTGGCGCGTGGTCGGATGCTTGACGAGCGTCGGAATCTCGTCGCCGACTTTGAGAGTCATCGCCTGATCGCCGTTCCGCGCAGGCGGGCGACCTTCCGTCCGTGCTGGTTGACGTAATCGGTCTCGAAGATGATGAAGAGCAGCGTGCCGCTCGAGCCGGATTTCTCATAGACGTCGGCGACCTTGCCGGTGGCGGTGATGCGGTCCCCGACCATCACCGGCTCGAAATACTCGAAGCGGTTGCCTCCGTTGAGCCAGCCCTTGCCGTATTCCTCGGCCTCTGCGAGGTGGGTGGAGACGGGAACGAGCGAGACCAGATAGGTCGGTGGGGCTTGGTCCCGCCATCGCGGGTTGGGATCGCCGATGGCCTCCGCGAAACGCTTGAGGTGCCCTTCTTCGACGGTTGCCGAGATGGGCGCTTCCTCCACCCCCACCCGGCTCCGCAGCCGCTCCACGACGGATGTCGTCGCCATCAGCGGCCCCGGGGGAGCCCCAGCACGCGCTCGGCGATGATGTTGCGCTGGATCTCGGACGAACCGGCGTAGATGGTCTCGGCCTGCGCCCACATCCATCCGTACTGCCACCGACCGTCCTCGACCGCGAAACGAGAACCGGGCGCCAGCGCGCCGTACATGCCCTGGACGCCAACCGCCGTCTCCTGGATCCGCTTGTCCATCTCGCTCCAGTACAGCTTGGTCAGCGACGCCTCAGGCCCCGGCGCCTTGCCGTGCTGCGCGCTGGTGAGGTTGCGCAGGCCGTTGAGCCTGAACACATGAGCCTCGATCTGTGCCTGCGCCACCTTCTGGCGCACCGATGGATCGGAGCCGGCGCCGCGGTCTCGCGCCAGGCCGGCCAGCTCCGCGATCGCGCTCTCGAACCGGGCCGCCTGCGCGAGGCCGCCACGCTCGAAACCGAAAACTGTCATCGCGATCTTCCAGCCCGCGCCGGGTTCGCCGACCAGGTCGCCGTCCTCGACGATCGCATTCGAAAGGAAGATCTCGCAAAACTCGCCCCCGCCGGTCATCTGGCGGATTCGTCGCACCTCGACTCCCGGTTGGTGCATGTCGACCAGGAAGAACGAGATGCCCTTGTGGGGCTCCGAATCCGAGCCGGTGCGTGCGAGGAGAAAGCTCTTGTCCGCGTAATGCGCACCGCTCGACCACGTCTTCTGGCCGTTTAGGACCCAGTGCCCGTCGCGGCGCTCAGCCCGGGCGCGCAGTCCGGCGAGGTCGCTCCCCGCATCGGGTTCGCTGAAACCCTGGCAGAAGATGAGGTCGCCGGACAGGATCCTGTCCACATACGCATCCTTTTGCCGCTGCGAACCGTGGACCAGCAGGGTGGGCGCCAGCAGGCTCACGCCGAGCCGGCCGAGGATGATAGGGGCGCCGGCCTTCGCCATCTCCTCCTGATAGATCGCCTGCACGACCGGTGTCGCCGCACGGCCGCCGGCCTCCTTGGGCCAGGCGAGCTTCAGCCAGCCGGCTTCGTGGAGGCGGCGCTGCCATTGGCGCTGGAGATCGGTTTCCTCCTCCTCGCGAAAGCCGCCCACGCCTTTATGGCGCCAATCTCGGGGAAGGTTGGCATCGATCCACGCCCGGACCTCCTGCCGGAAGGCTTCCTCGTCCGCGGTGAAGCCCAGGTCCACGAGCCAATTATGAGAGGGCTCAGGCGTTTAATAGAGCGGTGGCATCTGACGTCCTTTGCGGCCGGTGCGGGGCGGTGATCTTGAATCCGAGCGCGCCCTGTCCTCGATGCGGGGCCACCGCCTCCGGCGCCTACCACGGCGTCTACCCCGGTGCCTACCCGCAGACCAGGAAGAGCCCGGCCCTGGCCGCCGCGCTGGCGGTCGTGCCCGGCCTCGGGCACTTCTACCTCGGCCACAACCTCAAGGGCGTCGCCTACCTGGTCGGCGTCGGAGGTTTGCAGTTCTTCGGCTTCGACCTGGACCTGACCGTGATCGGCGCCGCGATCGGCGTGCCGATGGAGCTGGGCGGAGCCGGCCTGTGGCTCTTCAGCATCGTCGATGCCTACCGCACGGCGAAGCAGATGGAGGCCGACGCCGGGCGCTAGTTCCCTACGTCGTCCTTTAACCTCACAGAGTCTTCGACTCCGCGGGGGCCCTACTTCTTGCGCCGCCTCGTCGTGGTGGCTCGTCGTCGCGTTGTCGCGGCCGGCGTTGCGCGGCGCTTACGCGTCCTGGTCGCGCCCAGCGCCTTTTGCACGCGTCGCTGGATGGTCCGCAAGCTGCGCTCGACTGTGCTGCTGGCGGCTTTCGTGCCGCGCGCGGTCAGCTTTTCAACCTGGCGCTTCAGCTTTCTGTTTTCTTTGATGAGCTCCGCGATCATGCCGTTGAGCTGCTGTATCAGCTCGCTGCCGCCGAGCTTCCTGCGCGTGCGCGCGGTGGTGGTGGTCGACTTGCTGCCCGGTGGACGACCGCGACGCCTTCGCGTCGTCGACTGTTGTCCTTGCGCGGTTTCCTCTGCTGCCATCACGGCTCCTGATTCAAACCAAATAGATGCGTACAAATCGCAGTATGCCACGGTTTTTCCGCATAGTTGGTTGTCAGTTCATGCGGCAGCAAGTGCAGGTTGTCGCGAAATGCTCTTCAATCCCTCGCGTGCTAATTCATGGGCAGGATTTGCTTTACGGCTGACATAACGCACAACGCGCCAACCGCGTCGGCACCGCTAGCGAACCTCGTGCACAGCAATTCGGAAACTGTCGCTCGATGGCATGCGGCTGCGCACGACCGGAGCGCAATCCGTGCGCACGATCACGCGGTGATAAGGCCAGCGCGCCGCTGCCAGATCGAGCGCGCCGGCGCAAACGTGCGCTTCCAGCTGGGCCGAACCGCCCAGATGCGAGAAACCGAACGATTCCGTATAAACGGCCCGACCTCTAATAAAAACGGCCAGGCCACATCCAGCCCGGCCGTTTCTGTCGAGAGCGGCGTCAACGTAGATCACCAGGCACTCCCGCAATAACTGTCCCTCCTTCGGAATCAGAATTGCGAATGAGCCTAACACGATGTTGCGGGCTTGTGACAACCGGTCCACCAGATGTGGTGGGCTAAACGCCCCTACCCCCGCGGGGCGCTGCGGCGCCCGGCGGTACCTCCCCACTAAGTGGGGAGGCCAGGCACCCGGCGGTACCTCCCCACCAGGTGGGGGGCCAGGGATCAGGCTGGAGGGAGATCGGCCCCCATCGCGTGGTAGCCGCCGTCCACATGGACCAACTCGCCGGTGGTCATGGTCAGGTAGTCCGAGAGCAGCGCCACAACCGCTCGACCGACCGGGGTTCTGTCCTGGAGGTCCCAGCCGAGTGGCGCGCGCTGGCCCCAGATCTCCTCGAAATCCTTGAAACCTGGAATTCCGCTTGCCGCGAGTGTTGCAAGCGGGCCCGCGCATATTGCGTTGACGCGAATTTTGTATCGGCCGAGGTCGCGCGCCAGATAACGCGTGACAGATTCGAGGGCTGATTTCGAAACGCCCATCCAGTCGTATTTCGGCCACGCCTGCGTTGAGTTGTCAAAGTCGAGGGTCACCAGCGATCCGCCGTGCTCCTTCATGAGCGGCAGAAAACCGACCGCGATCTCCTTGAATGAAAATGCGCTCACCTGCAGCGCTGTCGCGACGCTCTCCCATTTTGTGTTCAGGAACTGACCGCCAAGAGCGTCCTGAGGCGCGAACGCAACCGAGTGGACCAGCCCATCGAGCCGGTCCCAACGCTTGCTGGTCTCTTTCGCTGCGGCCGCGATGTCATCAGGTTTCGTCACATCCATCTCGAGAATGTCCGGAACCGGGTTCAATTTCTTCGCGGTCATCTGCGTGATGGTCATCATCCGGCCAAAGCTCGTGAGCAAAATTTCGGCCCCGGCCTTTTGCGCTTCGACGGCGATCGCGTAACCGATGCTGCGCCGATCGCTCATTCCGGCGATGAGGATTCGCTTTTCTTTCAGTATCACGGCCGCCTCCTAGCCTGGTTCGTTGCCGGTAGCCACCGGGGCGTCCTGATGCGAGTAATCGCTCCACGAGCCGGCGTAGAGCCGCACGTCGGAGACCCCCGCAATCTCGAGCGCCAGCAGATCGTGGCACGCATTCACGCCCGAGCCGCAGTAGACGACCACGCCGTTTTTCCCGTCGACGCCAAGCGCCTCAAACCGTTTCTTCAGCTCCTCGGTGGACTTGAAGCGAGCATCGGCGTCGAGGTTCTCGATCCACGGGGCGCTGATCGCTCCCGGGATGTGGCCTTTCTTGGGGTCGATGGGCTCCTGTTCGCCTCGATACCGCTCCCCGACGCGGGCGTCGAGAAGGACACGACGCCCCCTGTCCTGCCCGCTTGTTGCCAGCCGCTTGACCTGGTCGAAATCGACGATCCTTGACCTCTTCGGAGGCCGCGCCTTGAAGTCTCCTGGCTCAACCATCGGCACCGTCGTCTCGAGCGGCTCGCCCCAGCCCTGGAGACCCGAGTCGAGCACAGCCTGGGCGCCATGGCCGAACCAGCCCAGCAGGAACCACAGGCGCGCCGCGATGGAGCCGCCTGCGTCGTCGTAGACGACCACCCGGGAGGTGGCGCTGACGCCCGCCCGGCGCATCGCGTCCTGGAACTGCTGCCGGGTGGGCAGAGGATGACGCCCCGGCCCAGTGCCCGTGACGGCGTCGAGGTCGACGAACTCCGCGCCCGGGATATGGCCGGCCAGATAAGCGTCGCGACCCTGGCGGCCTATCAGGTACCAGCGGAAGTCGATGATCCGGATGTCGGGTTCGTGAGCGTGCTCGTGCAGCCAGTGGGGGCTGACCAGAGGACCGAATTTCACGGCTTCATCTTGACCACGTGCGTGTCATGGCAGAAATGGACAGCATGTGGACGCATATCGTGAAGCAATCGCAGCGACTCAGTCCACGCCTCGCGATCCTCGTACTGGCCCCGCCAGCGGCTGAGGTCGGCATTTTCACGTTCGCGAAAGATGTCGGCAGTGTAGGCGGCGTCCCCGATCATGATCGCGTCGCCGTCGGGCGTGTCGACGAGCACGCTCTGGTGGCCGACGGTGTGGCCGGGCGTCGCCACGATCCGGACGCCCTCCGCGATCTCCGCGTCGCCGTCGAGCAGCTCGAACCGGGCGCCGGCGAAATCGAACCACTCCGCGGTCAGGGTCTCCGCACGGCGTGCGCGGTCCAGCTCCGACCGCTGGATGTAGAAAGGCGCGTGCTTGAACACCGCGTTCTGGCCGCAGTGGTCGAAGTGCAGATGGCTATTGATAACGATCCGCACGTCGGCGGGGCTGAGGTCGTGCTCCGCAAGCGCATCGGCAGCGTGGCGGTTGACCACCTTCCACTCCTGCACCAGCTCCGTCGGCCAGCCCACCCCGGTGTCGACCATGATCGCGCCCGCCGTCGGGTGCTTGATCACGAAACCGTGCACCGGGATGCGGTTGAAGGCGTCGATGCGGGCGAGATGCAGCCGGACGATTTCCACCTGGCGTTCTACGGCAAGAAAGGCGAGACGGCGAACAGGGCGAAAAGCAGCGCTACGTAGACGAGCGAGTAGGTGAACACGCGGCGGGTCCAGCGGCGTCCGTTAAGGTCGAGCAGCGTGATCGCGACGAGTCCGACACCGAGGACAGTCGCGCCGGCCAGGTAGACGGCACCGGCCGAGCCTGTGAAGAACGGGATGACGCTCACCAAAGCAGTCAACGCGGCGTAGACGACGCTCTGCCGTTTCGCCGTGCTCTCGCCGGCGACCACCGGCAGCATGGGAACGTGCGCACGAGCGTAGTCGGCCTTGATCAGCTGCGCCAGCGCCCAGAAATGAGGGGGCGTCCAGAAGAAGATGACTGCGAACAGCGCCAGCGCCGTGAGGTCGAGGCGGCCGGCGACGGCGGCCCAGCCCACCAGGGGCGGCACCGCGCCCGCCGCTCCCCCGATGACGATGTTCTGCGGCGTCGCGCGCTTGAGCCACATCGTGTAGACGAAGACGTAGATCAGCGTGCCGGCCAGCGCGAGCATCGCGGCGAGCAGGTTGGTCCACGTCAACAGCACGGCGAACGCGATCAGGTTCAGCGCGACGCCGAGGGCGAGCGCATGCCACGGCGGGATGCGCCCTCCGGGAATCGGCCGCCGGCGCGTGCGGGTCATCGCGGCGTCGATGTCGCGGTCGAACCAGCAGTTGATCGCGTGAGCGCCGCCGGCCGCAAGCGTGCCACCCACGAGGACCGCCAGCACCGCCTCCAGCCGGGGATGGCCGTGCGCGGCGGGGATCATGACTCCGATCGCGGTCGCGTCCAGCAGCGCGACGATCCGCAGCTTGAGCAGGCTGATGTAGTCGCGCGCAACGCTGAGGGCGCCGGCGTAGGGCCGTGCTGACACCGCGTTCACGCCGAGCTCTTCTCCACCGCGAGGTGGGACATCGCCGTGCTGCGGTCAGTGCGCGGCTGTGTGAGCAGCGCGCACGAGAGAACGCCCGCGAAGACGAGAGTGGCGAGCGCCACGTGCAGCCCGTTGAAGAACGCTCCGCCGGTCACCGCGGCGCCCGCTCCAATAGTGATCTGCAGGGCGAAAACGACCAACGTTGCCAGCGCACTGCGGCCGATTGCGGATCGCACCCCCCAGCGGCGGATGGCAGCCACGAGCGCGTAGACGATGAGGATCCCGACCAGGAACACCGCGCCTCTGTGCAGCATCGTGAATGCATTGGCGCCATTGAAGTCCGGCGCGAAGCCTCCGCCGCACAAGGGCCAGGTGCGGCATGCCTCGTCGGCATTGCTCGCGACGACCGTCGAGCCCGTGAGCAGCATCACATAGGTAAGCGCGGCCACTACCGCCAGTAAACGGCGAAACCCTCGATCGGGAGCTCCCGCCGATGGCGGCATCGACATCACCGCGGTGGCGACCAGGGAGCCGAGGATGATCATGGCCAGGCCGAGGTGCACCACCACCAACCAGGGTGACAGCTCGTTCGCGACGACGATTCCGCCCAGCGCCCCCTCCGCCACCACGCCGATCAACGACGCCGTCGCAAGCCACGCCACGATCGGGCGGCGGGTGCGATAGACGACCCACGCCAGGACGACCGTGGCGATGATGAGGACGCCGGTGACGCTGCCCACAGCCCGGTGGGAGTATTCGATGATCGCGTGCAGGTTCGCCGGTGGGTACGGGCGGCCGTGGCAGAGCGGCCAGTCAGGGCAGCCGAGCCCGGAACCCGACACACGAACCACTCCCCCGAGCGCGATTTGCAGGTAAGCGAAGGTCGCCGTCACCAACGCGATCCTGCGAAACCCTACGACCCCCACCACGACGGCAAGTCTACTGAGCACTCAGTTTCGACAGCTCCGCCGCGAGCACGCGCTGGTCGAGCTGGCCGATCTGGCGGGCGTCGACCGAGCCGTCCGCACGCACGAAGACGGTGATCGGGAGCGCGATCGCGCCGTAGGCGTGTCCCACGCTGAGATCCGAATCGAGAAGCGCGGGCTGCTGCACACCCACGGAGCTGAGAAAGCTCCGCGCCACCTCCGCGCTATCGCCCTCGTTGACCAGGACGAGCTGGGCCAGCCCCTGCTTGGCCATGGTGCTCTGGAGCATCGGCATCTCCACCCTGCAAGGCGCACAGTACGCGGCCCAGAAGTTGATCACTGCCGGCCGCCCGAGCAAGCCCGAGAGGCTCACGCGCCGGCCGTCGGTGCCCGTGAGCGAGAAGGCGGGCGCCGCGCCGCCGCCCGTCGATGGAGGCTGCTCGGGGCCGCTGATCGTGAGCAGCGACTGCAGCACCTGCGGCGTCCCCCACCCGTCGCCCCCCGAGGCCAGCTCTTTCAGTCCCTGCGCGCCCAGCGTGGTCACCAGCGCGGGCGAGATGTCGTGGCCGACGTTCGGAACGCCGCGATAAACGAGGCGGATGTATCCGTGGCGGTCGAGCAGCGCGAGCGTCGACACATGGCTGTCACCGGTCGCCAGCTCGACGCCGAACGGTTTCCAGAAAGCTGTCAGGGCACCCGCGGTGCCAGTGGCAAAAGTCCACGATGCACCGATGGTCCGCGCGTAAGTCGCCAGCGCTGAGCTGGTGTCGGTGGCGGGATCGGTCGTCACCTCGGCCAGCACGACGTCCTGCGGCAGCTTCTGCTTCTTCAGCTGCGCGAAGAGCGCGGTGTAGAGCGGGCAGGTCTGGTGACATGTCGTGTGGAAAGCGGCGATGACCACGTCCTGGCCCGAGATGGTCACGTTGTTGAAGGGGTTTCCCGCCTGGTCGTAAAGATTGAAGAGGGGCATCGCGACAAACTTGCCCGACAGCTCGCCCAGACCGAGGTTGACCTGGTCGTTGCCGGCGTACGTGGCGCCCGGGATGAGGTGCCCCGACTCGACTCCTATAAGCAGCGGTTCCACCTGGCCGGCTGTGACCACTACGTCCACGGGCTGCTCGGCGCCTCCTATACGGAGGCCGTCATACAGGCCGGCCGCGACAGACAGGCCCAGCAGCTGGCGCTGCTCGGGAGCCGCCGGCACCGATCCCGACACCGACCCGATCGACGACCAGCCGCCTGTAGTGTGGAGACTCACGGTGGTCTGCGGCAGGGAGTCCGCCGAGCGCGCGGCGCCGAGGACGACCAGGGTTCCCGTCGCCGGCTGCAGCCGCGGGAGCATGAACAGGATTCCCGCGATGACGAGTGCCGCCAGCGCCGCGCCCGCCCACAGGACCCTTGGGCTCGGCAGGGTTCTACGTTCCTGTCAGGGGCCGGCCGCCGTACCTCGCCGCGACTCGATCGATGTAGGCGGCGCAGAGCTCGGCCACCGTGTGGCTCTCGATCTGGACCACGTTCTCGGCGTTCTGCTCACCGCTGTGCGAAAGGTTGAAGCTGCCCGCGTAAACGTAGTCGTCGGCGACGAGGATCTTGGCGTGCATGAAGTCGTGCACCGAGCCGATCGCGTATGGCGTCGAGCGCTTCGATCCGAAGTGCACGGCCGAGATGATGCTGTGGAACGCGCCGATCTTCCACGACGTGGTCGCCTGGCTGCCCCACTGGTGCTGGACCTCGTCCATCTGAGTCGCATCGTACACACCCGAAACATCGACCCCACCGTGCTCGACCATCTCGGCGATCGTGCCGAGGATCGGACCCGAGGTGAGCACTGGCGAACAGATGCGAATCCTGCGCTGCGCCGACGCGAGCGACCTCGACATCGCGTGAACGAGCTTCAAACCGCGGCCGGGACAGAAGTAGATGCGTACCCGCGTGCCGTCGGCGAGCGCCTGCCATGGCGGGGAGAAGCGGCCTGACTGAGCGACCACCGGGTTCTGCCACAGCTCGGCGAAGTTCTGCGTGAACGTGGCCGCCGCGTCGGCGGACGCGAGCGTGAAGATGACGTTCTCCTCGCGGGTCCAGGAGTCGTTCGTCCAGTTCGTGGACCCGGTCAGCACCGTTGCTTGCGGTGTGCCCACGTCACGGACCACGTACTTGTGATGCATGAGGTCCGGGACGCCCGGAATCGGCTTGGTCTCGACGCCCATCGCCTTCAGGCGATCGACGAAAGCCCAGTCGATCTCCGAAGGCGGGGGATCCGGTATGCCGCCAGGGTGGTCCTGATTGAACATCAGGCGGACGTGCACGCCACGTTTGACCGCGTCCTCGAAGGCGGCCAGGACGATGCCACCCGGAGACGCATCGAGTCGAAGGTCGTAGATGGCGACGTCGAGAGTCTGGGTTGCTCCGGCCAGGAATGTAGCGATTCGCTGCGCCACCACATCTGGGGTCTGGCCGCCGTCGTTGAGGAAGAAGAAGTCGAGCGACGGCCTGACCGGGGCGGTGGCGGCTATCGCGCTTCCGCCTTGGGCCCGCCCGTCTCTTCTCGGGAATCGTCCACGCTCACCGGGAGCGGCCTCGTCGCCATCGCCGCCGCCTCCTCAGGATCGTCTGTGAGGCTGACGAGGTCGAAGTCCTGGGGCGACATGGCGCCGCGGGCCAGCACGACCTTGCGCATCCAGTCCAGGAGCCCGCTCCAGTACTCGGTGCCGAACAGGACGATCGGAAAGTGCTCGATCTTTCCGGTCTGCGCCAGCGTCAGCGATTCGAAGAGCTCGTCCAGCGTGCCCAGCCCGCCGGGAAAGATCACGAAGCCGCGCGCGTACTTCACGAACATGTTCTTGCGCACGAAGAAGTAGCGAAACTCGACGCCCAGGTCGACGTAAGGGTTGAGCTCTTGCTCGTGCGGCAGCTCGATGTTGCAGCCTACCGACAGGCCCCCGGCCTCGTGGCAGCCTCGGTTGACCGCCTCCATCATTCCCGGTCCACCGCCCGTGATGACCGCAAACCCGCGCTTGGCGAGCGCGGCTCCGAGCTGTCTGCCCAGGGCGTAGTAAGGGTCGTCCGGGCGAGTGCGTGCCGAGCCGAACACGGTCACGGCCGGACCGACCTCGTTCAGCGCATCGAAGCCTTCGACGAACTCGGAGAGGATGCGCAGGACACGCCAGGGGTCGGCATGGTGGCTGAGCTCCTCGATGGCGCTGCGCTCGAGCAGCATCCTGTCGGCCGGGGCGGCCTGCTGCGGGACGACCAGACGGCCAGCGCGCCGGCGCGGCTGCATCTTGCGGATCAGGCGCCAGGAGCCGGCGCGGCCGGGACGGCGTGCGCGCTTGACCCCTCTCCATTGGCCTGCTCGGGCGCTGTGACTGAGGCGACCGACAGGCGGGCCCGCTTTCGTCTTTCGCCCCTGGGCCTGGGCGCGGCCGGCTCCGGCGCCGGCGAAACCGCGACGCCCGCCCTCGCAGCTTCGGTTGCAGCCGGTGTCGCCTCGATCGCGGCCGGCGTAGTTTCGATCACGGCCGGGATGGGCTCTGATTCCTTTGCCGGCTCCAGCGCCACGGGCTCAGGCTCGGGCAGCGGCGGCAGCGTCTCGCCCTTGGCCGGCAGCCTCGAATGATCCGGCATCTCCAGGACCTGGTCGAGGTGAACGCGCAGGGACGCCAGCTCCGCCTCGAGCTCGTGCACGCGGTGGCGGTGGCGCATGTGTTCGGTGAAGTGGTGCAGGCCGTCGACCCAGTGGTAGAGGGTGCCGACGGCCAGGGCGATCGCCAGCGGGACCACAGCTACGCTCCAGAGCGGTACGCCGGTGATCTTGAACGACCAGATGTGAACGTCGACCGATGCCTGGTTGCTGTAGCCGAACACCGTGGAGATGACGCCGATCGCGAGCCCCACGAACAGGGAGCTCGTCAACAGAAAGCGCTGCCAGACATGGTTCAGGCTTGGCATCCGGCCGAAGGTTACCCGGTTTGCCCGGCGGTCAACACCAATTAGCGGGCGGCCGCGCGGACCAGGGCTTGAGCCAGTTCGCGTGGCCGGGAAAGGAATGGAGAGTGGCCGCCGGGGAGCTCGACGGGATCGACACCCAGCTGCAGGCGGGCCGCGCGCACAGAGTAGGCCCGGGAAACCATCCGGTCCTCGGTGCACAAGATGTAGTTGGCCGGGACGGCCGGCCAATGCCGAAGTGGCGTCACCTCCTGGGTCACCTTCCAATGCTGCGGCCGAAGCCGCCTGGCGGCTGCTTGGGCCACCTCCGGTGGGCAGTCCTGATAGAAGATCTCGATCGCACCGGCCTCGGGCCAGCAAACGCTGCCGTCGCCGTTCTCGACGGCCGGGGTGGAAGGCTCGAAGTCTGTGCCGATGCTCGCGTGCTGGGCGTCGAAGCTCAGCCCTGGCACCGGCAGGATGGCGCAGAGATAGATCGTCATCGCGGTCCGCGCTCGCGAGGCGGCGATTGGGATGACCAGCCCTGCCAGCGAATGGCCGACCATGACCACGGCGCCGGCGTTCTTGGGGATCGCCTGCAGCACCTCGTCCACGTAGCGCTCTGCTCCGGCGTCCGGGTCGTCACAGGGCAGGTCGACGGCCGTGCTCGCGTGGCCGCCGTGCTCGAGCTCGGCACGGAGGTCATCCCAGCACCACGAACCGTGATACGCACCGTGCACCAGCACGAAGTGCATGAAATGAAGAATAGGCGCGCCGCGACGAATCGGGCAGACCGGCTTTTACGAAGCTGTCACGGGCAGAGCGACGTTGGGCAAGGCCGGCTCCAGCTCGCGCAGGCCGCGACCGAGGACTTCCACGACGCCGGGATCGAACTCGGTGCCGGCTCGGGCGGTGATCTGGTTGAGCGCATCGAGCGGGGCCTGGCGCTCACAGCCACGGCTGGCGGAGCGCAGCTTGGTGGAGGCGGCGGGAGTTGAACCCGCGTCCGAAGTAGAGTCCCCCGGGATATCTACGAGCGTGTCCAGGATTTTGGTTCTTGCTAGGCGGCTCCTCCTGACGGGATCCGCTTTTGCCAGCTGCGGTGGGTGTCCCGCCTCAGGGCCGCAGCGCCCCTAAGGCAGCAATCCGGTCTTTTGTGATACCGCTCCCCGGTCCGCCGGATTGACCGGGGGCAGCACCCGGGATCTAAGTCCCGGGGATCATGTCTCTACTGCTTACGCAGCGAGGGCAAGACCGTTGGTCTTGTTGGCGTTTGTAAACGCTGCGCTGTATCGCTCGCGGCTCTCGGCTCGCAATCCCGAAGCCCAACTACCCCGTCGAGACCGGACGCCCCCACGAAGCTGAACTCGGTTGCAGATCAGATTCTACCCGTCCGGCCTCCGGACCAATCCCGGCTCTGCTCTAATGGACGCGCAAGCACGATGGCCGTGGAGACCGAGCGAGAGCGGCTGGACCCGGATCTGGAGCGGATCGCCCGCGCCAGCCTGAAGGAGCTGGGCGACATCCGCATCGACGACGTCCTCTCTTTCATCGATCGCGGGATCGAGCGAATGCCCAGCTACCTGGACCTGTACCGGCGCTGGGAGTCGCAGCAGTGGGCCGTCGGCGACCTGGACTTCACCCTGGACCGCCAGGACTGGCTCGAGGCGACCGAGCAGGATCGCAAAGCGACGCTGTGGTCGCACCGGCTCTTTTTCAACGGTGAGGAGCGTGTGACCTCAACCCTGGCGCCCTTCGTGTGGGCGGCGCCGACGCCCGAGATCGAGATCTTCCTCTCCACCCAGATGGTCGACGAGGCGCGGCACACAGTCTTCTTCGATCGGTGGTGGCACGAGGTCGTGGGTACGGACGCAAAGGATTTGAAGCACCTGCTGCTCGAGATCCGGCCCGACACCAACGAGGGCTACAACGAGCTGTTCTACGACCGGCTGCCGTCGACCGCGCAGAGGCTCGCCAGCAACCCCAAGGATTTCGACGCCTTCGTCGAAGGCATCACGCTCTATCACATCGTGATCGAGGCAACGCTTGCGCTGACCGGCCAGCGGTTCGAGCTTGAATCGATGCGTGAGCTGGGCAACACCGACCGTGGTTTCTACCGAGGCTTCACAGCCATCGCGCGCGACGAGTCACGGCACGTCAATTTCGGCATCAAGGTGCTGCAGGAGGCAGTGCGCGAGGACGCGGCGCGTTACGCACCCATCATCCAGAAAACCCTGGTCGAGTGTCTGCCCTTGATCTCCAACACGCTCGATCCTCCGGACCCGCGCTACATCACGGATTACGGACACAACGAGAGCGAGATCCTGCAGTTCGCGTTCGACTCGTTGAACAAGCGCCTGCGAGCGATTGGGATCAACCTGGCCGCCTGAATCCGCGACCCAGGTTCACATCGAGCACATGGGTGTCGGCGATGAAGGACGTGTGGTGGCGGCCGAGCACCTTTTTGATGGTCCCGCCCGCTCGGACGCGGTGACCCGGTTCCTTGCCGATCCGAATCACCACCTGCTCATCGCCTACCTCGGCGGTGCCCCGGTCGGTTTCGTGTCCGGGGTCGAGGTGACCCATCCCGACAAAGGCACGGAGATGTTCCTGTATGAGCTGGGCGTCGACGTAGGTCGTCAACGGCAGGGCGTCGGGACGACGTTGGTGAACGCGCTCGCCGAGCAGGCTCGCTCGCGCGGCTGCTACGGGATGTGGGTCCTCGCCGACGACGACAATGCCGCGGCCAGCGCGACGTACCGGAAGGCCGGCGGAGAGGCGGAAGGCCAGCCGGTCATGTTTTCCTGGCGGTTC
>DATINX010000044.1:0-10057 GCA_035473835.1 Candidatus Dormiibacterota bacterium | reverse complement strand
CCCCTCCGCGAGGCGCCGGTTCCAGTCGGCCGCCGCGGCCACCACGGAATCGCGGCCGACCGCTTCCCATTCCGGCCGCAGCGGCTCCCACACTGATAGAAGAAGGGCTCGGTATCGCTCGCGCAGGTCCCGGTCGTCGCGGAGGCGCCGTAAGCGGATCTCAATCGCGTGCCGCTCCGAGAGACGTTCCGAAAGGAGCGATGGCGACCCCGCCTTTGCCTCGATCGCCTCGTCGAGGCGCGCGAAGAAGTTGTCAAGGTCGAGATCTATTGTGGTTCCGCTCCGCTCCGACAGGACGATAGTCTCGGTGTAGCCCCGCACACCGTCCGACCAGAACGACGACAGCTGCGGCCGTAACTCTTCACGGATCGGTTCGAGGGTCGCGTACGGCCCGCTCAAGACGTGCTTGGCCTGGAAGTTGTGAAGCAGCCACATGAGTTCTAGAGGAGCCGACGGGCTGACCCTGATCCTGGGTGCCTCGGAGGCCTCCTCGAGCATTGGCATAGGTTGACGCCTATGTTAACAGCCGGTTATGGAGATTGCAATAGCTTCTTGACTCTGATGATAGTCCGTGATCTAATATGCGAGCGATGAACTTGTACACCGAGGAGAGGTGCATGCTGGACCGACAGCACGAGATCGTCCGCGCGGCTGAGGAGCGGTCCCGGCTCGACGGCTGGGAGTCGAAGGCGCGCATGGCAGCGCGCGTGGCGGCGCAGCTGCGCCGCCTTGCCGACCGGATCGACGGCCGCCAGCCGGCCAGGATCTGGATCCTCCCCGGCTAACCCGGCTGTTTCGGTGTCTCGGTGACCCGCCGCACCAGGTCGAGGTCGACCTTGGGGCGCCGGTCGAAAGTCAACAGACCGTTCTGCTCTTCCTCGATGTCTGCGAGCTGCGTGTAGCAGAACCCCTCCACCGGGCCGGGCTGCATCAAGGCCTCGACCATCTCCCGGTATGTGCTCAGGAGCTGTTCGCCGCCGCCGGCTCGCGTGTATCCGAAACCATCGGCGCTCGTGAGCGCGACACCGCCGAACTCGCTCAGGATCACCGGCTCTCCGCGGTATTCGTAGCCGGGCAGATACGGTGGCTGCTCGCGGGCGCCGGCAGCCAACGCCTGCTCCAGGTTGCGATAGCGCACGAGCAAGACCTGTGCATCCGCGTAGTCGTGCAGCGTGCAGAGGTCGCTGGTCGTGTGCTGCCACCCGTCGTTCGACATCACGATTCGCATGCCGTCCAATTCGCGCGTCAGCCGGTAAAGGTGCGTCAGGTGCTCGGCCAGGTCAGCCGGATCCATCTTCTTTAGGCCCATCGTCTCGTTGACCGGCACCCAGGCCACGACCGAGGGATGGTTTCGATCGCGTGCAACCCGATCGCGCCATTCCTCTTCGAACCGGGCCGTGGCCGGGGCGGAGGCTTCGTGTAGATCGGGCATCTCTCCCCAGACGAGGAAGCCGAGCATGTCGGCCCAATACAACCAGCGCGGATCCTCCACCTTCTGATGCTTTCGGGCGCCGTTGAATCCCATCGCCTTCGCGAGCTCGATGTCGCGGCGAAGATCGGAGTCCGTGGCTGCGGTAAGAAGGCCACCTGGGAAGTAGCCCTGGTCGAGGATCAGGCGCTGGATGTAGGGCTCGCCGTTGAGCAAGAACCGGCCATCCCTCGCCTCGACCTTCCGCAGCCCGAAGTAGCTCACCACATGGTCGGATCCGCAGCGGACGTCGAGTCCATAGAGATTCGGACTCTCGGGGCTCCACGGATGTAGCTCCTCCAGCGCGATGCGGCCCGCCACCCCATCGCCGGCCCAACGACCGACCGGCTTGCCATCGAACGAGGCGACAACCTCCTTTGCGCCGTCGCCATCGACCTCGAAAGCGAGCGCGCACGCGTCGAAGTCGGGCTCGAGCTGCAATCCCCGGATGGCGCGATCGGGCAGGGGCTCGAGCCATACCGTCTGCCAGATGCCGGTGGTCGGTGTGTAGAACCATGGCGCGCCGAATCCGGCCGTGCGCTGCTTGCCGCGGGGAATGGATGTGTCACCGACGGCGTCCTCGGCGTGGACGATGACCTCGTTGTCGTGCTCGCGAACTGCTTTCGTGATGTCTGCGAAGAACGGGGTGTGGCCACCTTCATGTCGCGCCACCTCCTCCCCGTTCACCCACACGGTCGCCCGATAGTCGACCGCGCCGAAACGCATCAGCAGTCGATCCGCGGTTGGCGCGTCGAAGCGCTTCCGGTACCAGACGTCATCGGCCTCCTCCCAGACGCCGAGCCCCGATAACTGCGACTGCGGCGCGAAGGGAACGACGATGCGGCGGTCGAACATTGGGCGAGGGCCGGAGCCGAACTCCCATTCCCCGTTCAAGCTCACCCAGTCGCGCCGGCGAAACGAGGGCCGTGGATACTCAGCCCGTGGTGGGTTCGGCACCTATGATGCGGAGGCAGCTATGCATCCGCCGCTAGAGACCGCCTCGGGCCTGGCCGCCGTTCTTCGCGGCGTGGTGGCCGACATGCAGCACGCTTCGGGCGCGGACATCGTGTCCATCTTCCTTTACGAAGAGTCGAGCCGGAAGTACTACGCGCCATTCGCGACCGGCCAGCCCCAGGAGAGCCTCCTGGATTCGCTCGCCGACATGAGCCAGCAGCTTGACCGCTACCAGGCCGACCTGCGTCAGGGCAAGGTTCCCTCCGAGGTCGGCGTCCATCATTACGGGTCGACCGTGTGGCTGACGGTCACGCGGCAGAAGCTGATCGCGCGCGATGCGCCCGGCGAGATCGACAGCACGTTCATCCGCCGCTACCAGGTCCAGTCGACGATCGGGCTGCCTCTGCTCTTCGGAGATCGGCTGCTCGGCCTGGTCTACCTCAACTACCGGACGCGCGAACGCGTGCCCGACAACGCGCAGCTCGAGGAGCTGGAGGAGCGAGCCAACGCCGCGGCTCGTGCCGTGCAGGCGGTCCTGGCCGAATCAGAGCGTGCGGCGCTGGATGGATTGGGCCGGTTGACGTCGCTCCTCGCGGGACCGATCGGAGACCCGCAGACCGACGCCAAGGAGCTCCGGCGGCTGCTTTCGATCGCGCTCGCCGATCTGCTCCTGGCCAGTGATTTCGACGCCGCCGCGATCTATCAGTTCGCTGCGCAGCGCGCAAGTCTCGAGCTGGTGACGGCGCATGCGCCCGTCGCCGCGCCGCCGCGCATCGAGCGTCACGATCCGAGCGCTGCGTGGGAGTCGGTGCTGGGCAAGGCAGTCGCGGCCGGCATCGAGGCGGCCGAGCTCCACGTGGTGGCGACCTACCCGCTGGGCATCCAGGAGGATCCGCACGGCTACCTGGTCGTGCTGAGCCGCGACCCGCTGGCGACGGTGCGCCGCCCGCCGGCGGCGGACGTGCTGCTGAAGGCCGGCGCGGACCTGATCGGCGCCTCGCTGGCGAGCCGCCTTCTGATCGCCGGCCTGGAGCACAGCAACCGTCTGCTCGGGGCGCTCGCCAACATGACGACGTCGATGTTGCGTCCGGGCGCCACCAAGCAGGAGGTCCTGGACGCCGTCGCCGGGCACCTGACGGACGCCTCGGTGCCCGAGTTCGACTTCAACTTCGCGACCGTCTACCTGCTCGATGAGCGCGCCGATGGAACCCCGATCGTGCGCATGGCCGCCGGCGCGGCGACGACGGCCACCATCGCGGCCACAGAGACTGGGCTCCCCGCACCGCGGGGAGGTCCCCCGCGAAGCGGGGGTGAGGGGCGACTCGAGTACAGACGAGTGCCGCGCTGGGCACTGGAGGAGGAGCGCGAGCTGGCCGCCGACGACGTGCTCGTCTACGTGGCAAGGACCAGGCAAGCCGCCGTTGTCGGAGCGCTCGCCGCCGGCGTGGAGTCGGACCGCGGCGACGTTATCGCCGGCAACATTCCCGAGACTGCGACATGGACCGACGTGCCCGTGGTCTGGAGCGACGGCACGACCATGGCTCATGTCGCCGCGTGCCTGATCGGCGAGGCAAAGGTCACGGAGGAGCGCCGGCCGCAGCGCGGCCAGCCCCCGTTCACGCTGGCGGGAGAGGTGTTCCAGAGTGGCGGTCACGCCGACCTCATCCGGATCTTTCTGCCCTTCGGCTCCGACTCCACGCGCATCGCGTCGGGCGTACTCGAGGTTGGGTATCACCGCTCGTATGAGCGCCGCCCGGACTGGGGCCAGATCGAAGCGCTTCGGGCGGCGGCCGCCCAGGTGGCGATGGCAGTCGAGACCGCGGGGCTCTACGAGGACACGCGCAGGCACGGTGAGCAGCTTGAGCTGAGCGCGGACATCAGCCGCGCGATCGCTTCTTCGATCGACCTCGACCAGACCCTCCGGCTCGTCGCGACCAACCTGGCCCGGCTGGTCGATGCGTCGCTGTGCCAGATCGCGCTTTACGAAGAGGATCGCGAAGGCTGGTTCGGCGCCGCCGCCTCGGACCAAGAGGACCTGTGGCGCCGCCAGCACGGCGAGCGTTCCGAGCCGTCATTCCTCTTCGAGGTGCTCGACCGCGGCGCGCCGGTGATCATCGAAGACACCGCCGCCAGCGGCCAGGTGAGCCAGGCCTATGCGCGCACTTTCGGCGTGCGGTCGCTGCTCGCCCTGCCGCTCGTGGCGGACGGCCAGTCGATCGGAGCCGCGGTGCTCGCCGAGCGCGACCGGCTGCGGGCATTCACCACCGAAGAGGTGCAGCGCGCGCAGGGCCTGGCCCTGCAGGCGGCCGTCGCCATCAAGAACGCGCGCCTCCACGCCCTGGCGGAGGAGGAACGCCACCTGCAGAAGGATTTCGTCCTCATCGGATTCGGCCAGTGGGGCCAGAAGGCGTACCAGCATCTCCTCACTCTCAAGCAGTTCTTCAACTTCCGAACCCACGTCGTCGAGCAGGACACGCCCGCGGGTCGCGAACGTATCGGAGCCAAAGAGGAGGACGTGCGGACGCACGGCGACGCGTTCTACTGGGACAGCCCCGGATCGCCGGCGCACGACCAGCTGGAACGTGAGCTTGAGTCCAGCTCATACGTCATCACGTATGTCGTCACGCCGGCCGCAACGCACCTGCCGACAGTCGCGCTCTATTACGACCTCAGCGACGTCATCCTCATCGAGAAGCCACTCGGCGCGCCCCCCGAGGCGTACCGCGAGTTCCTCGACACCGCGCCGGGCGGGGTCGAGATCGTCGCAGCCGACCATTACTACTTCAAGCTCGAGGTCCGGCTCCTGCAGCTGCTCCTGACAGAAGAGCGCACGCTGCGCGACTTCCTCGACAGCGTCGAAGAGATCCGCATCGAGATACTCGAGGAGCAGCCTTTGGCCGGCGCCGCAGCCGATATCGGTGTGATCGCCGACCTCATCCCCCACGCCTTCGCCATCATCTCGCTGCTCACGCCCATCGACCACATCCGCCTCGACGCGGACGCCCCGCTGCTGGTCGGGCGGCACGAAGGGCTCGTGGGGCAGCGCGAGAGCTATGCGCGAATGAATGGCAGCTTCCCGTACCACGGGCGCTCGGTGCGCCTGATCATCGACGCCGGCAAGGGCGCCGAAAACGCGAAGTGGATAAAGCTGAGCGGGGAGCGACGCGCCGGCGGGCGCAGCCCCAGCTACAAGTTCGACTTCGGGCGTGGGGAGGCGATCGACGGCACGCAGGCCACCGTGCGCGCCGCGGTGCGCAGGATCCGCGAGCCCGGAGTGCCCGACAACGCGCACTTGAACATGCTGCGCCACGTGATCGAGAAGCGACACCCCGCGGTCGGCATCCTTTCCATCCGCGAGGCGATCCGCGCCAATCAGCGCGTGCGCGACCTCGAGACGATGGCGGTCGACCTCCTCGCCCGCGGCCAGTGGACCGGCTATGCGGTCGGGACGCGACCCGTATTCACGACCAACGGGCAGCCGGCCCCGCCCGCCGGCGACGCCAACGCGCCTCGCGCGCGCGCCCGCGCCTGAGACGAAGTGACCTCAAGCTAGGCGGGCTTTCGGAACTGCTGGCCGAGGCGCGCGGTCTCGTACACCGACAGGTACCCGTTGGCCATCTGCTCCAGGCCGAAACGCTGGGCGGCACGCGCGGCGCATCTGTGCGGGTCGATCTCACCCAGCCGGCCGTAGGCCTGAACAAGGCCGTCGACGTCGTCAGCGAGCCAACCGGTGACGCCTGGCTCGACGAGCTCGACCGCCGAGCCGCGATTTGTAGCGAGCACGGGCGTGCCGCTCACCATCGCTTCGACCATCGCCAGCCCGAACGGCTCCTCCCACTGGATCGGATTGATCATCGCGCGTGCCCGCGCGAGCAATCGGGCCTTGACATCGCCGCTCACGTTTTCGTGCCATTCGACAACCTGGCCGATGTGAGGCTTCACCTGGCGTTCGAAATATTCGACCGTAGCGGTATCGACCTTTCCGGCGAGGACCAGCCGCACGCCCAGCCTTCGCGCCAGCTCGATCGAGATGTGCTGCCCTTTTTTAGGGCTGATGCGGGCCAGCTGAAAGAGGTAATCGTCCTTTTCCCGCGGCTGCGCGACCGGCCGGTAGTGAGAGGTGTCGACCCCGTTGTAGACCATGCCTCCCCACTCCACTGTCGGGCACTGTGCCAGCTGGGAGCGGCTGATGCCGACCAGGCGGACCTCTTCGTCGACCTCGGCCAGGAAGTCGTACGCGGAACCCGGCAGGTCTCCGTGCAGCGTCGCCACCGCAGGCGGGTGGCCGAGCAACGCCCCGAGGAGGATGCCAACGAAACCCGTATGGTCGTGCACAACGTCGAACGCTCGGCCGCGAATGAATTCGTAAGCGCGATGCAGAAACTGGGTCTCTCGGTTGATGTGATCCTTGGTCCCCAGCTGGCCCGTCCATTCGGCCGGGGCGAGGGCCGCCACCTCGAAGGGGCCTGTCGACCCTTCGCGCCCGATGACGGTCACATGGTGCCCGCGCCGCTGCAGCTCGCCGGCCAGGTTGAAGGCGACGACCTCGATGCCGCCATACCCCGCGGGGGGGACGGGGTACCAGGGACTGACGACCATGGCGATCCGGAGGGGTCCCACACATCTACAACTCCCAGACCGGCCTTAAGCCCCTTGTAGGTATTTGACGCCGTCTCCCTGCGGGCGAGAGGGAACTAGTCTGGGAGCAGCTCCAGCCACGGCGGCGTGCCGCGCACCACCTCGAGGCCGGGAGGCGCGACGACGTCTAGAGAGCACGACCCGTCCTCTCCCCTCTCGGCTCGGATGCGTACCTCGTGCGGACCGACATGTAGCCTGTCCAGAGCCAAAACCGGGCACCATGGCGGCAGGGCAGGGTCGACGTACAGCTTGCCGGAGGGCATGTCGGGTTCGACGCCGAGCAGCACTCGAACCATCTGCAAGATGGCGCCCGCAGACCAGGCCTGGGGCACGTTGGCCATTCGATATGGGACCGGCACCGCGAACTCTTCGCGCTGCAGGCCCGCGAACAGCTCAGGCATCTGGATGTCCTCGAAGCACATCACCGCGCTCAAGAGCCCGTCCATGACCCTCCACGCGGCCTCGATCATTCCGTAGCGCCGCAGCCCTGCCGCGGCCATTACGGAATCGTGCGGCCAGACCGAGCCGCGCTGATACGAGTGCGGGTCGTAGGACGGATGATCCTCGGAAAGCGTGCGCAGGCCCCAGCCGCTGAACAGGTCACGCCGCATCAGCCGCTCGCCGGCCGCTCGGCCACGATGCCGGTCGAGAATGCCCATCCAAAGGCAGTGACCCGGGTTCGACACCACCGTACGCACCGGGCGCTTGTTGCCGTCTAGCGCAAACGCGAGCTCGCCCACATCGTCGAGCCAGAAGGTGGTGTGGAATCGCTTGCGCAGGTCCATCGCCTCCGCGACGAGCCGGCGGGCGGATTCGTGATCCCCCCAGGCTTCGAAAAGCGGGGCGATGTGCAGCTTGGCGGCGTAAACGTACGCCTGCATCTCGCAGGTGCCGATCGGGAGCTCGGGAAAGATTCCATTCTCGTCGACGACTCCGTCATGCGCGTCACGCCAAGCCTGATTGCGGTAACCGTGTGAGGTGCGCGGCGCGTACTCCTGGAAGCCGTCGCCGTCGCGATCGCCGTGGCGGTCGATCCACTCGAGGCATCGCTCGGCCACTGCCCTGTAAGGAACCAGCCCATCGAGGTCCCCGGTCCAGCGATACTGCTCCGCCAGCAGCAGCACGTAGAGAGGCGTCGCGTCCGCGGTGCCGTAATAGGGTCGGTGCGGAACGATCCCGAAATGGGCCCACTCGCCCACCCGGAGCTCGTGCGGGATCTTGCCCGGTTCGGCGTCACGCTCCGGGTCGTCGAAGTCGGCCTGGCGCTTGGCCAGGTTCTCGAGCGTGCCGAGGGCAGCCTGCGGTCCGGCGATCATCGTCTGCATGGACGCGATCAGCGAATCGCGCCCGAAGAGGGCCATGAACCACGGGAGCCCGGCAGCCGGCATCCAGTGCTCCGATGAAGAATCGTGTTCGTGAAGTCGCAGCGCGGAAAGGTCGTCGATCGCCCGCTCGTACGCAAACTGCAGGCGGATGTCAGCCGGCTCGATTCGCGACGCGGAGTGCTGCCAGCTCACCCCGTGATGCACATGCTCGTCGCCCTCCTGACTCAAGAACGGGCAGCTTTTCGCGAGCGTTGGATGCTGGCTTTCGCTGGTGAGGAGGTCGTACTGGAGGCACAAACGCCATTCCGATCCAGGCTGCAGGTCGACCGGAAACCGCAGCGAGCCGTTGGCGTAAGTGATTCCAGCTCGGTCTGTCAGCGTGCGTACGAGGCAGCAGCGATAGAAATCCCGGTTTCGATAGTGGGCGTCCAGGCGGTTGGGCGAGCTCCATTTCGTCTCCAAGTCGGCGCGGCGCTGCCACTGGCGCTGCCTGACCTCGAAGAGGTCGGCGAAATCGCTCTCGAGGGCGATCTCGAGCAGCAGCGTCAGCGGTGTCCGCCCGTACGTTCTCAGGACCAGGTCCTCGTGCAGCCGGTGGAATCCGAGCAGGCGGTCGATGGTCACTGCGACTCGCGCGCCGCGCATGTCCTCGGTTGCGCTGGTGATGTCGTCGGCGATCAGATGCCAGCGCGCGCGCCGGAACGAAAGCCGCACGGAAGCCAGCGACATCGGGCGGCGCCCGTTGAGCCGCACCTCGTGTCGCGAGACGAAACGGGTGTCGGCCGCGTACAGGCCTGTGTCACCCGCCTCCTGCGGCACCGCGCCGTGCTGGTCGGTGACGAGAAACGTGGCGCCGTGGTTGATCTTCACGGTGGGGTTCGGGTGGACGGCTGAGATGAGGGTTCGCCACGGTGCTCGGACCGCGCCGGCGTCCTCCGCCTCGCCTTCCATTCCGGGGATGTCCGTCTCGGCCGGCATATCGCCCTACGTTAGGCCCTGATCCAACCCAATGACATAAGTCACCGCCGCATCCACGCTCGAGGTCACTTCCGCGGGGTGTGGTGGCGGACTAACCTGGGCATGCGATGACGCTCACGCCCGGCCGAATCCTGGCCGGCCGCATCTTCTTCTCTCTATGGGTCGGCTTCATGCTCCTGAGCGCGCCTGCGATCCTCAGCTTGCCGCCGAGCAGCGCCAAAGTCGGTTTACTGGCGGGCTTCGGCACGTACATCGTCCTGTGGATCTGGTTCTGGATTCGGGCCCTGGGGTCGGAGGGGCCTTCCGCGGCCATCGCCGTATGGGCGATCGCTCTGCTCTCTGCCCTCTTGACGGCCCTCGCGCCGATCTCGGGCGCGGATGCGATGGTGTTTGCCACGGTCGCAGCCGGCGCGGCATTCCGGACACGTCCCGCGGCAGCCGCGGTGCTTGCCTTCTCAGTTGTCGCGGGTCTCATTCAGTTCGAACAGGGCGCGCCCTTGGACCGTGCGTTCCAGGTATTCCTGAACGACTTTCTGGTCGGCCTGACCGCGATCGGCGGCTGCCTCCTGGTGCGGTACATACGGCAGCTCGAGGCGGCCCGCGAGGAGATCGCGCGGCTCGCCGTCAGCGAGGAGCGCCTGCGCTTTGCCCGCGACCTTCACGACCTGCTCGGCCAGAACCTGGCCGTCGTGGT
>DATINX010000043.1:0-8056 GCA_035473835.1 Candidatus Dormiibacterota bacterium | reverse complement strand
CCTTCGCCGGCGAGGCTTCGACCAGGATGCCGCCGACCTTCCGGCCGTCGAGCAGCAGGTCGTTGGGCCATTTCAACCGCACGCCTCCGCCGCACGCCTCGGCGGCCGCCACCCCGGCGGCCAGGCTCAAGAGCGGATTCGGCTTGAGCACGAATGAGACCAGCAGCGCCGCTCCGGCGGGGGCTGCCCACTGGTGGGATTGCCTCCCGCGGCCGGCGGTCTGATGATCGGCGACCACGATCGAGCCGATCGGCAGGTCGCGCGCCACGTCCTGCGTCGATGTCGTCGAGCGCAGGTGGACGTCCTGTGGCCTTTCCATGCGGCCTCTAAGCTAGCGCTGTGAAGGTCCACCGCGCCGCCACGTTGGTGGTCATGATGCTGCTGGCCGTTGTCATGCTGGCGGTGATGATGATCAGTGCGGTCATCAACTTCGACACCCACAGCCTGGTGGCGCTCGGCGTCGTGCTGGTCGCGGCCGCGGCGGCCGGGATCGGCTTCAGCTGGAAGCGATACTACCGGCGCTGAGTTAGTTACATAGACATGCTCCGGCTTGGATACAAGGCTTCGGCCGAGCAGTTCGCTCCACGGCCATTGCTCGACTTCGCGGTTGAGGCCGAGCAGAACGGCTTCGACAGCGTGTTCGTCAGCGACCACTTCCAGCCGTGGCGGCATTCGGACGGCCACGCTCCTTTTGCGTTCTCGTGGCTTGCCGCCACCGGGGAGTGCACGCGACGAGTCCTACTTGGTACCTCGATCGTCACCCCGACGTTTCGGTACCACCCCGCGATCGTCGCCCAAGCGTTCGGGACGCTGGGGTCGCTCCAGCCGGGCCGCATGATTCTCGGCGTCGGGACCGGCGAGCACCTCAACGAGGGTGCTCTCGGAATCTCATGGCCAGACAATAAGGAGCGATTCGCCCGCCTACGCGAGGCGGTCCGCCTCATCAAGCTGCTGTGGACTGAGCAGAGCGTGACGTTCGATGGCGAGTATTACCACACGCGAAACGCGACCATCTACGACCGCCCTGAGGAGCCGATCCCCATCTACATCGGCGCCGGTGGCCCGCAGGTAGCGAAGTACGCCGGCCGCGCGGGTGATGGCCTCATCTGCACGTCGGGCAAGGGCATGGAGCTCTACGCGGAGCAGCTGCTCCCGTCGTTCGCCGAAGGCGCAACCTCAGAAGGCCGGGACCATTCGCAGCTCACGAGGATGATCGAGGTCAAGGTGTCGTACGACACCGACCGCCGGCGGGCAAAGGAGGACACCAAGATCTGGGCGGCGCTCGCACTTCCCGCGGAGGTCAAGGCGGGTGTCGGCGATCCGCGCGAGATGGAGCGGCTGGCGAGAGAGGCGGAAGGGGTCGCTGACCGGCGGTGGCTGGTTTCCAACGATCCCGAAGAGCACATCGAGCAGCTGCGACCTTATGTCGAGCTCGGCTTCGACCACCTGGTCTTCCACGCACCGGGTAACGACCAGGCCCGCTTTCTGAAGCTGTACGGCTCACAGATACTGCCCCGAATACGTGAACGATGGGGAAACCGATGAGCACCTGGGTTGTCGTCCTCGTCAAGGACTTCGATTCCGCCAAGCAGAGGCTGGGTCCAGCTCTGGCCCCGGCCGAGCGAAGGGCGCTGGCTCGCGCGAACGCGACACGTGCGATTCGCGCGGCCGCGGCGGGCGTGCATCGTCTGGTCGTGGCGGGCAGCGATGAGGCTGCGGCCCTCGCGCTCGACCTCGGCGCGGAAGTGCTGGTCGAACCTCGCCAGGAAGGCCAGAACGTGGCCGCTCAGCGCGGCATCACACGTGCCGTAGACGGCGGCGCGGATGCGGTTCTGCTGCTGTCCAGCGACCTTCCGCTCGTGACCAAGAAGTCCGTGCGCGAGGTGCTCGACCTCGCAGGCGGTTTCGTGGCGCCGGCGGTGGTGGCGGTGCCGGCCGTGGGCAGGGGCGGTACCAACGCGCTGTACCTACACCCGCCACATGTCATCGGCCTCCATTTCGGGGCTGACTCTCTGGCGGCCTTCGAGAACGAGGCGCGCCAGAAAGGCGTGCGCTTCGTGACTCACGAGTCGGAGGCGATGGCCCTCGACCTCGATGAGCCGGCCGACCTCACGCGGCTGCGTCGCGCGGTGTGAACCGAATCGAGCTATTCGCCGTGGAGGGCCTTCCGGAGGTCCATGCCGGCGATGACCTCGGCGACCTGATCGCCTCCAGGACGACTCTCGAAGCGGATGACGTTCTGGTGGTGGCACAGAAGGTCGTGTCGAAGTCAGAAGGCCGTTTGCGCGACCTGGAGACAGTGGTGGCGGGCGATGAAGCGAAGCGCATCGCGCCCAACCTCATCGCCCTGCCGGACCCTCGCCTCGTCCAGGTGATCCTCGACGAGAGCGTGCGCGTGCTGCGGTCCGAGCGCGTGCTGATCACCGAGACGCGTCACGGGTTCGTGTGCGCCAACTCGGGGGTCGACCAGTCGAACACCAGCGCACCGGGCATCGTCACTCTGCTGCCTGACGACCCGGACGCCAGCGCCCGCCGAATCCGCGAACGCATCCACGAGCGTGCCGGCGTCGACGTCGGCGTCATCGTGTCGGACACGTTCGGGCGCCCATGGCGGTTGGGCATCGTGAACGTCGCGCTCGGTGTCGCTGGACTGCCCGCCCTGATCGACCTGCGCGGAACCCTCGACGACGCTGGCAGGGAGATGCACGCCACGGTGCTGGCCATCGCCGACGATCTGGCTTCGTCTGCCGGCCTGGTCATGGGCAAGACCGCTCGCTCACCGGTCGTGGTGATTCGCGGCCTGGACCTTACAGGCGACGGTCACGGGAGCGATCTGGTCCGGCCGGCCGCCGAAGACGTATTCAGGTGAGAGTCGTCGTCCTTACAGGCGGCACCGGCGGCGCGAAGCTCGCCGCCGGTTTTCAGTCCATGCTTCCGCCGGGCGACCTGACGGTGATCGCAAACACGGCGGACGACGACGAGTTCTGGGGCCTCCTCGTGTGCCCAGACGTCGACGCGACGATCTACCGGCTCGCGGGGGTCTTCGACGAGGCAGCCGGCTACGGGCAGAAAGGGGACACCTTCGCGACACTGGAGGCCTTGGGCCGGCTGGGCGAACCGACCTGGTTTCGCATAGGCGACCGCGACCTGGCCACCCACCTTCTGCGCGCGGAGATGCTCAACAGCGGCAGGCGCCTGACAGAGACGGCCCTCGAGCTGTGCCGGAGATTCGGCCTGCCAACGCGCGTCCTGCCGGTCACCGACGACAAGATCCGCACCCGATTCATGACAGCGGTCGGGCGCCTTTCCTTCCAGGAGTACTTCGTGCGCGAGCGCCTGGCTCCAAAGCTGCACTCGATCGAGATCACCGGCGCGGCCGAGGCGGAGGCGGCGCCTGAGGCAGTGGCGGCGATCGTCGATGCGGACCTTGTCGTGATCGGCCCGTCGAACCCTCTGATCTCGATAGCCCCGATTCTCGAGGTGATCGGTCCGCGATTACGCAGCGAGCGCACCATCGCCGTGACCCCGATCGTCGGCGGCCGCGCGCTGAAGGGGCCGACTGTCGAGATGCTTCGGGCGCTCGGGTCGGACGCTTCGCCGGTGGACGTTGCTCGCAAGTACCAGTCCGTGGCGGGATCGTTCGTTCTCGATTCACGCGATGCGGGCGCGGCTGCCGAAATCGAGGCTCTCGCATATCGGGTGATCGTGTGCGACACGGTCATGGCCGATGGCGGCGCGGCACTCGCCCGCGCGATGCTCGAGGCTTTCTAGAGCTCTTCGTTCGGCGTCAGGTGGTGTGTGTGTTGGCGACCATGACCATGACGCCGATGAGCACCATGACGAGGCCGACCACGAGCACCGCGTACTGAGCGATCGCCATCGCGGCGCCGGGTCGCCTGAGCTCGTCCTCGGCATCCTCTCCCGGAGCGAGGCCTGACGCCAGCTGCCAGCTGGAGCCGCTATGCGCCTGCTTGTCCTTCTTGGCCTTCTTTTCGACGGGCGGTTCCGCGACGCCGGCCTTGTTTTCTCCGACGATGGACCACGATGCGCCTTCGCCGGCCGGTGTTTGGGTGGCGCCCGCCGGCTCGGCCATCGCAGGCGCGAAGGGCTCCCCCGGTGCCGGGTTCCAAACCTCTTCCGCCGGTGGCGCGAATACGGGTTCGTATGCCGGTGCGGAGGGCGTGATGGTCTGCGGTTCGAAGGACGGCGGCGCCTCGGATGGCGGCGCAAACGGGGGGGGCGGGGTTCCGGAAGGTGGCTCGAATGGCGGCGGCGGCTCGGACGGCGGCGCGCTCGGAGGTGCCGTTGGCCCGACTTCCCAGACCTGCGGAGCCGGAGGAAGAGGCGGCGGAGCCGAAGGTGGCGCGAAGGCGGGGCCCCACGTCGCGGTCGGGATGGCCTCCTTGGCCTCCATCCCCGGGGCGGGGAAGGTCTGCGGCGCCGCTGCGTCGGCGTGCTTGCTGGTGGGCGCCAGGGTGCGCTGCCGCGCCGCACGAACCTTGCGCTCGATCTGTCCACGGCGCGCGGAGTACATGGACTTGGTCTGGACCGACTTGTGCCTCATCACGAAGATGACGGCAAAGAGGCCGATGGCGGCGACCACCGGGCCGACGAGAAGGATCGGAGCGAGACCCATAGGCGCCGATTATGGGCGATCGGCATGCGTGTGTACTATCGCTAACGTGGCCCTGTACGACCGTCTGCAAACTGAACTGGTCGACGCCAGGCGGCGCCGAGACGAACTCGCGTTGAACACGCTCTCCCTTCTGAAAAGCGAGGTGGTGAGGGCGTCCAAGGAGGCGGACGCTAGCGGAAGCATCGACGATCCGCTGCTCGAGCGGGTCGCGCGCAAGGAGGTCAAACGCCGCCAGGACGCGATCGAGGCCTACCGCAAAGGCGGTCGTGAAGAGGCCGCGCAGCGCGAAGAGGCGGAGATGGCGCTCCTGCGGACCTACCTGCCGGCCGGCTTGAGCGCGGAGCAGGTAGAGGCGGAGGTGCGCGCGGTGATCGCCGAGCTGAAGGTGAGCGACCCCAAGGCTTTCGGGGCCGTCATGAAGGCCGCCACCACGCGACTCGCCGGCCGGGCCGATGGAGCGCAAGTGGCCGCGGCGGCGCGCAAGCTCCTTGCCTCCTAAGAAGAAAAAGAAGGCGCCGCCACTCCCGCGCCTGCCGCGCGGTGCACGAACCCGGGCGCTGCTCACGGTGGAGCGATTGCGTGAGGCCTACCCGGCCGTCACCGAGCTGTCACATGAGAATCCGTTCCAGCTGCTGATAGCGACAATCCTGTCCGCCCAGACGACGGACAAGATGGTCAACCTCGTGACCCCAACGCTGTTCGGCCGCTACCCGACGGCGTTCGACCTCGCCGCGGCCGACCCTGCGGAGGTGGAGGCGACCATCAAGCCGACTGGCTTCTTTCGCGCCAAGACGCGGTCGATCATCGCGGCCAGCCGCAAGCTGGTGGAGCTGTTCGGCGGCGTGGTCCCGGCGCGCATCGAAGACCTGGTGTTGCTGCCGGGAATCGGGCGCAAGACGGCCAACGTCATACTCGGGGTCGCGTTCAACGTGCCCGGCTTTGCGGTCGACACGCACGTGATCCGCCTCACCAACCGGCTCAAGCTCGCGTCGACGAAGGACCCGGTCAAGATCGAGCGGCAGATTTGCTCGATCGTGCCTAAAGAGGAATGGACCGGGTTGTCGCTGCGGCTGATCCTGCATGGGAGGAGGATTTGCATCGCGCGGAAGCCGAAGTGCGAGGAGTGCATCCTGAACGACTTCTGCCCGTCCTCCACGACGCGCCCGAAGCCCGCCAAGAAAACCTGACATACCTTTTGGGGGCCCTCCCCGTTTTCCGGTTCCCTCCCCCCACCGGCACGCCTCGGCGTATTCAATTCGAATTCGCGCGGGCTGCCAACCCTGGTTGTTAAGACTGCTCCGAACGTTTGTTCTATCATCGGCTGATGATGTCTGTTCCCGAGCCCCGGCTGGCTGACGTCCATTACGAGCAGATCGAGTGCAAATCCGCCCTCAATCGCGTCAAAGGGATGCCGTTCGACTGGTCTCTGAACCCTTACACCGGCTGCGAACACCGTTGCGCCTTCTGCTACGTGCGCGCTTTCGAGCTGCGCGCGGACCGGCCTTCGGACGATCGCTACGGCCGCACCGTTCGCATCAAGGTCAACGTCGCGGGCGTCCTGCGCGGCGAGCTGTCACGAAAATCGTGGCGGAAGGAAACGATCGTCATCGGCGCCGCCACCGATCCTTACCAGCCTGCGGAAGGCCGCTTCAAGCTGACCCGGCAGTGCCTCCAGGTGCTGCGCGATTTCTCCAATCCCGCCGCGATGATCACGCGCGGGCCGATGATCGTCCGCGATATCGACGTCCTCACCGAGCTCGCTCAGCGCGCGGACCTGCACATCACATTCAGCATCCCGACCGTCGACGACGAGGTTTGGCGCCGGACCGAACCCGGCACGGCGCATCCACGGCAGCGACTGAGGGCAATCGAGAAGCTCGTCGGCGCCGGCATCGACGTAGGCGTAGGGATGGCGCCGATTCTTCCCGGCCTCACCGATCGGCCGGATCGCCTCGAGGCCGTGGTCGAGGCTGCGCGGGCCGCCGGGGCAACCGGACTGTGGGCGGGGATGCTTCATCTGAGAGAGGGCACACGGGAGCATTTCATGTCGGTGCTCGCCAAGCACTGGCCGGAGCTGATACCTCGCTATGAGGCGGCCTACCGAGGCCGGGCCTACCTTCCGCCGGCTTACGGCGAGCAGACCATGAAGACTGTGCGCCGCCTCCGCGCGGCCCACGGCGTGTCGGACCGGCGCCGCGTCATCCTCAAACCCCCGCCGGAACCCGAGCAGCTGTCTCTACTCAATTAGCATTCGCCTGGCGATATGCGCAGCCCTAAGGACGTCCTGTTCGGAAGAGTCGGCGGTTTCACGAAGATGGAGATCGCCCGCCGCACGGTGCCCTGCTACAAGCACGTGATCGAGAAGGACGGCGAGAGGCTGGCGCTCTGCATGCTGGTCGACTCGGGGAAGCTCTACAGGCTTCCCCATGAGGACGTCAAAGGCATCAAGAGCCTGGCGATCAAAGCGCGGTATCTGCGCGGCGAGATGGAGCATCTCCGCCTGCGCGAGTTCCAGCCTGGACTGTGCCGCTATGTCGAGCGAGCAGAAAAAGCCGGCTGAGTCGGTCGTTCAGGAGCTCCTTGCGGAGAGGCGCGAGCTGAGGGTCTTGCTCGAGCGCGCGCGCATGGAGCTGGCCGAGAGCCGCGAAGGCGCTTCGGGACCAGATCCGCGAGTCAAGGAGCTCGACACCGAGGTCGAACGGCTGAGGCATCAGCTGGCCAACGCCCGCGCGGAAGCAAACGTGCTTCGTGAAGAGCGGGACGAGCTGCGCGCCGGAGTGGAGAAAGCCCTACAGCAACTCGGAGACCAAGAATAGAAAAGAGGCCCCGCGGCGGCGAGGCCTCTCTTTCGGTTTCTACCGGGTGGTCACTTTGCCCAGGATTCGACCATCGGCACGTACTGCGCCACCACCGGGCCGAGGACCGGGTAGTTGACACGAGCGCCGTTGGCCTGTAGGGCCATGATCAGGCCGACCAGCCAAACGACGAACCATACGAGCTGCCAGATCGGATAAATCGGCAAGAGGAAAACGAAAAGGATGATGGAGATCACGAGGCAAACCCCGTGGATGATCAGCGCCTCGGCGGCGTTGTACTTGACGTCGGGGTCATCCTTCCCGACGAAGAGAAAGATCAGGCTCCCGATCGGTGGAAGGAGAGCCCAGGCGAGAATCGTGTAGAGATTCTTGTTGCTGCCGACGTTGCTCTGACCTCCGGAGGGAGTCGGCTGTCCCGGGGGCGGGGGCGGAATCTGCGACATGGAAACCCTCCTGAAAAAGCTGATCGCTGCGCGCCGATTATGGGTCGGCGGCCCTCAAAACACCATAGTTTGAGACGATCGTCCCCTGCACGAGGTGGCGGCGAACTTACTCTGGTAGTCTCGCGGGCGAAGTGACCGATTCCGGTCAGGTTCCAGGAACA
>DATINX010000042.1:0-26798 GCA_035473835.1 Candidatus Dormiibacterota bacterium | reverse complement strand
GGCGCCGGTCTGGGCCATCGCTTTCTGCGCCACGCCGAGCGGACCCGGGTGCTCGTCTATGTGGTCGACGGTTCTACGCCCGATCCCTGGCCAGGCCTTGAGGGCGTCATCGGCGAGGTCACGCGCTTCTCTCCCGAGCTAGCAGGTCGCCCGTACATCGTCGCGGTCAGCAAGCTCGACCTCGAGCCGACTCGGAAGCTGCGCAAACGCTCACGGCGCAGGGACGTGCACTTCATCTCTTCCTTGACGGGCGAAGGCCTGCCGGAGCTCCTCGAAGCCATGGTCACCGCGCTTGCAACGGCTCCGGAGCCGATAGCGCCGCCGAGGCCGGCCACAATGAAGCTGACGCCTCCGTCCTCAAACCTGGTCGTCGAGCGAAAGGACTGGGGTTTTGCGGTGAGCGGCAGCCGGGTCGAGCACCTCGTTTCCCATACCAACCTCGAATCAACCGGGTCGCTGGACCGGTTTCAGACCGAGCTCGACCGCCTGGGGGTCAACCAGGCCCTGGAGGCTGCGGGGATCGAGGACGGCGAAACGGTACGCATCGGCGGCGTCGAGTTCGAGTACCGGCCGTGACAGAGCTCCATCAACGCGTCGGCGTGCTGGGCGGAACCTTCGATCCCATTCACTTCGGCCACCTGGCGGCTGCGAAGGGAGCCATCGAGTGCGGCGGACTCGATCGGGTGATCTTCATGCCCACCGGACAGCCGCCGCACCGGCCGCCGGCCTCAGCGAAGGGCGAGGATCGGCTGGAGATGACACGGCTCGCCACCTCTGACGATGAGCGCCTCGAGGTGTCGGACGCCGAGCTGCTGCGGCCCGGGCCGTCGTTCACCTCGGACACGCTCCGCGGTCTGCGGGCCGTCCACCCGAATGCCGAGCTGTTCCTAATCCTGGGCTGGGATGCCGCCCGGCTCTTCAATACGTGGCAAAAGCCCGAGCAGATACGCGAGCTTGCGAAGATCCTGGTGGTCGCGCGCCCCGGCAGTGGATCACCGCGGCCCACCGACCTCGAGGCCGCAGGCCTCGGCCAACCCGATGTGATTCTTTGCCTCGAGCGGACGCCGGATGTGTCCGCGAGCGCGATCAGGGAAGACGTCAAGCGCGGGCGTTCGATCGCGGGCAAGGTGCCGCCGGCGGTCGAGCGATACGTCGCCGCCCATGATCTGTACATTGGATAAGTTGAAGCCCGCGCGCACCAAGGGGGTAACGCCCCTCCAGACAGCCCGGCTGCTCCGCACCGCGGCAGTCGACAAGAAAGCCTGGGATGCCGTCGTCATCGACGTTCGCGACAAGACCTCCGTCGCCGACTACTTCGTGATTTGCGAAGGGGAAACCGACCGCCAGGTCCGCGCCATCGCCGATGCGATGGTCGAAGCGGCCAAGGACCGGAAGGTCCGGCCGCTTGCGGTTGACGGCTACCAGGACGCCACCTGGATCCTGCTCGACTTCGACTCGGTGCTCGCTCACGTTTTCCTGCCTGGAGAGCGCTCGTATTACGACCTCGAGAGTCTCTGGGGACGGGCGGACAAGGGCCGCAAGAAAGCCGTCTAGCGGCCTAGGATTGGTGGACCGTGGCGCACCCCGTAAGCGGTCGAGGGAGCACCCGCAGTCCCCAACCGTCGTTTGGGGACCTCGACAAGCCGCTCTATACGATCAGCGTGGCTGCCGAGATCCTCGAGACCCATCCCCGCACGCTCATGCTCTACGAGGATGCTCGGCTGATCGAGCCCTTCCGCACCTCGACCAACCGGCGGCGCTACTCGCAGCGAGACATCAGCAAGGTCCAGGTCATCCAGAACCTGACCCGCGAGAAGGGAGTCACGCTCGCCGGAGTCCGTCACATCCTCAGCCTGTTCGAGACGATGAAGCGGCACAGAGTCGAACCGCCGGGTGACCTCCGTGAGGTCTTCGACCGCTACAGCCAGATAATTTAGCTGCGTAATTGGAGCCGTCCCCCGGCACGCCACCTGCCAGAGGACATCTGTCCCCACCGCGATTTGTAAGTGGAGCCTTAGGCCGGATTTACTCCGGCCGTCCCCCAGCACGGCACCTGCCAAACGCCACCGAGCGTGGCCGAGGAGAGGGGTTGGTCCGCGGAGGGGACATCTGTCCCCACCGCGATTCTTAGTGGAGACTTTTCAGGATCTGGATGATGGCCGGGCCCAGCAAGACGATCCACAGAACCGGGAAGATGCAGCCCACCATCGGGAACACCATCCGCGAGGAGGCCTGGGCAGCGCGCTCTTGAGCAGTCTGCCGCTGGCGCCGGCGCATCTCGGTTGCCTGCACTCTCAGAAGCCGGGCGATCGGAACGCCCATCTGGTCGGACTGCACGATCGACTCCACCAGGTGGTGGAGGTCCGCCACCTCGGTCGTCACGGCCATCTGCTCCAGAGCCGCCATGCGGGGCCGGCCGAGCCGGATCTCCCGGAGGACCTTGCCGATCTCGTCGCCCAGCGCGTTGTGGAACCGCTCGGTGATGCTCAGGAGGCCTTCGTCGAGGCTCATGCCGGACTCCACCACGAGGGTCAGTAGGTCCGTCGCCTCGGCGAGCGATCGCTCGATCTGGTGCCGCCGCTGCGAGATCCGCTGGCTGAGCCACAGATTCGGCGCCACGTAGCCCAGCGTCGCCATGAACGCACCGACCACCGGCGCCTGGACGAGCGGAGGCACGGACGTGTGGAGCAGCGCTCCGACGGCAAGGCCCGCGATGGCCAAGAAGGCGGCCGCGGCGTACCGCACCGCCTGGAACCCGGCCGGTGTGAGGTTGCCGGGGTCGCCGGCGCGGCTCAGCCTCTGTCGCAACGGTCCCGTGGCGTGGGCGGGCATGCGCGAGGCGAGCGGACGGGCCAGGGCCTCGAACCGCTTCAGCCAGGTTGTCTGCACCGGCGGCGCGATCCAGGCCCCATTGGCGGCCATGGCCGCCTTCGACTGGTCGATGGCGATGAAGTACGCGATGACGATGATTCCGCAGATGACGCCGGCCGAGATCGCGATCATGAAAGTCGGCGTCATGACTGCAGCTGGGTCATACGCCGGATGAGGATGTTGCCGATCAGGATCAGCAGGCCGGCGATCCCAAGCAATATGTAGCCGGTGAACGTGCTGGTCATGGGAGCGAAGTAGCCGGGTACGAACACGTACAGGCCGAGCGCGAGCAGGATCGGCAGGCCGGTGATGATCGTGGCGGAGGCCCGTGACTGGGCTGTCAGCACGCTCATGTCGCGCTTGGTCTGCAGGCGGTCGCGCAGTGTGTCGGAGATATTGTCCAGCACCTCGGCAAGGTTGCCTCCGACGCGAGTGTGCAGGAGGATCGCGGTGACGATGAACTCCAGGTCGGGGCTGTTGATGCGCAGCAGCAGAGCGCTGAGCGCGTCCTCCACCGACGTGCCGAGGGTGATCTCGGTGGCCACCCTCTCGAACTCGGTGGAGACCGGTGGCTGTGATTTCGACGCGACGGTCTCCAGGGCTCGGTCGATCGCATAGCCCGTCTTGAGCGAGTTGGAGAGGAGCTGCAGCATGCTCGTGAGCTGCTGGTTGAACAGGTTCTGGCGGCGGCGCTGGAGGTAGTTGACGACCAGCGGCGGGACCACGAAGCCGACCGCGCCGATGATGATCGGCCCGAGCGAGATGCCGAATCGGAACAGGCCGATCAGCGCTCCAAGGGCCACCGCACCGATCCGGATCAGCAGGTACTCGGCCGGGGTGAAGTTGAGTCCGGCCCGCGCCAGGTCTTCGGTCAGCGTCGGCCGGCCGGCCACGCTGCGCCTCTGGCTGAGGTTGTCGGCCGCCGGGCGCAGCAGGCGTTCGACGAGCTCGCGCGGGGTCGCCCGCGGAGCCCGCAAGCCGTCGTTGTCGCCTGCCCGCGACCGCTCTGTCCGGACGCGGTCGAGGCTCCAGAAGAACACCGCGATCGCCGCCGCCATAGGGAGGGCGATCGCCAGGAGGACGCTGAGATCCATCGGCCTTAGAAGAGGTTCGGGAAGGTCTTCTGGATGAACGGCAGCGTGACCCCATGGGCGGCTCCGACGTCGGGGCAGCTGGGGTCTTTGGTCTGGCTGCCCGGCTGGTAGTCGTGGAACGACTCAAGCGAGTACTTCAAGCCGCCTCCTCCGTAGGCCAGGAACCACGTGATGATCTCGGCCTGGCACTGGGTCACCACCACGGTCAGGCTGCTGACCCCCGAGCCGGGCGTCGAGCCGTTGGTGCCGACCCGAATCACGTGCAGGTTGGTGAAGATCGTCATCGCGGCCACCTTGCTAGGCGTCGCGACGGTCGCGATCACGGAGATGTAGTCGTCGGGTTGGATGAAGTCCGCGACGCCCTGCTGCTCGCTGGTGGGGATGGTCAAGGCGACATAGCCCGACGGGATGGGGAGGTACTGCGACTGGGATCCGAGCGCCAGGCTCGGCTTGACGACCACATTGGCAGTGACCTCCTGGCCCGACGGGATCGTTACCAAGGGGATCATGCCCTGGACGTCGGAGATTTTGGTGAAGAAGACCTGCGGGTATCCGTCGGGGACCGGCACCCGCTTGACGTCCAGCGATGCCCCGTCGATCGGCTGGCGGGGCTGGAGGTCCTTCGTGGCGACGACCACCGACATGAACGGGGTGCTGCCGGCCGTGCCCGCGTTGAGAGCGACCAGGACGAAGGCTCCGATCACGAGCAAGGCAAGGACGACGCCCAGAAAGGTGAACGGCCGCCTCGACGTAAGGGCCCTAAAAGTGCTCAAGGCCGACACATCATAGGCAAGATATCCGCGGTGCCGTCCTTCTTAAGCCCCGCCATTCGTCCCGCCACGAACCCGCAATTTGGGCAGTCGATGGTCGAGTTCGCCCTCTCGTCGGTGGTCCTGCTCCTACTCGTCGGCGGGCTGGCCGACATCGGGAAGGCGGTCTACGTTTCCGAGGTCCTTTCGAGCGCCGCCCGTGAGGGTGCTCGCCACGGGGCGTGGTTCGATGCGGGCAGCCGGGCCCGTCCGTACCTGTACGACGCCCAGATCAAGGCGGTCGTCGACGCACAGCTCGCCTCGAACTCGCTGCCGGCCTCAGTGCTCAAGAACCCCACGACCACCTGCCCCAATCCGACCGATGGCAATGCTTTTCACAATCCGCCGTACGTCAGCTCGGCCTACCCGACGACCCCCAACCAGCCCTGGTTGTACATCTGCTACGACAACACGCCCGGGGTCGATTTCACCTCTCCGCCCAACGGCCAGGGGCAGCAGGACCTCAACGTGATCGTCCTGTACTCGTATGGGCCGCTCACGCCCCTGATCACAGCCCAGTTCGGCTCGTTCCATATTGCCAACAACGAGCACATCACGGTGCAGGGCCCGTGAGGTCTCGCAAGCCGGTTTTCTCTGGGCAGCGGTCGCAGGCGCTGATCGAGTTCGCCCTCATCTCGCCGGTCCTCCTGCTGCTGCTCTTCGGCATCGTCGACATCGGGCGGGCGGTCTTCTATTACGACACGATCGGACATGCCGCACGAGAGGGGGCGCGCAGCGCGGTGCGAGCTCCCAATCGTCTGCCCACCGATGCGGATGTGCTGACGACGGTCACCTCACAGCTCGTCGGCATCCCGTCCTCGGCGCCCTGCCCGCAGGGCCCCGTGACGAGCGCGACGCCCCCTGGTAACTCGGCATGGGTCTACATCACCGAGCCGAACCCGCCGTCGACGGCAGAGACCAACCCACCTATGAATGCACCCGGCGGGGAGTATTCGACCCTCGCCGCCGGAGGCTGCAGCGCGATCAACCCCGCTTCCGGCAACGCCCCGCTGCAGGTGACGGTGAAGTTCAACCTGATCCTCATCACGCCTGTGATCGCGCAGGCCACCGCCAACCACATCGTGATCGTCTCGTCGGCGATCTTCAGAACCGAGTACTGATGCGAAACGCCGATGCCAAGTGGAGCCTAAGGCCGGAGAACTCCGGCCGTCACCCAATCACGCCACCTTCCATACACCACCCAGCGTGGCTGAAAACAGGGGTTGGCCCGCGGAGGGGACTTGTGTCCCCACCGCGACGTCAGCGTGGCCAGGCAATCGTGCTGATCGCCATCATGCTCGCGGTCGTGGTGGGGATGGCAGCGCTCGCCATCGACGGCTCGCGCGCCTACGCGCTGCGGCGCGACCTGCAAGGCGCCGTTGACGCCGCGGTCCTGGCGGCGGCCGACAACCTGCAGCAAACCGGCAGCTATACCTCCGCGGAGCAGGCCGGAACAACGATGTTCAGCACGAACTTGCGGTTGTACGCGGCCCCCTCGTGCTCACCCGCCTACAGAGCCCCCGGATTGACCCCTGTGACAATCACGTGCACGTACCCGGATGGAACCGTCTTGACCCAGGTCGTTTCGGGCCTGGGCCCGGCGGGGAGCCTGTTCAGATTCACCGCGTTGCGAGCGCTGCAGCTGCAGTTCGCCAAGGTTCTCACCAACGGTTCCACACCGACCCTGAACGGCATTGCCTCCGGAGGCGTCAACAACCTCATGTACGCCCCTGCGATCGCCGCGCTCAGCCAGGGGGGATGTGGCGGTCAACCCGGCAGCGCGATTTCGGTATCGGGCGGCGGCACCCTTGACGTGCAAGGGGATGTGGTCTCGAACGGGGCGATTGCCGTCACGGGAGGCACGATGACGGTCGCGGGCGACATCTACGCTCGCTGCCAGGGCACCGTTTCGGGTGCGGCGACCAACTGCTATCCAAGCGATGCGATCCCACCGTGCACCTTTCCTGACGTGGTTGGTCTGATCCAGCCCGGCAACCACTTCGTTGATCCGAACTACGTGGCGCCTGCCGTCGTCGGGGGCGCCCAGGGTTCACCGGGAGTTGACGTGGTGCTCTCGCCCGGAACCTATGCCGTCGATCCCGTGCTCAACAACAACCAATGCTGGTTTCTGAGCGGCGGCGTCTACGCGATGTCGCGCGGAATCACGAACGATGGCGATTTCGTCAGCAATGAGTTGAAGCCACCCGATGAGCCCTTGGATACGGACAACACTCGGCTGGCCAGACGTCAGTTCTGGAACACCAACGGCGTCAAGTGCGCGGGTTCCTTTCAGGTCACTGCTGTCGCCGGGAGCGGAATCCCTTTGGGCACGTGGGCGATCGAGGTGACCGCGACCAGGACAGACCTTTACGCCGGGACCAACCACTCACGTGAAAGCGCGCCCTCCTCCTGCCAGACGGTCCCAATCAATTCCGGTCAGGCCATCCGGGTCCAGATCAGCAACGTGCCCGGGGCGCAGTCCTACAACGTCTATGCGGCGCGGTCCAACGGCTGCGCGGGCCCCTTTGGCCTCGCCGGCAGAATCCCGGTGGTTGGGCCGGTGCAGAACAGCGACACGTCACGGTGCCCGAACTTCGGCGGAGGCGGATGCACCCTGGGCAACGAATCGGCCGTCTTCGACCTCGCACTTCTGGGACCGCCCTTCGCGCCCAACGCGGCAGCAGCGCCGGGCGTGATCGGGGCGTATCCGCCTGACAGTGAGACAGCCCCGCTGGGCTCGAAGCAGGTCAATCAGAACCCTGATCGAGGAGTTCCACCGCGAGGAGATCGCGCCAATGAGAACCAGTGCGACACCGTCGGCGGCGTGCCGGCGGCATGCCCTGGTGCGATCACCCCTGGCGCCATCTCCATCTATATCCCCGCCGCCGGCTGCCTGGTCGACACCAACAACGGCGACAACTTCATCTTCGGCGGGTACCAGTACAACTGGATCGCGATCTACGAACCCGGCGCCGGTCACCCGCCCGCCAACACCTGCGCGAACTTGATGGACGCCGCCAGCAACTCGGCTTACGTGGGGCTCGTGTACATGCCGGCGGCATCCCTCGACGTGCCCACCAGGGTCGGGTTCCGCACCGAGGCGACCGGTGGGATCATCGCCAACACCATCTCGTTCAGCGGGGCGTTGCCCCTGATCGTCAGCAGTCCCGCCTACTCACCCGTGCCACCGGCCGCCAAGCTCACAGGCTGAGGCTGCGCGCCGGCCAGGCTACGCGGGCTCGGGGACCTCGACCTCTTTCGACTCTGCCGGCTCGTGCGGTCGCGGCTTCTCGGCCATCTCTCCGTCGGCGCCGATCATTGCGAGCTGCGCATGGATGCCGGATGCCGCTTTGATGTCGCCGAGCTCCTGATAGCGCCCGAGCGCGCCGCTCCACGCGGCCTTCGCGTCGTTGTTGCGACCGAGGCCGAAGTAGGCCTTGGCCCGCAGCGCCAGCGCTTCGGCGCGTTCGCGAATCCTGTCGCCCGGCAGCAGCTGCAGTGCTTTCTCGATGAGCCGCAGCACCTCTTCGAACGCGCCGATTGCGATCGCGTTCGCGGCGGCTTGCGCGAGGTACCCAGAGGTCCGCACCGTGTCCGCCGCCGTGCCTGCCTGGTACAGGTGGTGTGCGATCTCGGCCGCTCGCTCGCTCGCGCTCTTGCCGTAAACCCGCTCGAGCGTGTCCGCCACCGCGAGGTGATAGGCCTGCAGGCGCGGCAGGGGAAGGACGGCCAGGACGCGCTGGCGCACGAGGTCGTGGCTGAACCGGAATCGATTCGGCCCTGCGCCCACCAGGAAGTGGCCGCGGGTCGCCTCGTCGATGGCATCGCGCATCTCGTGGCCAGAGAGCTCACCGAAGGCTTCGAGCAACCCGAGGTCGAATTCACGCCCCACCACCGCGGCGGCGACGAGCATCCGCTGCGCGGGCTCGCTCAGCCGTTCGAGCCGGCGACCGATCAGCCCGCGAACGCTCTGGGCCAGCTCGAGGTCTTCCTCTGTGAAGCTCGATTGCGTGCGGCTGCCGCCGCCGAGCATGTTCTCGGATTCGGCGATGTACAGATAGGAGTGCTCCGCGAACAACGGGTTGCCTTCGCTGGCGGCCTGGACCCCGATGAGCTGCACGGGCGTGAGCGGCGTGTCGCCCATGGCCGCCACCATCTTCTCGATGTCGCGGTCCGTGAGCCTGCCCAGCACGAGACGCTGGGCGCGACGGCGCCGGAGCAGCCGCGATGCGGCGGTCGTGAACGGCCGCGCGGAGTCGAGCTCCGAATCCCAGTACGTGCCCATGACGACCACGCGGCTCCCGCCCAACCGCTCGGCGAAGTCGCGCAGCAGCAGCACTGTCTCGTCATCGGCCCATTGCAGGTCGTCGAGCACCAGCAGCATCGGCTTGGCGCCCTGGCACGCGGTGAGGAATTCGAAGACCGCCTTGAACAGCGTCTCGCGAAGCTCGTTCGCCGGCAGGTCCGGTGCCGCGCCCATGCCCCGCACCTTCTGGCGCAGCCCTGGCACCAGCTGGGCCAGGAGCGGACCATTCTCGCCGACGGCTTCCTGGAGCGCCTTCGCCGTGCTGCTCGCCGCGGCGACCGTGAGCACATCGCGGAAAGCACCGAGAGGCTCGGTGTCCTGCTCCGTGCTCCTGCCGCTCAGCACCCACCATCCTTTCTTGGCCGCCTCTGCGGCCACCTCGGAAGCCAGGCGCGACGCGCCGATGCCGGGCGCCCCCGCGAGGAACAGCATGCCGCCCGAGCCGGTGGCGCCGCGGTCGAGAGTCATCCGGATGTCGAGCCGCTCCTGCTCCCTGCCGACGAAGCCGTCGCCACCGGGGAGGACGGGGGTTGGCGAAGGCGCCTCGCCGGGGGTCACGTCGTGCAGCCGGAAGCGGTCGGGAAAGCCCTTCAGCTTGTAGCGTCCGCGGTAACCGAATTTCATCTCGGAGACAGGACCTACCAGCTCGCGAACCACCTCGGAGACGAGGATCTGTCCGCCTTTGGCCTTGCCGGCCACGCGTGCGGCGACGTTGACCGCGGCGCCGAAGATGTCGCCCGCCTCTTCGACCACTTCGCCGGTGTTGATGCCGATGCGGATCTTCAGCTTGCGCTCGGGATTCTGCTTGCTGTACTCGGCGATCGCGCGCTGGATCTCGATCGCGCATTCAACCGCGTGCCGGGTCGACCCGAAGCTGACCATCACCCCGTCGCCGAGGCCCTTGATGCGGCGCCCGGCATGCTCGGTGATCTTCTCTTCCATGATCGATTCGTAGGCTTTCATGATCTCGTGCGACGTCGTGAAACCACGGCTAGACAGCATCTGGGTCGAGCCTTCGACGTCGGTGAACATGATCGTCACAGTGCCTTCGCTCTGGCCGGCTGAGAGGCTGCTGATGATGGTCTCGGATGTGAGCGCCTTCGCGGGGTTCACGTCCTGACCGAGACCTTCCGCAACCGACTTGAGCAGTGATGGGTCGGCGCGAAAACCTGCCTCGCCCTGCGGGTACCTGACCAGCTGCAACAGCCCGGCCTCGACCGCCTGGCGCAGCTCGCGACCGGCCGACTCCTTGCTCAGCTTGTTCGGGGCAGCGTAGTCGCTCGCCTTGAGCTCGGCTCCCTCGAAAGCCTGGGTGATGGCCGGGGCCATGCGCATGTTCAGTCCCTTGCGAGTGATCAGGCTCTCGACGACTGCCTGGATGCGGCGGGTCGCGCCGGTCCCTATGGGACCGCTTGCATGCGTGATCGGCAGCATGCCGGCGAATCCACTGGAGGCCTGGGCCGCCATCTGGCCGAGGGCGCTGGTGGCACGGGCCATTGCGGTCGCCGCCTGGAGCGCCTGCGAGGCCGCCGCCGCGTTTTCTGCCGAGCTCGGCGCGTACTGCGGCGCGTACTGGGGCGGTGGCGCCCCACCCTGCTGGGCCGGTAGAGCCGCGCGCGCGGCCGCGATGAGCTCTGGTGGCAGCTCGAACGAGGCGGCGGGAGCGGCGGGAGCCTGCTGGGGATACGCGGCCGGCGGTGGCGGGTTGTATGCGGGAGCGGCCGGCTGGGATGGAGCCGCCGCCTGCAGGTCGGCGACCGCCGAGCGCGCGGCGTCGATGAGCTTGCGCATCTCCTCCTGCATCTCCGGCGTGGAGGCCATCGTCGAAGCGGGTGCATTGTCTGACGACTGCACGGTGTGCGTCTGCTGCCTCGAGTCGCCGGGGCGGTCGGAGCTGAACGGGACCACGACCACCTGGCGGACCACGTTCTCGCCGCCACCCCGCGCTGCCGCCAACATCGGGTCCTTGACGACCGGCATCATGCTGTCCGACCCTGCGGGCACGAATCGGGACTTGACCGGGTCGAACAGGTCCTTGTCGACCTGGACGCCATAGAACGCGGCCTTGTCGAGAGAGGTCGGAATGTAGCCGGTCGCGTTGTACTCGAGACGCAGGTCCGAACCCATACCGAGCAGGAAGATGTCGCGGAGGATCGCGCCGTTCGAGTCATAGCCGACCACCTCGGCGATCTGCGCGATCTTGCGCCGGCCGTCAGGCATGCGGGCCTGGTGCACGATGAGGTTGACGGCCGATGCGATCTGCGCGCGCACGGCTTCGAACGGAATGTCGATCGACGCCATCATCACCATCGTCTCGAGGCGGGAGAGCGCGTCGCGCGCCGAGTTCGAGTGGATGGTCGACATGCTTCCGTCGTGACCGGTGTTCATGGCCTGCAGCATGTCGAGGGCTTCGGAGCCTCGGACCTCACCGACCAGGATTCGGTCAGGCCTCATCCGGAGGCTGTTGCGCAGGAGCTGGCGGATGGTGAGCTCGCCCTTGCCCTCGACGTTGGGCGGCCGGTGCTCGAGCGCGATGACGTGAGGGTGATCGATCTGGAGCTCGGCCGCATCCTCGATCGTGATCACGCGCTGGTTGTGAGGGATGAATCGCGCGATGACGTTCAGGCTGGTCGTCTTGCCTGAACCGGTGCCGCCTGAGACAAGCACGTTCATGCGCCCAAGCACCGCCGCTTTGAGGAACTCAGCCATCGCGGGGCTGAGGCTGCCCTCGCGGGTGAGGTCGTCCATCCCCAGCACGGCGTCTTTGAACTTGCGGATGGTGAGAGCGGCGCCATGGATGGCGGCCGGCCTGATGATCGCGTTGACGCGGCTTCCGTCGGGCAGGCGAGCGTCGACCATGGGGTTGAGGCCGTCGATGTGCCGGCCGGTGGTGGCGACCATGCGCCGGATCGTCTCCAACAGCTGGTTCTCGTCCTCGAACCGGACCTCGGCCTTGGTCAGCACGCCACGGCGTTCGATGAAGACCTGGTCGGGGCCGTTGACCATGATCTCGCTCACCGAGCGATCGTGGAGCAGGCCGTCCAGCGGGCCGTAGCCGACCGCGGCGCGCAGGATGATGTCGGCGAGAGTCGTCTTCTCGGGCGCGCTGAGCTCGATGCTGTCCTCGGAGAGGAACCGGTCGAGGTGGGTCCGGACCGACCGCGAGAACGCGAGCGTGTCGCCGGTCGTGAGCCCGACGTCGCGGATCAACGCGAGCCGGTCCCGGAAATCGTTGGCGAGCTTGTTGAGGTCGCGGCCCTGACGTGCCGCAGCCTCCATGATGTCGGAGCGCCGGCGGTGCGGCACCACCGCCTCGGTGGTGGTGGTCCACTGGTCGACGAACTGCATCTCCAGCAGCGCTGCCGAGGCCGCGATGGCGGGAATGACGCGCTGGCGCTCGGTGAGGCGGATCTTGATCGCCAGCCCGGCCCCGTCGGCGCCCTGGCCCGGGTCCATGTAGGCGGCGATCCACTCGCCGTCCCGGAACCGAAGGATGGCCTTGCGCAGGGCGCTCTTGTCGCCGGGGTCGGATTCGAGGTTAGGGTCGTCGACCGCGCCCAGGACCACATACTTCACATCCCGCGCCGGGATCCACCTGGCGCGTTCGGCGTCAGGGGGCGTGAAGATCGGAAAGCCCTCGGCCGTGAGGACGCGTGCGTCCGACTCCCCATCCTCGAGGCCGCCGTCCAGGCGATGCACCGACACCCTCACCCGGGTGCCGTGCTTTCCGTCCGCACGCTGCAGGGCGTTCGGTGCGGGCGCCGGACCGGGCGCGGTCGGGAGTGGCTCGCTATTGGCTGCTTGTTTGATCTCCACGTCACTCATGGAGCGATAACCCCAAGGGATGATAGCCGTGGCCCTCCGAGATCCACCCTCCTTATCCCCATCAGCCAGGCCTCATCGCGAAGATCCGGTCCGATCTGGTGGACGGCGGCGGTCCAGGACCCACTTGGAGCCAGGCATGCGCTTTGCCACACCCTTCACCTCGGCGGCACGTGCCGAGAGCGCGGCCGCACTGGCATAGCTACCCGGTTCGGCGATGACGATGCCGATCGACACCGACACGAAGTCGGCGCGGATCTTGTTGCCGTTGCGCTCCTCGTACTCGATCCATCCGCGCTCTCGATCGACCAGGTCGTAGAGCGCGGGCACGGCGGCGTCGAAGCGCTTTGTAATCTCCTCGGCGATCGGCTCGGCCAGCTGTGGCTCGGTCAGGATCACGAAATCGTCCCCGCCGACGTGGCCCGCGAAGTGACGCTTCGACGGTCTCTCCTCGAGGACCTCGAGGATGATCGTGGACAGGGTCTTGATCACGTCATCGCCCCGCACGAATCCGTAGTGGTCGTTGTAGCTCTTGAAGGCGTCGATGTCGGGATAGAGGACCGCGAAGCGCTCCGGGCCGGCCAGGAGAAGGTTGATCTCGCGCAGTATGTCTGAGTTGCCGCTCATCCCGGTCAGGGGATTGAGCTCACGCGTGGTCGTGGCTCTGGTGATGACGGCGCGCAGGCGCGCCACGAGCTCCTCGGGGATGAACGGCTTGGTCACGTAATCGTCGGCGCCGTTGAGAAGGTGGTCGACCTTGTCTTTCAGCGAGCTGCGGACCGTGAGGAAGATGACGGGGATCAGGCGGGTGCGGAAGTCTTTGCGAAGCGCCGTCAGGATCTCCTCGCCGGTGGTCGCGCCGAGCATGAGGTCGAGCACGATGATGTCCGGCCGCCAGTCCACCGCCGCTTCGTGAGCGTCCTGCCCATTGCCGACCGCGACGCATTCGAAGCCCGCGCGCTCCAGCACGCGCTTGACGAGCTTGAGCATCTGCTCGTCGTCGTCGACGACCAGGACCAGATCCCTGCCCGCCTGCGCGCCGTCGGGGGCCGCCTCGCCGGCGGCACCGGCCCTTCGCAACGCTGTCATGACTCGCCCGCGCCTGGCTCTGCGCCGGGAGGCTGGTCGCCTGGGTGCCGGAGCTGGTTGGTGAGCTCGAGCGCACGTTCGGCCGCCACGCGAATCTCGGCGATGTCGGTTTTAACCGCCTCCGGATCGGTTGTTTCGGCCGCGATCAGCTCGCAGTAGTTGACGATCACAGCAAGCAGGTTCCGAAAGTCGTGGATCAGGGCGCGGTTGGCGTCAGGCTTCTCCGCCATGCCGTCGCTCACAGCCGCTTCACCAACCGCCACGTGTTCACCTCGCCTTCGCGTTCGTATCCCAGCTCGTCGAGCACCTTGCGGGCGATCGCGAGGCCGCGTCCGGCCTCCGAAGTAAGAGGCGGCATCGCGCGGGTGAGTGGATTATGAATAGCCGGACCCCAGTCAGTTAACAGTGCTGTCACTTGGCCGGAGTCCAGCTTGAGCTCGAATTCCACCCGGGGCCCTTCGGACCCCGGCGGGAGGGCGTACTTCAGCGCGTTGGCGCCGATCTCCGCCAGTGCGAGCTCGAACTGCATGAGGGGCAGGTCGGAGCCGTCGCGCCCGGTGCGATTGCGCAGAAGCTGGATCGCGCCATGAAGCGTGTCCAGGCCGACATCGATATCCGTGAGCACGGCATGGAAGTCGAATGACCGTGCGCCGGTGGCGGGCTCAGAAATCAGTCAGGGCTTCCTCGACTGTGGCGTAGTACGGGAAGACCCGGTCCAGGGTTGTCAGCTCCAGGACCACCCGAACCTGTTGGTTCGGCGCCGCCAGTCTTAGATCGCCCTTCGAGCTGCGCACCTGCCTGAGCGCAGCCACCACCGACCCCAGTCCGGAGCTGTCGACGAAGCTCACCCCTTCCATATCGATGACCAGCCGCGGCTGGCCGTTCTTCACCGCCTCGCTGACCGCCTCTTTGAGCGCGGGCACGCCCGCCACGTCCAGACGGCCGGAGGGTGCGAGCACGGTGATGCCGGCGTCTGTTTGCCGGCTCTCGACATCGAGCGTCACCCGCCGCATGACTCCATAGGGCAAGCCTATATCGCCCGAGGCCCGATTCGCCCCCCTTACACTCGTCGGCGATGGCCTCGGATGCAGGAGCTCGCGGGCAGCGTCTTCTGATCGTCGAGGACGAGCAGGCGCTCGCGACGGCGATGGCCCGCACGCTCCGCAGCCGAGGATTCGAAGCCGACATCGCGCTGACCGGCGCGGAGGCGCGCGAGCGTTTCGGCGCGGTCGACTACGCGCTCGTGCTCATGGATATCCGGCTGCCGGACGAGTCGGGGTACAGCCTGCTGGGCGAGCTGCACAAGAAGAGCCCGGTGCCGGCTGTGGTGGTGATCTCCGGGGTCGACGACCCCGAGCTGGGCAAGGCGGCCGTCGAGCATGGCGCGTACGGCTACTACGTCAAGCCCGTAGGCGCCACCGAGATGTACCTGGCGGCCGTCAACGCGCTGCGGCGCCGGAGCCTGGAGATGGAGTACCGCGCCAACCTTCAGCGTCTCGAATCGATGGTCGCCGAGCGCTCCGACCAGATGGCGCGCGCGGCGGCGCTCCAGGCGGGGATGCTGCCCGCATCGCCGCTCATGGGCCAGGGATTCGAGATCGCCGCGCATTTCACGCCCGCGCGCGAGATCAGCGGCGACTTCTACGACTGGCATCAGACGGGGTCGCGTTTTCTCGCGCTGACCCTCGGCGACGTGATGGGTAAGGGGCTGCCGGCGGCAATCATGATGGCGACCGTTCGCGCCGCGCTGCGTGGCGCCGCGAGCGTCGAGGGCATGGAGGAGGGCGTGGACCTGGCCGCCAAGGTGATGGCGACTGCGCTCGAGGTCAATCACGCCTACGTCACGCTGTTCCACGGCGTCTACGACTGCGAGACCGGCAACCTCCACTACATCGACGCGGGGCATGGCTACACGCGCCTGCTGCGCGGGACGACTGGGCAAGACCTGCTGACAGAGCGCTCCGCGCCCATCGGCATCTTCCCCGACAGTAAGTTCACCGTCGGCGCGGCGCAGGTCAATCGAGGCGACACGCTGGTGGTTTATTCGGATGGCCTCATCGAGCTGCGCCCCGACCTGGCCACGCGCGACGTGCCGCTGCCCTACGATGCGCGCCGAGCCCCCAACGTGCAGGAGATGGTCGACATCCTCGCGCAGGGTTCGAGAAGCCGAGAGCTCACCGACGATGTGACAGTGCTCGCCCTACGCCGTCTCTGACGCAAGCCAGCGTTCGAGCACCGCGGCGACGATGTGCAGCTTGACTGGCTTCGAGATGTAGTCGTCCATGCCGGCGGCGAGGCAGCGCTCGCGGTCGCCGGCCATTGCGCTGGCGGTCATCGCGATGATCGGGGTGTGGTGCCCACCGTTCTCGATGCGTCTGATCTCGCGGGTCGCCTCGTAGCCGTCCATCTCCGGCATCTGACAATCCATCAGCACCGCGTCGTACCGCACCCGGCCGAGTACGTCGAGCGCCTCGCTTCCATTCCCGGCGACGTCGGCCCGATAGCCCAGGCGCTCGATCATCCTCACCGCGACCTTGAGGTTGGCCGCGTTGTCCTCGACGACCAGGATTCGCGCGAAGCGGTGACGCGCTGCGGGCGGCCCGACGCCATCGCGATTGATGCGCCGCTTCGTGTGCACGGGCCGCGAGGCGAGCAGCGACTGCAGCAAGTCGAATAGCTCAGAAGGCCGGACAGGCTTGGCCAGCTCAATGTCGACCCCCGGCACCGGCTTGTCCGAGCGGCCGGCGGAGGTGAGCAGGACGACGAGCATCTCTTTCAGAAGCGGGTCGGAGCGAATCTGCGCGGCGACACTGGCCCCGTCCATGCCTGGCATCATCAGGTCGACGAGCGCGACCTCGAAAGGATCGTCCTCCGCGGCGGCCGCGCGCAGCGCTGTCAACGCCTCGGCGCCGCCCTCGAAGCTTCGCTCGCGCGTGCCCCACGAACCCAGATAGCGCTCCAGGATCACGCGGTTGATGCGGTTGTCGTCGATGATCGCGATCGCCGCGCCGGCCAGCATGCCAACCGGCTGTGGTGCCGATGCCTTCGCGTTCGATTCTCGAAACAGCGCCGTGAACCAGAACCGGCTGCCTGCGCCCTTCTCGCTTTCGACGCCGATCTCGCCGCCCATGAGCTGAGTGATCATCCGGGCGATGGCGAGGCCGAGACCCGTGCCGCCGTGCTTGCGTGTGGTCGAGCTGTCGACCTGCGAGTAGGTGGAGAAGACGTGGGCCTGCTCTTCCTTCGTGAGGCCGACGCCGGTGTCGGAGACCTCGAAGCGGATCATCACTCCCGGCGCGATGCCGTCCATACGTTCTACGCGGACGACGACCTCACCGGCGTCTGTGAATTTGATCGCGTTTCCCACCAGGTTGATGAGCACCTGCCGGAGGCGGCCGGGGTCTCCGACCACGCTCTGGGGTACGTCGGGATTGACGTCGAGGATGAGCTCGATGCCTTTGTTGGCGGCGGGCTCCGCGAAGAGCTCGACGGCTTCTTCGGTCACGTGCTTGGGGCTGAAATCGATGGTCTCCATGCGCACGCGCCCGGCCTCGATCTTCGAGAAGTCGAGGATGTCGTTGATGATGTCGAGGAGGGTGTCGCCGGACGTCCGCACGGTCTCCACGTAGTCGTGCTGCTCGGGGGTCAGGTCCGTGTCGAGGAGAAGGCCCGTCATGCCGATCACCCCGTTCATCGGGGTCCGGATCTCATGGCTCATCGAGGCCAGAAACTCCGACTTCATACGGGTCAGCTCCTGGAGCTCCTGGTTGCGTTGGGCCAGGTCTGAAAGCACCTCGGACCTCGCCGCATCGGCGGCGGCCGCGGCGGCGCGGCTCCGCTCGAGGTCGCTCACCACGCGATGGATCAGCGTGCCCAGGACGACGAGCACGAGCGCTGCGAGGAGGGCCAGGCCGGCGTCCGCTGCGCTGGGGTCGGCGAGCGCCACGTAGAAGATGTTCGTGACCGCCAGGGCCGCCCCGATGGCGAACTCGACGGTCGTGTAGTAGAGAGCCAGGAAGACCAGAGGCAGGAGGAGGAACGGGAACGCGTGCAGGACGCTCGAGCCGAACTGGGCCTCGAGCGCGAAGGCGATCGCAAGCCCGCCGATCGGCGTCACGGCATGTAGGGCGCGGGGGATTCGCTCCCACGGGAGCACGATCAATCCGGCGGCCAGGCCGGCCAGGATGATCGCGACCACGATGCCGAAGACCGATCCCGGCGCCCAGACCGGGTAGAGGGCCAGACCGAAACCGAGCAGCACCGGGACGGCGCTCGTCAGCCTGCCGGCGCGAGGCGGCTTGATCGGCGCCAGCGGGGCCAGCACCAGCAGGGCGCCGATGACGGTGGCGGCAAGCAGGGGTGGCGTGCCGATGATCGGGCCGAACCCGCGGAGGCTGACCAGCCCGACGATCGCCAGGCCGAGGAACGGGTAGACGCGACCGGCCAGGCCGTCGGCGTGGAGAGGGGTTTTCATGATTGCGATCTTGCCGGTAATTTAGGCCATAGAACCTGGTGGCTTAAGAGGGGTCTGGCCGGCTTATGCACCCTTACACTTTGCGTCCTGCGCACCTTCCATCCCGCCAGGGGGGGCGAGGCATTAGGGGTGTTGCCAGGACCTCGTATGCGGCCTGAAGTCATGCCGTTTCGAACACGAGGACTGGTCCGTCGAGCCACACCCTTCATCGGCATCGCCGCCGTGTTTGCGGTCGCCATCGCTACGGGGGCGTCCAGCCTGCTGGCGTTTCCGCTTTTTCTGATCGCCGTCCTCGCTGCAGCGCTTTTCGACGATCGGGCGACGCTGGTCGCGGTCGGCACCGCGGCGTCCCTGGCCGCCCTCGTCTTGACGGTAGCGCACCTTGGTCCCACGTCAAACCTCGCGACCGCCGTCTTCGAGGTGGCGGTACTCGCGATCGTAGGCGCTTCGGTGCACGAGGTCGTGGAGCGCGCGAGGGAAGCCGAGGGCAGCGCCGAGAAGAAGGCTGATGACCTGGAATCGACGGATGGGCGAATGCGGATGACGCTCGAGGCGGCTACGGTCGGTCTCGGCCTTGTCACGGTGGGCGGCCACTGGGTACAGGCCAACCGCAGGCTCGCCACGATCCTGGGGCGGGGCCGTGACGAGCTGTTGCAGGTGGGCCTGCTCGAGGTCATGGCGGAGTCGGATCGTCACGCCGTCGAGGACGCGCTGGGTCAGCTCGGCCGCCGCGAGATCCTGCGCTGGGAAAGCGAGGTCCAGCAGGCAAGTCCGGACGGCAAGCGGTTTCCCGTCGCCCTCGCCATAGCAGCGATCAGCGACGAAGGGTCCGGCGAGCCGCTCCTGCTGGTGCAGGAGACAGACATCTCCGCCCGCAAACGTCTCGACGCCATGCGCGACGCGCTGATCGCCGTACGTCAAATCATCGTCACCGCGAGCGCCTGGGAGCAGGCGGCGCCGGCGCTGCTCAGGAGCCTGTGCACCCACCTCGACTGGGACCTCGCCCAGTACTGGAGCGTCGACGGCGAGCGGCACGCTCTTAGCCTGCGCAATACGTGGCACCGAGACGGTTACAGCGACGAGAATTTCAACGACCCCGCCCGCAACGTCTCGATACAAGCGGGCGGCGGTCTGGTCGGCCGCGTGTGGCAGTCGGGCATCGCCGCAGCGCTCGACGACCTGGCGGCGAATGAATTCGACCAGTCGAGCTTGGAGCGCCGTGTTGGACTGCGCGCAGCCGTCGCCTTCCCCGTCATCAGCGGAGGCGCGACGATCGGCGTCGTCGAGCTCCTCGGCCGAGAAGCGCGGCACACGGAGAGTGACGTGGTCGCGGTTCTGTCAACCGCGGGTGTCGAGATCGGCCAGTTCATCCAGCGCAGCGAGACTGCGCAAGCGCTGCGGCGGAGCGAGGCGGACCACCGCGCCATCTACGAGCGATCGCCGATCGGGATCGCGCGCGTGAGCAGCGAAGGCGAGCTGCTCGAGTGCAATCCCGCCATGCTGCAGATGCTCGAGCACGACGTCGAAACGATGCGAACCCAGGCCTGGCCCGAGCTCCTTCGGGCGTACGACCAGGCGGCCGGCCGCGCCCGCCTCGCGCCGCTGCTGACCGGGATCACCGACCAGCGAGGCGTCCACGTTCGCGCGGCCACCGGAGGCGGGCGATGGCTGTGGCTGCAGATGACCGCCACCTCGATCCCGGACAGCACCGGGCGTCCCGAGCACCTGCTCGTGATGGTCGAGGACGTCACGACCGTGCGCGAGACCCAGGACCGGCTTGCGGAGGCCCTTGATTCACAGCGAGGCGCCAACGCCACTCTCGAGCGCCTGGATCGCACGAAGACCGAGTTCCTCTCCATCGTCAGCCACGAGTTCCGAACCGCGCTGACCGGGATCCAGGGATTCAGCGAGCTCATCCGTGACGGCGGCATCGAGCCCGACGAGGTCCGCGCGTATGGCGGCTACATATTCAATGACGCGGACAGGGTCAACAGGCTCATCGGCGACATGCTGGATCTCGACCGCATGGAGTCGGGCCGGATGAGCATCCGGCTGGCGGACGTCGACATCAACGAGGTGGTGAGCGACGTCATGACGAGGGCGGCATCCTCGCCCACGGTCATCGTCGAGCTCAAGGCCGACTTCGACCCTCGCCTGCCCATCGTCACGGGCGATCGAGACCGCCTGGTCCAGGTGGTCAGCAACCTGGTCAACAACGCGGTCAAGTACTCGCCCGACGGCGGTTTGGTGACACTGTCGACGCGTGCGGACGGCGCGTTCGCCCTGATCAGCGTCTCCGACACCGGCCTCGGCATCCCGCCGGACGAGATCGGCCACGTCTTCGAGCGCTTCCGCCGCGTCCGGAGCGGCGCCGCCCAATCAATTCCCGGGACCGGCCTGGGCCTCACGATCGTTAAGCAGATCGTCGAGATGCATGGCGGCAAGATATGGGTCGAGAGCGCGGTCGGTCATGGTTCGGCGTTCCACTTCACCATCCCCCTGGCAGCGGAGCACGCGACGCCACCGCAGCGCCGCCACGCCTGAACTGTCCACGCCAGACGTTTATGGGTCCCCGATGGTGCTCGTGGCCGACGACAACGAAGTCGCCCAGCGCCTCTGCCGGCGCGTGCTCGAAAAGGCAGGCTACGGTGTGCTCATCGCGTCGGATGGCCTGCAGGCGGTCGACCTGGCGCTTGGCCAGAATCCCAACGTCATCCTCATGGACGTGGCGATGCCGGGCATGGACGGGCTCGAAGCCATGCGCCGGATCAAATCCGAGAGGCCCGAGATGAGGGTAGTCATCGCGAGTGCCCACTCCATGGCCAGCGACCGCGAGCGCTTCCTCGCCGCCGGCGCCGACGACGTGCTGAGCAAACCCTTCCGGTTAGGAGACCTGGTGGCCGTAGTCGAGAAGCTGACCGCCAAGCCAGGCGGATAGGTATATGAAGGACCTCACCGGGACAAGGGTCGGCAGCTACGAGATCGTCGAGCGTCTCGGTGGAGGCGGCATGGCGGTCGTCTACCGAGCTGTGCAGCAGCCGCTCGGCCGGGAGGTCGCCCTCAAGGCGCTCTCTCCGGAGCTCTTCCAGGACGACGGCTTCGTCAAGCGCTTCGAGGCTGAGGCGAAGACGCTCGCCAAGCTCGACCATCCGAACATCCTGCCCATCTATGACTTCGAGCTCAACGACGGGATGGCGTATCTGACCATGCCGCTCATCCGGGGCGGCACGCTGCGCGACATCCTCAACCGAGGCCCGATGGACACCCTTTCCGCCTGGCGGTACCTGCGCGAGATCGGCGACGGCCTGCAGCACGCGCATGACGCCGGCATCGTCCATCGCGACCTCAAGCCGACCAACGTCCTGATCCACGCCGACGGCAGGGCGATGCTCGCGGACTTTGGACTGGCCCGAGGGGCGGGGCAACCGACCCACCTGACCACGGTCGGCCTGGCCATCGGCACGCCGGGGTACATGGCGCCCGAGCAGGTCATGGGCCATGACGTCGACCGGCGCGCGGACATTTACGCCATGGGCGTGCTCACCTTTGAGATGCTCACCGGCCGCCTGCCGTTCATCGGCGCGAACCGAATGGAGGTGGCGTACGCCACCGTCAACGCGCCGATCCCATCCGCGGCCAAGATCAACCCCCTGCTGCCGGACGAGCTCGACGCCCTCCTGGGCAAGGTGCTGGCCAAGGATCCCGCCCAGCGCCCACAATCCGTGAAAGACCTGCTGGCTCAGATGGCCAAGCTTCCCCAGCGCCGCGCGGTCGGCGCACCGCCGGCTGCGCCCGGCATGGCCGCTCGGCCCGCGGCCCAGGTCGCGCCGAACAACAAGTCCGAGGAGACCGCTGCCATGCGCCTGATCGCTGCGCCGGCGCCGGTGCACGGCTCTCCGCCGCCGACCCCGAGCACCGGCTCGTCGGGCGGCTCGTCGGCGATCAGGACCCTGCAGATGATGGGCGTCAAGCCGGCACGCGCGCGGGGCCGGTTCATCCTCAACTCGCACGTCGCCAACCTCATCCACGTCGCCCGCGACGTGACCGGGGTCCGCTGGCCGGAGATCGCGTACGCCGCCGGGCTGGCGCAGTACGTCGACCAGGACCCGCCCAACGACGAGCAGCTCGCGACCCCGGTCGAGTACCTGGGCCGGCTGAACGAGGCGTTCGAGACCATCTACGGTCCGGAGGCCGAGGATCAGCTGCGTGCGTGGGGACGGCGCGCGACCGAGCGATGGCTGGCCGAAGGCCGGCATGGGATGGGCGGGCCGAGGCGGCTGGTGCCCGGGCGTCAGCGCAAGCTGGCCGGGATCGTCAAGTCGTTCAGCGAGGCCATGGACAACGTGCGCGGCGAGCACACGCACGCCTGGCTCCAGGTGGACGAATTCCAGTTCTGGCTGGTCAACTTCTCGAACATGTTCGCCCTGGGCCGGATCAAGACGGTGAAGTCGTGCCACGTCTGGGTGGCGACCATCGAGGCGATCATGCGCTGGGCCGGGCTCGCCAACGACTGGTACGTCGAAGAGGTGGAGTGCGGGTGCGTGACGGGCACGTTCGACTGCGTGTTCGCGATCCGCTCGGTCGAAACCTAGGCCTCCAGGTCGGCGAAACCTAGGCCTCTAGGCAGAGAGTTTCGCCCCACCCGGCTGATAACCGCTTCGCGGTTGCAGCCGGCCTCCCCACGGTGTGGGGAGGTGAAGAAATAAGGGAAGGCCCTCCACCAGCGGGCGAAGGACCTTCAGAAAGGAGGGAGGGCAGTCTGGGGCGGGGTCGTCCCGCCACCTGATCTTAACCTGACCCGGCCTCGCGGGAAACCACCGCTTAACAGCCCAGGGCGACCCGGCGGCAGGGTCGATTTGGATAGAGTCCCTTGGTGCCGCGCCAGCGCTTCGCGATCGACGTCACCGCCTGCTGGAGGCCCCAGCGCGTGGGCATGCTCACCGTGACGGTCGAGCTGGCCCGGGCCCTGGTCGCCGGCGGTCGCGGCGCGGACGACTTCACCCTTCTGTGCAGCCGCGAGCGGCCGCCCGCCCTGGCCGGCCTGCAGTGCGAGGCCGTCTTGGCGCCGTACCGGCACGAGCTCGCCCTGAAGGCGCGCTGGCTGCCCATGATCGAGCCCCAGCTGGGCGCCGATGCCATCCTTTATCCGTACTGGCCCAGCCCGCCCCGCCGCCGGCGCGGAGCGCCTCCTGCCGCCATCTTCGTCCACGACCTCGCCTTTCGCCTGCGCCCCGCGGAGGTGCCATGGCAGCAGCGGGCGTATTTCGGCACCATCCTCGGACCGGCGCTGCGCCAGGCGGCCGCGGTCCTGGTTCCGTCCGAGACCACCCGAGGCGACCTGCTGGCCGCCTATCCAGTTCCGGGTCTCGAGCGGAAGGTGACCGTCGTGCCTGAAGGCTTGAGCGCAGCACCGCCTCCGGGGCCGCTGCCTGAAGGCGTCGACGCCGGCTTCATCCTGGCCGTCGGCACCGTCGAGCCCCGCAAGAACTACCCGAGGCTCCTCGCGGCATACCGCCGCCTGCGCAGCAGGTCGCTCCCGATCGTGATCGGGCGGCGCGCGGGCGTGCCACAGCTCGTGATCGCCGGCCGCCCCGGTTGGGCCTATGGCGACACCCTGAAGAGAATCCAGGCCGAGCCCGGAGTTCGCTACCTCGGCCACGTTGACGAATCCACCCTCGCGGCGCTGTACGAGTCAGCCTCGGTGCTTGCGCTGCCGAGCCTCTACGAGGGGTTCGGCCTCCCGCTCCTCGAAGCGATGGCGCACGGGGTGCCCGCGGTCATCGGCAAGTCGGGAGCGCTCCCGGAGCTGGCTGCCGGAACCGCAATCGAAGTCGACCCCACGGACGTGGACGCCATCGCTGATGGGCTCGAGAAGCTGCTGATCGATGCGGCGCTGAGGACCAGGTTGGGCGCCGAAGGCATGCGACGCGTGGCCGACTTCACGTGGGAGCGAGCCGCCGCCATCACCCTGGACGTCCTGCGCCGGATCGGCTCGAGCGTACGATCACCTCGATGAGCCGAAACCGTGTGCTGGTGCAGGCCCTGCTGGCCGGGCGCGCTCACGACTACCTGAACTTTGCCCGCCCACTGCTGCGCGACCAGGACCTGGCTCGTCACGTCGACTTCGAGGTGGTCACCGAGCCGTCGGCGCTCTCGTTCAACCGAGCTCGAGTCATCCTTGCCGCCAGCGATCGATCGCTTATGCCCGGCCAGGCCGAGCAGCTCACCGACTTCGTGAAGAGCGGCGGGGGCGTGGTCCTTCTGGGAGGAACGTTGGCGACATGGAACGAGCACGGCGCGCTCGCCGAGCTGGCGCGGTGGACGCCCAGCGGTCCCGGTCCAGCGACTGAGCTGGTCGTCCGTCCCGACCGGTCGCACCCGCTCACGCAGAGGCTTGGGTCCGAGATCAGGGTCACCGACGAGCTGTATCTATCGGAGGGCCCGCCCGCCGACGCCTCGGTGCTGCTTCGCACGAGCTGGCATTTCACGGAGCAGGTCGTGGCCTACGAGCGCGAGCTCGGAGACGGCAGGTTCATCTACGTCGGTCTGGGGAATTCGTCATCCACGTACGACAACATTTCGTTCCGAAAGCTGGTGGATCGCTCGCTGCGATTTGCTGCGGGGCATGTGCCGCCCCCGCCGACGGGCGTCGGGCTCATCGGATACGGAGCGATCGCGCGCGACCATGCGGCCTCGATCGCGGAGGTCGTGGGGCTGCGCCTCGCGGGCGTATGCGACATCGCAGCCGAGCGCAGGGAGCTCGCCGTGCGCGATTGGGGCGTCCCGGTCCACGCCACCGCGGGCGAGCTTTTCGAGGATCCTGACGTCGGGCTGGTGGTGGTCGGCACCCCACCGGTCGCTCACGCAGACGCCGTGCTCGCGGCACTGGTGGCGGGAAAGGATGTCGTGTGCGAGAAGCCGTTTGCGTTGCGGGTCGATGAGGTCGACCGGATGATCGACGCCGCTGCCGCGCGCAACCGCGTCTTGACAGTGTTCCAGAGCCGGCGCTGGGATCCGGATTTCCTCGCAGTCCAGGACGTTGTCCGTTCGGGTGGAATCGGCGAGCTCTTCTACATGGAGTCTTTCATCGGCGGCTTCTCACACCCGTGCGATTTCTGGCACAGCCACGAGCCCATCTCCGGCGGCACCATCTACGACTGGGGCTCGCATTACTTCGATTGGATCCTGCAGCTCTTTCCCGGCACGGTCAGAACCGTCTCCGCAAACGCGCACAAGCTCGTGTGGCACGACGTGACAAACTCGGACCAGGTGCGCGTCGACCTCACTTTCGCGAATGGCGCGCAGGCGAGCTTCTTGCAATCGGACATCGCCGGCGCGGTGAAGCCGAAGTGGTATCTGCTCGGAACCCGCGGCGCAGTGGTAGGAGAGTGGCGCGATGAGCCGGTGCCTGCGGACTTTCCGGCGCGGGTCAAGGTTTTCCGGCCGGCTGGGAGCAGTGCGCACGAGGAGCTGCTTTCGCTCGCTCCTCGAGACGGGCACGGGTTCTACCGCAACCTGGCCGATCACCTTGCGTGGGACGCGGCGCTGGCGGTGAGTCCGGCCGAGGCGCGGCGTACGGTCGCCGTGATGGAGACCGCCGCGCGATCCATCGCGCGGGGCGGGGCCCAGATCGAGGTCGACATATAGCAGGCGACATCGGCTGGGGGATTCTCGGCGCTGCGTGGATCGCCGGCCGCGCGGTCATCCCCGCCATCGCGGCCTCACGCAATGGACGGCTGGTTTCGATCGCCAGCCGCGACGCGGATCGAGCACGCGCGCTCGCTTCACGCGATTCGTTTGCTCGAATTGCGCAGTCATATGACGCGGTTCTCGAGGACACCGAGGTGGATGCGGTTTACATCCCACTCGTCAACTCGCTGCATCGTGAGTGGACGCTGCGCGCATTTGCCGCCGGAAAGCATGTGCTGTGTGAGAAGCCGCTGGCCATGAACGCCGCGGAGGCAGAGGAGATGGCCGTGGCCGCGCAGCGGTCCCGCATGCATCTCATGGAAGCCTTCATGTATCGCTTCCACCCGCGGACCCGCGGGTTCATCGAGAGCCTGCGCGACCCGCTCTACGTGCAGGCCAGGTTCGGATTCAAGCTCGATGATCCCGCGAATTACCGAATGCATGAATCGCTGGGGGGCGGTGCGCTTCTCGACGTGGGCTGCTACACGGTGAACGCGGCACGCTGGATCCTCGGCGAGCCCTCAACGGTGCACGCGCGCTCCAGGTTCAAAGGCGGGGTCGACATGACGACCAGCGCGCTGCTCGAGTTTCCCGAAGGCCAGACCGCCGCGGTGTGGGCGAGCTTCGAGTCTGCGGAAGGTCAG
>DATINX010000041.1:0-3328 GCA_035473835.1 Candidatus Dormiibacterota bacterium | reverse complement strand
GCCTAGGGAGCGCCACGCGCGCCCGGAGATGGCTTCCAGGAGGAATGAGTTCAGCCGGGCAAGTTGCCGGCGGTGCGGTCTGAGCGCGGTGCTGATACCAGTTTTTTTTACACAGCCTGGGCCAGAACCGGCCGTGAGCAGATGCAGCAGGGAAACCCCTTATTCGATGTAACCGGCATGAGGCCCCCACCTCGCGATCGCGCGTATCATCTGCGATACGGGCTGGCATGAGCTGATCGTTGGGGGTGAACCGATGGCAAGTGCCATGCTTGATGCCAGGCAGCAAGACGATTCCTATCGTCGTATCGAGGTGATTACCGGGCAGCGGCGCCGGCGTCGGTGGACGGCGCAGGAGAAGGCCCGGATCGTAGCGGAGAGCTTCGAGGAAGGCGCCAACATTTCCGAGGTCGCGCGCCGCAATGGCGTTGTCCGTGGGCTGCTTACTGTGTGGCGACATAAGCTTGTGTCGGCGGCGGGCGTCAAGGCGTCAGGCTTTGTGCCGGTCCGGATCGCTTCCGAGGGCCGTCCAGCGATGGCGGACAAGCCGGGTCATCTTCCGCCGGCGCACACGAGGCCGCAGGAGATGGTCTCGCCACCAGGCCAGCTGCGCGGGGTGATCGAGATCGAGATGAGCGGGGCGCGCATCCGGGTCGAGCCGGGAGTCGACGCGATGACGCTTGCGACGGTGCTGTCGGCGCTGCGAGGCGGCTTGTGATCGCGCTGCGGGCCGACCTCAAGGTGGTGCTGGCGGCACAGCCGGTCGACTTTCGCAAATCGTTGCACACGCTGTCGGCGCTGGTGAGCGAGGCACTACGTGCGAACCCGTACTGCGGCGACGTCTTCGTGTTCCGCAGCAAGCGCGCGGACAGAGTGAAGCTTCTGGCATGGGATGGCAGCGGCATGGTCCTGGTGACGAAGTGGCTTCACCAAGGACGCTTCACTTGGCCGCCGATCCGCGACGGAGTGGTGCATCTCACTGCGACGCAGCTCGCGATGCTGCTCGACGGGCTTGAGTGGACGCGTGTTTCACCCAAGCCTGTGCAGCAGCCGGCCGTTGTCGGCTGAGAGGTGAGGATTTCGCTGGAGCCAATGGCGAACGCATGTATCGTTTTGTCATGGCGATTCGTCCCGAAGCTCTCCCGACTGACGCAGCGGCTCTGACCGAGATGGTGCTCGCGCTCGACGCCGAGAATGAGAAGCTGCGCGTGGCGATGCAGACGCTCAAGGAGATAATCTTCGGCAAGCGTTCGGAGCGGCTTGCGGCGATCGTCGCCGAGCAACTCGCGCTCGAGCTGGACGATCTCGCGACCGGCGTCACGCCGCCTCTGTCTGCGAACGACGATGCCCCTGCGAGGAAGCCGCCCGGCAAGCCGCGCAAGAAGGCGAGGCGCAACATCGGCGCGCTGCCCAAGCACTTGCCGCGCTACGAGCAGGTGCTCGAGCCGGACGCGACGGCGTGCCCGTGCTGCGACGGCGGTCTGCACAAGATCGGCGAAGACGTGAGCGAGGTGCTGGACGTGATCCCGGCGATCCTGCGGGTGCTGCGCACGATCCGTCCCAAATATGCCTGCCGCGACTGCACCGACGGCGTGGTGCAGGCGAAGGTGCTGCCGCGGCTGATCGAGAGCGGCATGGCCTCGACGGCTCTGGTGACCCACGTGGTGGTGTCGAAGTTCGCTTGGTATCTGCCGCTGTATCGGCAGGTGCAGATGCTGGCCGGCCAGGGCATTCATCTCGACCGCGCGACGCTCGCCGGCTGGGTGAAGCGTGCCGCATGGTGGCTCAAGAGCCTCTATGAGCTGCAACTGCGGACGATCCAGGCCTCGCCGCGGCTGTTCTGCGACGAGACGCCGATGCCGGTGCTCGATCCCGGGCGACATCGCACCCGCATCTGCCAGTTCTGGGCGCATGCCGTGGATGACCGGGCATGGGGCGGCCCCTCGCCGCCGGCGGTCGCCTATGTGTTCGCCGACGGCCGCGGCACCGAGGAGATCGCCGGACAATTGACCGGCTTTTCCGGCATTCTGCAGGTGGATGGTTATGCCGCCTACAAGGCGCTCGCCCGCGCTCACGGCGGCGCGATCCAGCTCGCTTTTTGTCTCGCCCATGCCCGACGCAAATTCGTCGAGGTGTACAAGACGACCCAGTCGCCGTTCGCTCGCGAGGTGATCGAACGCCTGCAGGCGGTCTACGCCATCGAGGCCGAGATCCGCGGCAGCAGCGCCGAGCAGCGGCTTGCTGCCCGCCGCACCAGGACCGCACCGTTGATGGAGGCGCTGAAGGCGCGACTGACGGCGATGATCGGCCAGCTATTCTCCCAGTCGAAGCTGGCGGAGGCCATCAACTATGCGCTCAATCACTGGGATGGGCTGACGCTGTTCCTCAGCGACGGGCGCGTCGAGGTCGACACCAATACGGTCGAGCGTTCAATGCGCCCGATTGCAATGGGCCGCCGCAACTCGTTGTTCAGCGGCAGCGAAGGCGGCGCCGAGAGCTGGGCGATTCTGGCATCGCTGGTCAACACGGCAAAACTCCACGAACTCGACCCGCAGGCCTATCTGGCCGACGTGCTCGAGCGCATCGTCTCCGGGCGGACCAAAAGCCATCAGTTGCACGAGCTGCTGGCCTGGAACTGGAAGGCTGCCCACACGCGCACCGCGCAGGTGGCCGCATGAGCCGGCGTCGCCATCCGGCTTCGTCGTCGACCACGGCCGTCGCCATGTCGCTCGCGCAGCTGGAGCGATGGCTGCAGGATCGCACCGAGCGGCGTCCCGTCGCCACCAGCATGCCGGTGCTGGACGGCTACATTGCCGCGATCGTGGCGGGGCCGGTGTCGATCAGTCCGCTCGATTGGATCTGTCCGCTGCTCGCCATCGACGCCGACGCCTTCAACCACGGCGACACGGCGGAGTTCGCGGCGATCTCCGCCGTCGCGCAGCACCACAACGCCATCAGCAAAACCCTCTCCACCAACCCGGATCGGTTCGAACCGATCCATCAGCGCAAGCCGAACGGCGACGTCGATGCGCGTCCCTGGTGCCAGGGATTCCACGCCGCCATGCGCCCGAGAATATCGGCTTGGGTACAATTGCTCGACACCCGCAACGTCAATCACGGCCTGGTGCTGCCTATCCTGCTGCACTGTGAGGACGATCAGGGCCGCCCGCTGCTCGGACCTGCAAGGAAGGGCCCCGAGACTAAGAAATTTCTGCGCGACGCCCACACCGATATCCCAGCGGTCGTCGAGGCCATGCGCCAGTACTGGATGCCGACCCGCTACGCCCGTACTGGCTGATTACAGAGTACGTGGACGCTCATGCCGATTACG
>DATINX010000040.1:0-3617 GCA_035473835.1 Candidatus Dormiibacterota bacterium | reverse complement strand
GGATCGACCGCCACGACGGGTCGCCCCATTCAGGATTGTCCTGCTCGCGCTCGACGTCGAACGGCGGCTGGGACTTCAGGCGGAGACCGGCCGAGGTGAGCAGGGCGATGCGCGAGGCAGCCAGGCGCTTCTCGAACGGCGCCCAGACTGGCGCGTCCTCGCCGGGGAACGGGCCGCGTCCTTCATAAAGGGGACGGAAGCTGCGGGGCAGGAACCTGTAGCTGTCAACGATCACTGTGTTGTCTCCTCCAACCGCGCTTGCAGCGGGTTTCCTTCCGTTTCAGGTGATCAAGGCGGAGACGAAGGCGGCCAGGCCCAGGGTGGCGATCGCCAGTCCGCTGACCACGCTGATACCGTGAACCACGGGAGGCGTGAGCCTCGGGCGCACCCCGCGGGCAAGCACCGCCAGGACGCACCACCAGGCCACCGACCCCAGCACGACACCGATCACGACCATCGCCTGCCGCGAGAAGCCGCCGCTGAGACCCGCAGCGAGTGCGGCCGCCAGCGCGGCGAACGCGATGATGGTCGCCGGGTTGGTGATCGTGAGGCCCAGCGTGGATAGGTACGCCCACGCGAGCCCCCGTCCGTTGGTCGACGATGCCTGGCCTGACGTGGGTCGCTCGAGGACGATGCGGATGCCCAGGGCGACGAGGAGCGCGCCACCGGCTAGGGCGAACCAGCGCCGCTCGCCGGTGAGCACAGTCGTGATCGCGCCCACGCCGAAGATCGCGACGGCGGCATAGAAGCCGTCCGCGGTGGCGACGCCGAGACCCGAGACCAGTCCGTACAGCCACCCACGGAGGAGAGCGCGTCTAAGGCAGAGAAAGAAGATCGGGCCGGGTGACGCCGCGATGGCGAACCCGAAGGCGAAGCCCCTGAGCAGCAGACTGGCCACCCGACCCGTCCATGGCCGGGAATTCTATGGAAAGTAAGGAACGGAGTCGCCGCTCTCCACGTGTTTCTTCAGCCTGCCGACCACCCGACCCCAGGTGTAGTTGACCGACGCAAGGTCCTCTGGCGGCACCGCGGTGGGCCAGCCGGCGTGGCTGAACCTGACCTCTTGCCCGCCTGCCTTCGCCGGCACGATCTCCCACGTGATCGTGGTGCCTTCCCAACCCGGGAAGCCTCCCGGATTCGTCCAGCGCACGAGCTTGCCTGGCTTGAGCTCGTCGACCGTCAGCTCCAGCTCGGGGCCGCCGAACCCGAATTTTGCGATGGAGCCGACCTTGGGCTGTGCCCGGCTGTCCTTGGTCCAGAAGCTCGCGAGCCCCTTGCCGGTGGAAATCGCCTCATAGATCTTCGCGGGATCCCCTTCGATGGTCACGGTGTGCATCAACGGCCCAGCCATTTTCCTCGCCTCCTAAAGACTTGACTTAATTAAGCAGCATCTTAAACTATCAGCAGTGCCCGTGCAACCTGGTCAACGATCGGTGAGCGGTGACCCGCTTTCCGCTCTGGCAAACCCTCGCCGGCGCGAGATCCTCCGCCTCGTGTGGGTGGAGGAACGGTCCGCCGGCGACATCGCCCGAACCTTTGACGTCAGCTGGCCCGCAATCTCACAAAACCTTCGCGTGCTGAAGGCATCGGGGCTTGTCCGCGAGAGGAGGGTCGGCACCAGCCGCATGTATCGCGCGGACCGCGGAGCCCTGCGGCCGCTGGAGGCGTACCTTCGTCGCATGTGGTCGCGCGACATAGACCGGCTACGTCTGCTGGCCGAGGCGGAGGAGAAAAAGCGGTCGAAGAGCTGATCCAGGGCGGCCTGCAGGTAGAGGTCGTTCAGCGGATCGACGCGTCGCCCGCCACGGTCTTTTCATACCTGGTGGATCCCGGCAAGTTCAGCCTCTGGATGGGGGTCGGGGCGGAGCTGGATCCCCGCCCCGGTGGCATCGTGCGCATCGACGTCGATGGTGAGCACATCGCCTCCGGCACATTCGTTGAGGTCGATCCACCTCACCGGGTAGTAATGACATGGGGATGGGAGAACCAGTCGGCCGTGCCGCCCGGCTCGACCAGCGTGGAGATCACATTGACGCCGGAAGGCACGGGTACCCTGCTTCGGCTCCGGCACCATGGCCTTCCCAACGCAGAAGAGAAACGTTCGCACCTCGCCGGTTGGAACCTATACACCGGCAAGCTGGCGGCGGTACTGAACAGACCTTAGCCGTCGTTACCGGCCGTTAACCTCCGTTTAGCCCGGCCTGTCGTATCGTGTTTTCTCCGCATGGAAATTCTTCGCAACATCTGGCGCCGCAAGCTGCGCAGCGTGCTGACCATCTCCGGCATCGTCATCGGCGTCCTCGCGTTGACGACGATGGGCGCGCTGGCCGAGAACTTCAACGCCCTGCTCAACGGAGGCGTGACCTATTTCGGGTCGAACGTCCAGGTCGGCCCGCCAGACGGCCAGTCCGCATCGCTGCTTCCGCTCTCGAAGATCGACGATATCAAGCAGGTCCAGGGCGTCGCGGCGGCGTTCCCCGGTTACGGCTTCGCCGCCAAGCCTGGGCAGGTCACCACCGTCAGCTTCGGCATCCCCGACGAGATCATCGCCGGCGATCCGGCCGAGAACAATTGGGCCGCGCTGAAGATCTCGGCCGCGCAAGGACATCTCCTGGACGCGAACTCCACCGGCCAGGTCGTCCTCGGGTCGACCATCGATAAGGAGTTCAACAAGAAGATCGGTGACACGATCGACCTGCCCGTCAGGCCGCCTGACGCCAAGCCGGATTTCGTCAATCACCCCTTCACCGTCGTCGGCATCCTCAACCCCACGCGCACCGCGCCTGACACGTTCGCGTACATAACGATCCCCGACGGGCAGATGCTCCTCAAAGACAGTCTTCCGATCGCGATCAGGAATCAGATCGATGTAACGCAGATCACCGAGTCGATCGATGTCTACGGCCAAGCCGGCTCGTCCATAAGCGACCTCGACGCCATCGCCGACCGCATCAACGCGCAGGTCCCTGGAGTCAAGGCGACCAAAACCAGCGTGCTCGTCAACAGCTTCAAGTCCGGCGGCGCCATCTTTACCGCCATCACGACCGCGGCAGCCCTCCTCGCCCTCATCATCGGTGGGCTCTCGGTGGTGAACACGATGTTCATGGCCGTCGCTGAACGCATCCGTGAGATCGGGCTCAAGAAGGCCGTCGGCGCGACGACTATCAACATCATGCGCGAATTCCTCACAGAAGCGACGCTGATCGGGGTCATCGGAGGCCTGATCGGCTATGCCCTCGGAGCGGCCATCACGATCATCGCCAACGCGACCACGCCTCCAGGCCAATCGACCTTGTTCCTTCTCGACGTCCAGCTCACTGTGTTCGCCATCGGCTTCGCGACCATCCTGGGCGCAGTGGCCGGCATCCTCCCGGCCTGGCGCGCTGCGCGGCTCGACCCCGTCACCGCGTTGAGGAACGAGTAGTGGCGAACGTTCGGCTCGAGGACCTGCGCAAGCACTACAAGCGGGGCAGCGAGATAATCCGCGCCCTCGATGGAGTCACCGTCGACATCGAGAAGGGTGAGTTCCTGGCTGTCGTCGGCCGGTCGGGCAGCGGCAAGACGACGATGCTCGACCTGATCGGTCTCCTCCTCCGCCCCACCTCGGGCCGTTTGCT
>DATINX010000039.1:0-3163 GCA_035473835.1 Candidatus Dormiibacterota bacterium | reverse complement strand
GCAGCGCCAGGAGATCCTCGAGATGGACTCCGCCAAGGTGAAGCTCGAGCGGTTGCTCGGCAACCTCGCGCATGAGCTGGAGGTGCTGGAGCTGGGTCGAAAGATCCAGTCGCAGGCCGAGGAGCAGATGGGTAAGGCGCAACGCGAGTACTTCCTGCGCGAACAGCTGAAGGCGATCCAGCGGGAGCTGGGTGAGCTGGACAGCGAGCATGGCGAGCTCTCGGAGCTGCGCGAGCGGATCGAGAAGGCCGGGCTGCCGCCCGAGGCGAAGCGCGAGGCCGACCGGGAGCTCTCGCGTCTCGAGCGGATTCCCTCCGCCTCGCCCGAGTCGTCTGTGATCCGGACGTATCTGGAGCTGATCGTCGCGCTGCCCTGGAACACGTCTACTGGCGGCGAGGTGGACGTCGCCGCGGCGCGCCAGATCCTCGACTCCGACCACTACGACCTCGACAAGGTGAAGCAGCGCATCGTGGAGCACCTCGCGGTGCGGCGGCTGAAGCAGGTGCGCGGTCTGACCGACCGCGGGCGCGAGCCGATCCTTTGCTTTGTCGGTCCTCCGGGCGTGGGCAAAACGTCGCTGGGCCATTCGATCGCGCGCGCGATGGGCCGGAAGTTCGCTCGCGCCTCATTGGGCGGTGTGCACGACGAGGCGGAGATTCGCGGCCACCGGCGCACGTACATCGGGGCGATGCCCGGACGCATCCTGCAGGCCATCCGGCGCGCGGAGTCCAACGACCCGGTGTTCATGCTCGACGAGGTCGACAAGATCGGCTCGGACTGGCGTGGCGATCCATCTTCCGCTTTGCTCGAGGTACTCGATCCCGAGCAGAACAAGGACTTCCGCGACAACTACCTCGATGTCCCGTTCGATCTATCGAAGGTCATGTTCATCACGACCGCGAACACGCTGGACACTATTCCGGCGGCTCTGCGAGACCGGATGGAGGTGCTCCATCTCTCCGGCTACACCGAGGACGAGAAGGTGCAGATCGCGGAGCGGTTCCTGGTCCCCAAGCAGCTTTCGGCTCATGGCCTGCGGCCGGGCGAGATCGGGATGGCGGAGGATGCCGTGCGCCTGATCATCCGGCAGTACACGCGCGAGGCGGGCGTGAGGAATTTAGAGCGCGAGATCGCGTCGGTGATGCGGCGGGCGGTGGCGGACATGGCGGTCGGCAAGCGGCCGCGGAAGGCGGTGGACGTCCAGCGGGTGCGCGCGGCGTTGGGTAAGCGGCGGTTCCACGACGACGTCCGTGAGCGCATCGACCGGCCGGGCGTGGCGACCGGCTTGGTCTGGACCCCGACGGGGGGCGAGATCGTGTTCGTCGAGGCAGCCCTGACGCCGGGCAAAGGCGAGCTGCGTTTGACGGGCCAGCTGGGCGACGTGATGAAGGAATCGGCGTCGGCGGCTCTGTCTTATTTGAAGGAGCGGGCTTCCGTGTTGGGCATCGATCCCTTGCTTTTTGAAAAGAACGACATCCACGTCCACGTGCCCGCGGGCGCGCAGCCGAAGGAGGGACCGTCGGCGGGTGTGACGGTGCTGACCGCGATGGCCTCCATCCTCACTGGCCGGCCGGCGCGCGACGACGTGGCGATGACTGGCGAAATCACGCTGCGAGGAAAGGTGCTGCCGATCGGGGGCGTGAAGGAGAAGGTACTGGGCGCTCATCGCGCGGGCATCCGGCGGGTGCTGCTGCCTTCGCACAACGAGGCGGACCTGGACGACATCCCTGCCGACCTTCGGAAGGAGATGGAGCTGGTCCTGGTGGAGTCGATCGACCAGGTACTGAAAGAAGCGCTGACTGGGGCCCGGGCGGCGGTTCCGGCGAAGGTCAAGGCGAACGGAGCCGGGACCGGGACCCGGGCCGGGGCCGCGAAAACGAGGGTGCGGACCCCGGCGCGCTCGTCTCCTCGGGGTGGGGCCAAAGCCGCAAAGCGACGCTAGCCGCTCTTAACAGGCGGGGTTCTTTTTTCCGTCGTTCCTTTCGATGCTGTTCCGTACAGTGCCACTCTCTCGAGTCGAGCTCGCCCGCTACCTGCGCCGCACGATGAGCGGTGTCGAGTGGAACGTGTGGTCGTGCCTGCGGGGCAATCAGCTCGATGGTTTCAAGTTTCGCCGCAAGGCTCTTGTCGGACCTTACATCGTCGATTTCGCGTGCCTGTCGGCGCGGCTTGTGGTTGAGATCGGCGGCGAGATGTTCGACGGATACCGGCTCGGTGATGACGGGCGCGACGTGTGGCTCGCTGCTCGCGGCTTTCGCGTGGTGAGGTTCACGAACGCGGACGTCGCCGAGCATCTGGACCACGTGCTGGCCACGATCCGCGCGGAGCTTGCCGGGCAGCCGCGCCGGCTCAGCCCCGTTGCGTCCGGGCCAGGATCTTTTCGTGGGCGAAGATTTCGGCGCTATCGTCCAGCCGCGCGAGGTCCGTAATGCCGCGCCGACCGAGCGCGCTCCTGATCAGGTGGTCGGCGAGGTGTGGATTCTTCGGCAGCAGCGAGCCGTGTAGGTAGGTGCCGAGGACGCCCCCCTGCAGGCAGCCTTCGGTGTGGTCTTCGCCGTTGTTGCCGAAGCCCATGCGGACGCGGCCGAGGGGCTTCGCCTCCGGGCCGAGGAACGTGCGACCGCTGTGGTTCTCGAAACCGACCAGGGTCGGAGGCGTGACATCGGCGAGGTCTGTATCGACCACGACGTCGCCGATGAAGCGGCGCTTGCCGGCCTCGGTGCGGACGTCGATGAGCCCGATGCCGGGGAATCGCTCGCCCTCGGCTGTCTGGTAGTAGTGGCCCAGGAGCTGATACCCGCCGCACACGGCGAGCACCGCTGCGCCCGCGTCGACCGCACGCTCGAGCGGCTCCTGCTTGAACTCGAGCAGGTCTTCGTATACGAGTGCCTGTTCGCGGTCCTGGCCGCCGCCGAAAAAGAACACGTCGACCTCGTCCATCCGGTCGGTGGTGCCGCGGCCAAGCTCGAGCAGGCGCGCGTCGTAGTCGCGCCATTCGGCGCGCTTGAGCAGAGTGAGGATGTTGCCCCGGTCGCCGTAGATGTTCATGAGGTCGGGGTAGAGCCAGCCGACCGTGAACGGTTTCTTCGGCATCGTTTGACTACGTCTCCCAATAGGGCTTCGCCCATCCGCGGCGGACGAGCTCCGCGCGCAGATCGAGCAT
>DATINX010000038.1:0-20823 GCA_035473835.1 Candidatus Dormiibacterota bacterium | reverse complement strand
GGCGACCTTCAACCAGTCGCCGGCGTTCAGGTCGCCGGCCAGCCGCGCGAACCCGTCGACGTCCACGTAGTCGAGCTGCACTATGTCGCCAAACGCGCCGTAGCCCCGCATCGATTCTTCGTGCGTCAGATCCGCCTTCGCCGCCACGGTCACGGCGGCACGCTCGACGGCCGCGAACGCCCGGCAGCGGCTGAACGTGTCCAGGTCCCTCGTGCCTTTGATGGACGCGAGCAGCGCCCGCACCACCCCGGCCGGCTCGGAGACGGCCTGCCGCGTCACGGTCGCGACGAGCTGGCGGCGGTCGAGCACCCGGAGCCATTGAATCGGCGTCAGCTCGACGATGCCCTTGATGAATGTCGTGACCTCTGCGCTGTTGGGACCGAAGGGTGCAGGAGGCCTGGGGGCCGGCGTTCGTTTCGCCCTGGCCGGCGCCGCCGCGTCCGCTGCCGGGGCTTTGATCGCGGACGCCGCCTGTGCCACGGCCGCCCGCACGCGCAGCCGCACCGGCTTCGGCGGCGGCTCGTCCAACGCGGCCAACGGAATGGCGGCCTCTAGCGGCTCCCACAGGGCGCGAACATGATCTTCGGTCAGGTCCGGTCGCGCACCGAGAACCCGGCCGCCGTGGACGACCGTCTTGACCGCCGCCCAGCCGCGGTCGCCGGCCATGTGCACCGGGACCGTCCTCAACGCGAGCAGGGCAGCCGCCTCCTCGGACTTCAGGTAACGGCTCTTCGCCACCACCTGCAGGAGGGCTCGCGAGGCCTCGTGGTCGACGTTCCAGCGGCGTGCGAGCAGCTCGATTCCCTCAAGCGTCAGTCGTTGCACTGCATCCAGGTATCGCATCGTCATCGTGTCCAGCGCGTCGAATCCCGCCATCGGCACCAGGGTGACGAAAGGCGCGTAGTGGGCGGCGAACTTCAACGGAGAAAGCTGCTGCCTCATCACGAGGGCGGAGAGGGCCTGCCAGGCCGCGGCGACCTTGTCCTCGCTTCTCCCCTCCAACGCCTCGAACAGCGCCTCGCCCGCCTTCGACATCGACTCGGACAGCTTCTGACCGTCGAGGCTGCGTATCGCGGCCTGGACGGCGCGCAGCGACTCGATCGCCTGCCCGGCATCCTCCTGCGTGACGGTGGAGACCAGACGCCGAGCCGTCAGCACCTGCCGCCACTGCCAGGGGGTGAGCTGGGCGGTCGCATGGATGAAGGCGTCGACCTCGGCCGTGTTGGTGCCGAACCGCCGCGCAGCGTCATCGTTTGCACGCAGAATCCGGCCTAGAAGGCCATGGGTGGCGGGCGCCATGCCGATCACTTTAGCCTCGGGGAGACGGCCATCAGCCCGTCTAATCGGCTCAGACGATCTCCACTTTGAGCAGGTTGGTCTGACCCGGGCGCCCGACAGGCACCCCCGCCACCACGACCACGCGATCGCCCGCGCGCACGATTCCGCTGGCGACGGCCGCCTCTGTAGCGTTCGAGACCATCTGGTCGGTGTCGCGCCCCGGACTGACGAGAAGAGGGATGACGCCCGCGTACAAGGCGGTCTTTCTGAGCACCTCGGGGTGCGGGCTGGCAGCGATCACCGGTACCCGGGGCCGAGCCTTGCTGCAGCGAAGGGCGGTCGTGCCGGACTCGGTGAAGGCGATGATCACCTTGGCTCTGAGCTCGTTCGCGGTCGCGGCCGCCGCGTGCGCGATGGCACTGCCTACCTCGCCGGGCTCGCGCCACATCTGCTTCTCGCGCCCGAAGGCCGGGTGCCGCTGCGTCGAGAGGCAGATCCGCGCCATGGCACGCAGGGCTTCGACAGGGTGCGCGCCTACCGAAGTTTCCTGGGACAGCATCACGGCGTCTGTGCCGTCCCAGATGGCGTTGGCCACGTCCGAGGTCTCCGCTCGAGTGGGACGGTTCGACGTGACCATCGACTCCAGCATCTCGGTGGCCGTGATGACCGGCACGCCGGCCCGGTTGGCGCGATCGATGATCTCTTTTTGCACGGCCGGCAGCTCGCCGAGCTTCAGCTCGACCCCGAGGTCCCCGCGCGCCACCATGACCCCGTCCGCGACCTCGAGGATCTTGTCCAGGTTGCGAATAGCTTCCAGTTTCTCGAGCTTGGCGATGACGGGCACTTTGCAGTCGAGGGCCCAAAGGTGCTTCTGGCAGGCGAGCAGGTCCTCGGGCCGCCGGACGAACGACAGCGCGATGTAGTCGACTTTCAAGCCGACCGCGAACTTCAGATCCTCCACGTCTTTCTCCGTGAGCGCAGGCAGAGGGAGCGGGCGGCCCGGGACGCTCACCCCCTTGCGCTCGCCCAATAGGCCGCCGCGGACCACGGAGCATTCCGCGCGTCCCTCCGACTTCGAGCGGACGACCAGCTCGATGCGCCCGTCGTCGATCAGCACGCGATCGCCGGGTTGCAATGCCTCCACGAGCTCGGGATGGCTGACCTCGATCTCGTCAGCGGCGCTTCGAGGACCGCCCACCAGGACGACGCGCCGGCCTCGAGCGAGTCGCATGAAGGCAGCGTCGAGGGGGCCGGTCCGTATCTTCGGACCCTGCAGATCGCCGAGCAGTGCGACCGGCCGTCCGGCGGACTCGGCCGCGGCTCGGACGTCCTCCGCAGCCTGGCGGTGCGTCTGGTGATCGCCGTGGGAGAAGTTGAGGCGAGCCACGTCCATGCCCGACTGCACCATCGTCCGCAGGATCGTCGGCGACGAGCTCGAGGGCCCGATCGTGCAGACGATTCGAGTTTTTCGAATCACTGGTATTTTTCGACACGCCGGCCGAGCTCGGCTTCGGCCTCGACCACGCGGCGCTCGAGCTCGGGTGCGCTGACCACCGCGCCGCCCATCCCCCGCACCAGGTCGCTCTGGAATCGATCGGAGGTGGCGACCGTGATCACATCTCCGGCGCCGGTAGCTGCGTATGCGATGCGCTCGATGGCATGGTCCGCCGAATGACCTTGGCGCGTGAACAGCACCCGCACACCTTCCACCACCTGCTCTGCGTTGGCACGCGAGGACGAGTGGTGGGCGTCGAAGACCACCGTGACCTCCGTGCCGGTCACCAACCCGTAGACGGAGAGGCGCTCCACGAGCTTGTCGCGCGCCGCCTCGAGGGATACGCCAAGCAAGCGCTTGAGCGGCGGCCATGCGTGGATGACGTTGTAGCCGTCAACGATCAGGCGCTCCACCCGCCTACGGCCGCATGTTCTGAAGGCCGAATGAGATGAGCCGGGGATCGATGTTCAAGACGTTGGTGATCTGGAACGCGGTCGAGTAGAAAGCATCCCGCGCAGGCGCCACGTTCCACAGCACGATGAACACCGCAATGATCGCCAGCTGCGAATAGCGGATCGAGAATGCCTGCAGGGAGTAGGGCAGCCACGGGCGCAGCACGCCGAAGCCATCCAGGCCGGGGATCGGCAGTAGGTTGAGCAGCAGCGCGATGACCTCCATGAAGCCGAGGAAGGCCAGCGCCCCGAAGAAACCGGCGTTGGTGGCCGTGATCCAGCCCTCGTGCCCGGGCATCAGGAAGGGAATCGCTACCAACAGACCACAGATGAGCGTGCCCACCGGCCCGGCCAGCGACACCAGCGAATCCCAGGCGCGGCTGCGAATGGCCGAGTGGTCGATGTACACGGCGCCACCGGGCAGGCCGATGCCCCCAAGCAGAAGAAAGACGACCGGGAACACGATGCTCATGACGATGTTCGTGTAGCGCAGCGGGTCGAGGGTCAGATACCCGGACGCCCGGACCGACCGGTCCCCGCCCAGGTACGCGACAAATGCATGGCCGAACTCGTGGATACACAAGGACACGACCCACCCGGCTACCACGAACACGATCGTCACCACCGGCAGGGCTGAGGGGAGGAGGTTGAACCACAGCGCGGCGCCCGAGATGGCGGTGATCGCCACCAGGCCGAGGAAGATCGGGCTGACGCCGAGCGCGCCGCGCAGTGGCGTGAGCGGCTTTCGGCGCAGCGCACGGTCCTGTCGCGACTGCACGCCTGCGGTGACTGGAACGTTCGGACCTGCGCCCGTCTGGAGGTGCCGCCTGAGGTCGTAGAGGGTCAGGCCCGCCTTCTGGAGCACCGCCGAAGTCGCCCGCGAATCGCTGTAAAGGAGCGCGAGCAGCAGGTGGATCGAGTCCACCTGGTAGTGGCCCAGCACCTGCGCCTCACGGTTGGCGTTGACGAGCAGCTGGCGAAGAGGGACGCTCTCGGCGCTGTCCATGCCGGCCGCGTCACCTTCGATAGCCTGCGGGTCCGCGCCGAGGGTGCGGATGGCACCAAATGCAGAGGATCCACGATCGGCAAGGATCGCCTTGAGCACGTCAACCGGCGAGGCCTGGCCGGCTCCCCTTTTCGATGCCATTGCCGTGGCGCGTTCCAGTATGTCGCGGGCATCTCGTGTCAGCGCGATGTCTGCGGCGGCCCGCTCCAGCTCGGCCGTTGCGTCAGCCATATTTGGTGGTCTGTCCACTCATGAAGTCTAGGGGCGGGTGCGGCCTGACCCGGATCTCTGCCGCTGAACCTCGTAGAGCAGCGCCGCGGCCGCGGCCGACGCGTTGAAGCTCGCGACATGCCCGGCGACAGGAAGGCGCAGGCGCACGTCGCACCGCTCCCGGACCAGCCGGTGGACCCCCTCGCCCTCGCTGCCCACGACCAGGCATACGGGCTGCGTCAGATCGAAGTCCCAAGGCCAGGTCTCGCCGCGCACGTCCAGAGCCGCGCACCAGATACCAGCTCGCTTCACCTCTGCGATGGCCGAGGGGATGCCAGAGACGTGGGCGATGCGAAGTAGCTCACTGGCGCCCGAGCTCGCCTTCACGGCGGAGGGAGACAGCGGGGCGCTGCGGTGCTCTGGCAGGATGGCGCCGTCGGCGCCCGCCACCTCGGCGCTGCGCAGGATCGCGCCGAGGTTCTGCGGGTCCATGATCCCGTCGAGCGCCACCAGCAAGTTTGGGCTCGTCGCGAGGAGCTCCTTGAGCGTCCAGGCGCGCCTGGGCTTGAGCTCGGCGGCCACACCCTGGTGCACGCCGGCGGCAATTGCCTCGAGGCGCTCAGGGGCGACGACCTCGATGATGGCCAACCGCGCGAGCTCGTCCAGGCGTGGATCGTGGCCCAGACCCGACGCCTGGAACACCTTGACGACCTTGCCCGCGCGTGCTGCCTCGAGGACGGCGTTTCGACCATGGATGAGCGGCGCGGCCGGAGCCGGGTCGCGCCCTGGCCTGGCGCTGTGACGCCGGCCCTGCTGCTGTCTCACCACCGATAAGGTTGACACTCGGTGCATCTGGCCATGCGCACCGGGATCGCTCTAGCCGGCCTTGTCCGGTACGACCCGCCGCCAGCGAACACCATCGCGCGAATCCTCGAGGGCGATCCCGCGCTGCCTGAGCTCATCGCGGATCCGATCCGCTCGAGCAAAGTCCTTGGCAATGCGGGCGGCCTCGCGCTCGGCGATCAAGCGCTCCACCTCGGCGGCCAGCCCGGGCTCCTCACCGCCCATCACGTCGGTGTGCGCATCGACCTCATCGATCAGCTCGAGCAGCGCCCGCCGACCGCCCTCCCCCACCCTCATCTCGTCAAACGCTGCATTCGCCTCGCGGATCAGCTCGAATACGAGTCCGACTCCCTGCGGCAGGTTGAGGTCGTCGTCGAGAGCCTCGCGGTATGCGGTGCGGACCTCGCCGATGCGACGGACCAACGCCCCGTCGTCCCCGGTGACCTGGCGTGACCGCCGCACCCGGTCGGCAAACTCGCGCAGGCGCTTGACCTGCTCACCCGCCGCATGCAGGGCCTCCGCGCTCAAGCGAATGCGCGAGCGGTAGTGCGCGTTGGCGATGAGAAAGAACCGTACCGCGAGCGGATCGTGCCCTGCCGCGATCAGATCGCGCAGGGTCGTGAAGCCGCCGGCGGTCTTCGACATCTTCTCCCCGGCCGCGTCGGCAAGATGCTCCGAGTGCAGCCACACGCGAGCCAAGGGCTTGCCGTTCGCGGCCTCCGACTGCGCGATCTCGTTTTCGTGGTGAGGAAACAGCAGGTCGATCCCGCCGCAGTGAATGTCGAATGTGTCGCCAAGGTAGCGCTTCGACATCGCCGAGCATTCGATGTGCCAGCCGGGCCGGCCGCGTCCGAATGGCGCGTCCCAAGCCGCGCCGAGCTTCTCATCCTCCGGGTGCGCATGCTTCCACATCGCGAAGTCGCTGACCGATTCCTTCTCATATTTGTCAGTCGCGACCCGAATGCCCGCGCGCAGGCCGCCGCGATCGAGATGGGACAGCTCTCCATAACGCGGGAATTTGTCAATGCGGAAGTACACGTCGGCGTCGGCGACGTAGCCGTAACCGTTCTCGAGCAGCGTCGTGATCATCGCCACCATCTCGGGGATGTGCTCCGTCGCCTTCGGGTAGTGCTCGGCGGGCTGGGCGCGCAACGCGCGCATGTCTTCGAAGAATGCGGCGATGTACGGCTTTACGTACTCGCCGATCGTCGTGCCCGCATGCATCGCCTGGTCGAGGATGCGGTCGTCGATGTCGGTGAGGTTCATCACGTGGGTGACCCGAAATCCGCTTACGCCTAGCTGGCGTCGCAGAAGGTCGTAGAACATGAAGGCGCGCAGGTTGCCGAGATGCGCGAAATTCCACACGGTCGGGCCGCACGTGTACATACCGGCGTGACCGGGCTGGAGGGGCTCGAAGACCCGCTTGGTCCCACGCAGGGTGTCGTGGAGCTTGAGCGTCACTCCACTATTCGATCAGAGCCACGGCGTGCGCCGCGATGCCCTGGGTCCGGCCCAGGGCGCCGAGTCCCTCTGGAGACGTCGCCTTGACGCTGACCGAGCCATCCTTGAGGCGAAGACGCCGATCGAGGTTCTTTTGCATTTCCGCCAGGAACAGATGCAATCGCGGTTCCTCGGCGATCACGGTGGAGTCGACGTTGACCACCTTGTAGCCGGCCTTCTCGATAAGTCGACCCGCAATTTCCAGGAGGTCGAGGCTCGACATGCCCTTCCACTGCGGATCGGTGTCGGGGAAGTGCTCGCCGATGTCGCCGAGCGTCGCGGCGCCGAGGATGGCGTCGATCACCGCGTGGGTGAGCACGTCCGCATCGGAGTGTCCTTCGAGGCCGAGCGGATTCTCGATGAGCACGCCGCCGAGGATCAAATCGCGGCCGGCCTTGAGCCTGTGCACGTCATAACCGATACCGATCCTCATCTGGCGGCCGCTTCCTGTTCTTTGATCAGCGCTTCGACCACATCGAAATCCTCGGGCGTCGTCAGCTTGATGTTCGCCGGCTCACCCTCGACGACCGTCACCTCATGGCCGGTCGCGGCCACCAGCTGCGCATCGTCATCCCCGACCAAGCCCGCGTCCGCGGCCTCGCGATGGGCGCGGGCGAGGAGCTCATAAGAGAATGCCTGCGGCGTTTGCGCGAGGACGATGCGCGAGCGGTCGAGGCTCTCCACGAGCCTGTGCCCCTCGACGCGCTTGACCGCATCGCGCGGCGCGATGGCCGGGAACGCGGCGCCCGATTCCATCGCAGCGGCGAGCACGCGACGCACCAGCGTCGCGGTCGCGAGTGGCCGTGCGGCGTCATGCACGAGGACGAAGTCGCACACACCCAGGGCGGCGAGCCCGGCGCGAACCGACTCCTGGCGGCTGTCGCCACCGGCCAGCACCCTCACGGGCTTGCGAGGTGAGAGCGATGCAACCTCGCGTTCGGCGGTCTCGAGGCGGCTCGGTGGACCGACGACCACGATCCGATCCACCTCGTCGAGGGCCAGGAGGAGCTCGAGCACCCGTGCCAGCGTGGTGCGTCCGTTCAGGCGCACGAGCGCCTTGCTGCCGCGCCCGAGGCGGGAGCCGGACCCGGCGGCGGCGACGATCGCGCCGACGGACGACATCAGATGGCGGACTCCTCTTCGCGTTTCGCCCGGCCGCCGCGCCGGCTTTCGATCCCGGCGGGTTCGGCGAAGATCATCCTTCCCGCCGAGGTCTGGATCACGGAGGTGACGACCGCGGTGATGGTCTGGTTCATCAATCGCCGCCCGTTCTGGACGACGACCATCGTACCGTCGTCCAGGCTGCCCACACCCTGGCCGGGCTCCTTCCCCTCGCGCGCGATCATGACCACGATCTCCTCGCCCGGGATGGCGACCGGCCGCATTGCTTGGGCGAGCTCGTTGAGGTTCAGCACGACCACGCCTTCCAGGCGTGCGATGCGGTTGAGGTTGAAGTCATTGGTCATGATCCCCCAGCCTCTGCCCTTGGCCGTGCGCACCAGGTGGGCGTCGATCTCGGTGCTGGGGGTTGCGTCGTCGTCGACGACCTGGAGGTTGATGGCGGGATCCTTCTGCATCTCGGTGAGGACGTCGAGGCCCCGGCGGCCGCGGCGCCGGCGCGTGGCGTCGGCCGAGTCGGCGACGAGCTGGAGCTCGCGCAGAACCGAGCTGAGCGCCATCAGGGGCATATCGATAAAGCCGGTCTTCGCAATGTCGAGGATGCGCCCGTCGATGATGACCGACGTGTCGAGGAGTACGGCGCTGAGGCGGTGCGTCTCCATATCTTTCGGCTCGCCGAAGAACAGCGCGGAGAGCTCCTCGCGGCGGTTGGTGCCTACCGAAGCGCCAAGACCCGCAAGCAGCAACGCAAGCACGAATGAAAGCGCGATGCCGTAGGGCGCGACCAGGTCGCGCACGAAAACGCCGATGAGCACAGCGATGACAAGTCCGACGATCGTGCCCAGCAAGCCGCTGAGCAGGTCCGGCAGCGGAGTCGACGTGAGGCGTTGGTTGAACCCTCGCCACCCACCGAGCACGTAAGGCGTGCCCAGGTACGCGAAGATCAAACCCTCCATCGTGGTCAGGCTGATGAGCACCCAACCCTGGTGGTTGATCCCCGAAAGGCGGACGAGCGCGTAACCCAGAAAAAAGCCACCGACGACTCCGATCCCCAGCCCAAGCCGACGGGCAAAGGTCTCGGAACGCTTCACGGATTACCTCCTCAGGTGACCGATACCTCGGCCTCCCTTATGAATGCGCCGGACCTCATAGGTGGAGTAAAGGCGGCGGAGATCGCCTCCGCCAGTGACCGGACCTCGACCACTTCGAGGCCGGCCGGCCGGCCGGCTTTTACGCCTGCCGGAATCAAAGCGCGCGCCATGCCGTGACGCGCCGCCTCGTGGAGACGGCGCTCTATCTGGCCGACGCGGCGCACCTCACCCGCCAATCCCAGCTCCCCGATGACGACCAGGCCGTCCGGCAGGGGCCTGTCGCTCGTGTTGCTGTAGATAGACAGGGCAAGACCAAGGTCGGCGGCCGGCTCCGTGATGCGGATGCCGCCTGCGATGTTGACGTACACGTCCGATTGCCCGAGCGAGATCTTGGCGCGCTTCTCGAGCACCGCGATGAGCATGTGCAGTCGGTTGATGTCCATGCCGCTGGCGTATCGCCGCGGCGGGTAATTGTTGGTGACCTTGTTGACGAGGCTCTGGATCTCGATCAGCAGTGGGCGGGTTCCCTCCAGCGCGACCACCACGGCCGTGCCCGGCGAGGCCACGACCGCGTTGGCGAGCAGTGCCGCCGAAGGGTCGGCAACCTCCTCCAGGCCCGCTTCGCCCATGGCGAAGACGCCGATCTCCTCGGCCGACCCAAACCGGTTTTTCATGGCGCGCAGGATGCGCAGCTCCTGCCGGCGGTCGCCTTCCAGGTAAAGCACCGTGTCAACGATATGCTCGAGGACCCTCGGTCCGGCGATTGCGCCCTCTTTGGTCACGTGGCCGACCAGGAAGATGGGCACCCCGATCTCCTTGGCCAGCCGCATCAGGCGGGCCGCTGACTCGCGAACCTGGGTCACGCTCCCGGCCGAGCCCTCGAAGCCGGGGTCGATCACGGTCTGGATCGAGTCGACGATCGCCAGCTGGGGCGACTCAGCGCGGATCGCGTCGCAGATCGTGTCAAGATCGTTTTCGGCCAGGAGCAGGATCTCTGGGGAGAGTGGCCCCAGGCGGGTCGCCCGCATCCGAATCTGCTGTGGCGATTCCTCCCCCGACGCGTAAAGGATCTTGCCCCCGGCGCCGGCGACCTGCTGGGCGGCGTGCATGAGCAGCGTGGACTTGCCCACACCCGGCTCGCCGCCCACCAGGACGACACTGCCGGGCACGATGCCGCCACCGAGCACACGGTTGAGCTCGCCCCAGGCCAGCGGGCGCCGAGGCGCCGCGTCGGACTGGATCTCGCTGAGCGGGATCGGGCGGCTGGTGGGGAACGGCGTGGGCGCCGCCTGAGCGCGCGATCCCGACAAACCGCGGCCGCGCGGGGCAGGGGCCTTGCGCGCTTGGAACTCCTGAAGCGTGTTCCAGGCCTGGCAGTGCGGACACTGGCCCGACCAGCGGAGGCTCTCGCCGCCGCAGCTCGAACACATGAACGTCACCGTCGCTTTCGCCATCCGATTGACTCTCTTCCCTTCACCAGCTTTTTACAAGTGGACACGTAGCCTTTTAACCGCTCAGCCGTTGTATTGATTGAGTGCCGGGTCCCCACCCCGGCTCCTGAACCAAAGGCGCCGCCCTGACTACCCCCGGGGCGGCGTTTTCACCTTCCCACCCCGTGGGGAGGTCGGTGCGCTCGCAAAGCGAGCCCACCGGGTGGGGCGTTCCCGCTGCCAGAAGGACACTACACTCGAAGGCCCCGTGGACGCTTCCATCTCGGTCGACCGCATCTCGGAGGCGGCCGACCTGATCGACCCCATCTTCCTCAATACCCCCCAGTTCGAATGCGAGCCGCTGAGCGACCGGTTGGGCGTCAGAACCGTCCTCAAGGTCGAGTCAGTCAACCCGATCCGCTCCTTCAAGGGGCGGGGTACCGACTACCTGCTGCACCGCCTAGGCCCGCAGCCCGCGGGTCTGGTGTGCGCGTCAGCCGGCAACTTCGGCCAGGGCATGGCGTACGCCGCTCGCAAGCGCAGCGTGCGCTTGACCGTCTTCGCGGCTGTGACCGCAAACCCGCTCAAGGTCGACCGAATGGGCGCCCTCGGCGCTGAGGTGATCCTGGAAGGCACGGACTTCGACGAGGCCAAGGAGGGGGCGATTCGACACGCCGCCGTAACCGGTGCCTTCTATGTCGAGGACGGCCTCCTGGGCCCGATCGCGGAGGGCGCCGGCACGATCGCGCTCGAGCTCGGCCGCCTGGGTGGCGAGAAGGTGGACGTCTGCCTGGTGCCGCTTGGCAACGGCTCGCTGGTCAACGGGATGGGATCGTGGCTGAAGCGATTCTCGCCCACAACGAGGGTCATTGCGGTCTGTCCGGCGGGCGCCCCGGCGATGCGCATATCGTGGCGCGCGAACAAGCCGGTAAGCACGGCGACCATGGACACCATCGCCGACGGGATCGCGGTGCGCGTCCCGGTGGCGGAGGCGCTCGAGATCATGCGCGGCTCGGTGGACGACGTGATGGCCGTCACGGACGAGGAGATCGTCGAAGCGATGCGCCTGCTGCATCGATATGCCGGCCTTGTCGTCGAGCCCGCTGGGGCCGCCGGCATCGCCGCTGTGGCCAACCTCCGGCATGAGCTCGCCGGAAAGCGGGTGGCGGTGCCGCTGACCGGAGGCAATCTCACGGACGAGCAGATCCGGCTGTGGCTCTACTGACCCTCGAGATCGGACAGATAGTCGAGCACGGCCAGCGGTCCCTGCTGGGCAAACACGTCAGGCATCGCGATGCGGAGACTCGACTGCATCGTGCTCGCGAGCTGGACCCGCAGATCGAGGGTTAGCTGTGGGCGGCGGCGCGCGTAGGCGCTGACGAAGCGCCGCAGGTCGGGGTCGATGCGGCGGAGGAACAGCTCGGCGGGAGTGGCGGCCGCATAGGGCGAGATCACCGGGGCGTAGCCGGGAGGAGGCGGCGGCGGAGCCGCCGATGCGTACGCCGACCCGTCGGGCGGCCCCGAAGGCGGAGGCGGCGCAGGCCGCATGAAGGCCGGGCGCGACAGCTGCCACAGGGCGACGTGGTCCGAGTCCTTGACGACGATCGTCCCGGCCGCCAGGTCGCCAAGGCGCTTGCCGCGTCCATTGGCGAACAGGACGATCATGCCAACGCCGTACCCATACGGCAAGAAGTCCACGATCCTGACCACGTTGCGGATGCCGGCCTGAACCCAGGTCAGCGGCTCCCCACGATCGCCTACAACCCGCAGCCTGAAGGCCCTCTTGCCGAGCGTTTGCCCCCGGAACAAAGCTTCGCTGATCCAGAAGTAACCGAAAACGATCGCAAACGTGGCCAGGATCTCGATCAGTGTCGCGATCACGCTCGACTGGGTGATCTGTCCAACCGCCGACGCTACGAAGAGCATCGCGATCAAGAGGCCGACGATGAGCAGAAGATCGAGGATCTGCGCTATACCTCGCGTGCCCAGCCCGGCCACCTGGTAGTCGAACGAAACCCGTTCCGGCGTCGAAACAATCAGGTCTGTATCGGGGAGCGGCTGCCCCATTGGGTTATTTTCACTGCTGGTGAGGGCCGAAGAGTTCGTTATGCGGCGCCGGGACGATTGGAACCGGCTCGAGGACCTGATCGCCAGGGCCGGTTCGGGCAGGCTCAACAGCCTGGCCCCCGCGCAGGTCCTGACCATGACCGCGCTCTACCGTCGTGCCGCCGCCGATCTGGCGCGGGCGCAGCGGGACTGGCCGGGCGACCCCGTCCATCGCTACCTCAACGGTCTGGTCGCGCGGGGCCATGGGGTCGTGTACCGGCGAGGCGGGCGGGTGTGGAGCCGGATTCGCACCTTCTACGGAGATACGCTGCCGCGCACGTATCGCGACGCATGGCCATATGTGCTCGCCTCGGGCGCTTTGCTCTTCGTGCCCGCGATCATCAGCTACTTCGTCGTGCTGGCCTACCCCGACGCGGCTTACGGCATCGCGTCGCCGCAGCTCATCGACCAGGTCCGCCACCACCAGCTGTGGACGACGATTCCCCCCGAGCTCCGGGTGGAGGCGGCCGGCTTGATCATGGTCAACAACATCGGCGTCTCGATGCTGGCGCTCGCGTTCGGGGTGATCTTCGGCCTGCCGGTGATCTACGTGCTCATCACCAACGGCATCAGCCTTGGCGGTCTGTTCGGCCTGACGCAGGCATATGGCGTAAGCGGCGGGCTGTTCGAGTTCGTCATCGGTCACGGGATTCTCGAGCTGTCGATCGTCATCGCGCAGGGCGCGGCCGGATTGATGATGGGCTGGGCGCTCATATCGCCGGGCAACCGCAAGCGCGGTGACGCGCTCGTCCTGGCCACGAGGCGCGCATTCACGCTGCTGCTTGGCCTGGCTCCGCTCCTGGTGATCGCCGGCACGATCGAGGGCAACATCTCTCCGTCGGATGCTCCGTTCGCGGTCAAGGCTACGATCGGCCTGACCACCGGCATCCTTCTCTATACGTACCTCCTGTTCGTCGGACGGGCGGCCATCCGTCGCGCCGCCGATCGTCGCGCTGGGCCCGCGCTCGACTAAAGGCGTGGCCGAAAACCTCGGCGAGAGATTCGGCGATCCAGGTGGCCCAGATCCGGGCGAAGGGCCGAGCAGCGGAGCGAGCGCATCTGTCGATGCGTGAGCGAGCAGCGCAGGCGCTGAGCCCGGAGATGGGCCGCATGGGCGCCGAAGATCCGCCGACGGCCCTTTTTCGGCCGCGCCTTTAGAGCAGCGCGCGCTCCTTGAGCTCCAGATAGCGTTCGACCAGCGCTGGGCTCAGGCTGCCCGCCACGACGTCGAGCCCCAGCACGCCACCGCGCCGGAGCAGCTCGAAGCTCTCGCGGCGGCTGGCCATGAACTCCTCGGCGGCCGCCCACTCGTAAGCGCGCGAAGACGTGGCGATCGGCGCGGAGCGAGCGCTCAGGACGGCGGGGTCCGACATCGCGACGACCAACACGAGATGCCGGGCGGCGAGCCGCAAGCAGTGCGCGACGAGCTCCTTCGAAGCCTCGGGATCCTGGACGTCGGTGAGCACCACGATCATCGATCTCCTGCCCAAGCGCAGCGATAGATGTGTGAAAGCGTGGCCGAAATCGGGCTCGATGTAGTCGGCCTTGATCGCATAGAGGGCTTCAGTGATGCGCCGCAGCTGCGCGCTGCCGCGCTCCGGCTTGATGAAATTCGAGACACGATCGTCGAACGTCATCAAGCCCACGCGATCGCCATAGGCCTGAGCGACCCACGCGAGCATCAACGCGGCATTGACCGCGTGGTCGAGCTTGTCGAGGTCTCCCGCGGGCGCCGTCATGAGACGGCCGCAATCGATCGCGATCATCACCTGCTGCCCACGCTCGGCCTCTACCTCCACCACAACGGGGTGATCTCTTCGCGCGGTTGCCGTCCAGCTGACCCGCCTGATGTCATCGCCGCGGACGTAATCGCGAAGTCCGGCGAACGCCGTCGACGCGCCGGGAGGACGTGCTCGCCTCAAGCCGGCCATCGCGCGCAGGCCACGCCGGAGGCTCAGCTGGATGCGCTTGATGGCGACCACGTTCGGAAAGACGGCAACCTCGTGGGGATGCTGGAGGCGCACCTGTCGCCGCCACCAGCCGTAGCGCCTCGAGACCTGGAGGTCGACGGCGCCAAACCGGTAGGCGCCCCGGCGGGGTGACGAGGTCGAGTAGCCAAGCTCGAGCCTGCCGTTGGCATCGAACACACCCGTCACCTCCCGTGGCTGCGGCTTGAGGTCGTCCGGTGCATGGTCCGCGATCGTGGCGGGCAGGCCGGCGGCCTTGGGATTCTCGATCACCACCCTCACCTCTTCGCGCTCGCCGAGCGAGAAGGGTTCCGGCATGAGCCTGCGCACGCGATAGCCCTCTCGGCCGGGGAGCAGCGCGAGGTCGCGAGTGATGACGAGCAGGAGCCCGACGTGGTAGGCAATCGCAAGCAAGACCAGCACAGGCGAAACGAGGGTAAGGGCGATCAGAGCAGCGCCGATGGCGATCGCCCACAACAGGCGAGGCTGGGGCGCCAGCCCGCGGACTGCACTCAACATTTCGACGTCAGGACCAGGCGGGTACGCTCCCTCCCCACCCAGTGGGGAGGGAGCCCCGCCGCCGCGCGGCCGGGCGGGTGGGGAGTGACGGTCGTCAACGAGGTGGCACGACCCGGCTTGCGACCGCCTCCAGGACGCTGTCGGGCGTCTGCCCGCTGACCTCGGCCTCGGGTCGCAGGACGAGCCGGTGGCGAAACGCGGGCGCGAGGAGGGCCTTGACATGGTCCGGGGTCACGAACTCGGAGCCCTCGAAGGCGGCGACCACGCGCGCTGCCAGCATCAACAGGACCTCTGCCCTCGTGCTGGCGCCCAGCGCGATCTCGGGCGCGGTGCGTGTGGCGGACGCGAGGTCGACGATGTAGCGCCGGATCTTCTCGTCCAGCACGACCTTCCCGACCTGCTTGCGAGCCGCCTCGACATCGTCTGCTCCGAGCACCGGCTCGACCCCGGCCTTGACCGGATCGCGCAGCTCGATGCCTGACTCCCAGCGCTTGAGCACCTCCATCTCATCATTCGGCAGTGGATAGTCGAGACGCACCTTGAAGAGGAATCGGTCCTGCTGCGCTTCAGGCAGCGGATACGTTCCTTCGTACTCGATCGGGTTTTGCGTGGCGAGCACGATGAATGGCGCGGGCAGAGGCTGCTGCTGCCCTTCGAGGGTCACGCCTCGCTCCTCCATCGCCTCCAGGAGCGCCGACTGCACCTTCGCGGGCGCGCGGTTGATCTCATCGGCCAGGAGCACGTTGGTGAAGATCGGTCCGCGCCGCAGCGTGAACGTGCGGTTGACAAGGTCGTACACCGCGGTGCCGACGATGTCCGCGGGCATGAGGTCGGGCGTGAACTGCACGCGTCCGTAGCCAAGCGCCAAGGTCTGCGCCATGGACTTGGCGAGAAGCGTCTTGCCTGTTCCCGGCACGCCCTCGACGAGGATGTGGCCCTGGGCGATGAGGGCTACGGCACAGAGCCGGATCGCCTCCTCCTGGCCGACCACGGCCTTGACCATCTGTTCACGAAAACGGGAGTAGAAATTGGGGGCGGTCATGGTGGTCGAACCGGTCATCGAGCCTCCTCAGACTTTGGTTGGCGCCGGCGCTCCGGCGCCGGTGGGTATGCGATGTGATGCAGCCGCTGCGCGGCCTTCAACAAGTCGGCCTCGCTGCCGGTCGAGCTGTACAGGTCGTTCTCGGCGGCGGCCAGCTCTCCGGCCAGCTCTGGCGCACGAGCCTGCAAAGCATTCCAGAATCGCTCCCTCGGCTGCGCCTGCAGCCCGGCTTGCGCGGCGACAGCGCGCTCGCTTGCAGCCGCCAGCAGACCCAGGGTGAGGGCCCGCGCCCCAGCACGCCGCAGCAGCTCGCCGACGGCGACGGCCCATTCCGCGTCGGCGCGGGCCGCCTCGGCGGCACGCGGAACCAGGGGTCCGAACCGGCGTCCGCGCAGAAGCAGGCCGGCGAAGACCGCGACCAGGAACCAGAGGATCGCAGCTCCCCAGGGTGTCGTGACCCACGCCTGCGGGGCAAGGTCGCTGAGGATCAAGCCGTGGTGGTATTCGTCGAAGCCCACGGCGGCGCCGGCGTCGACCAAACCAAGAAGGTCTGCCAGCAACCGCCCGTTGTCGGCCTTGTCCAGGTAGCCGTTGCACAGAACCAGTGGGTCCGCGAGGACGACGACCCTCCCCAATCCATATTTCTGCATGTAGCCGAGCGAATAGCCGTCCCCACTCCGGAGGATCGTGACCTGCGAGGTCGAAGGATCGAGAGGAACGGCGCCGGAACTACCGCCTGCAACGGTCGACACTCCGTCAAGCACTGGTATTGCGTTCTGGGTTTGGTTCTGAACGATCCCGCTGAGCCTCGAGACCGAGAATGCTCGATCCAGCTCAGGATCGCCCCGCTCGGATGCGTACGCCAGCACGCCTCCGCGGCGTACCCAGTCCGCGGTCTGGTTGGCGTCGTCGGTCGTGTATGGGCTCGTCGGAGTGAACACGAACATCAACCCGTTCTGCGACGGAGGCGCGAAGGTCCCCGCGACCTGGATGGTCGGATGGCCCATAGCCTGAGCGAAGAGGCGCGCGGCCGAGGTCCCATTCACCGCATCACTGTTGGAGCTGTGCTCGGGCGAGTCCTGTTTGGGTTGAGCCAGGACCGCGACCACCGCGATCAGAACGGCCAGCACGAGCGCGAGAAACCATCCGCGCAGGCTCCTCATGCGGCGGCCTCCCGCGTCGGCGGTTTCCGGAATGGTTCGGCCGCGAGTTCGGCTTTCTTGTAAGTCGCTTCGTCGACGTCGCGGCCGCCGTAGATCGCGGCCTCGAAGGGCAGCAGCAGCGGATGGAGCTGAGCAGGATCGCCGGCGCGGGAGAAGATCTCGCGGACTGTCAACGGGCTTCCCTGCCACGACTGCTCGCCGGCCAGCGTGGCGGCGACCCCTGCGCACAGCGAGCGGATGGCTCCGACTCGGTCTCCGGCCGTGGCGAGGCGGTCGGCTTCGGCAAAGAAGTCGGCCGGAGCGCGAGGCCCGATCATGCGGTCGGCGACGCTTTCGCTCAGGCGCCCGCGCGTACTGCGAAAGATGACCACCGCCGCGACCGCGACGGCGATCACACCGAGGATGTAGAAGTACGCGGCCGGGATACCCTGGCCACCGGCGGCGCCATGGCCGAACAGGAAGTTGAGCAGGTCGTTCAGGCGATCGCGTATCCACTGGGTGAGACGGTCGAGAAGCGTCGGCGGTTGGTGAAGGCCGTCGTAACGGTGCATGGACAGGACGCCCTTCAGCTGCTGCTGCGCCGACGCGGGGTCGACTGTGGTGACAGGCGCGGCCAGGGCATTGTCGAGCTGTTGCAGGCGCGCGCCCGCGTCGACGAAATCGGGCGGTCGGAGAGTGAGGTCGGCGATGATCTCCGGCTGTGTGTGCCCGGTGCCGGCCTCGAGCGCCAACAAGGCACGATGCGCAGCGTCGACGTCACCAGCCCGGGCCCCGCTGACTATGGTGATGGTGTCTTCGACCGCCTGCCGGTAGGTGGACACGGGAGCGTCCGCGGACGCGGTCACCGGCCGGCCATGCAATGCGACGATCAGAAGGAGTGCCAGCGCCGTGAGGGCGGTTCGCGCTTTCAGGTTGCTTTCACGCCGGTTGGGATGACGACACCTGCTCGGCGAGCTGGAAGAGGTCCAGGGCTTCGCGCCGGACCCTGAGGTCGAAGTAGATGAGTACGATCGCGATCTGCAGGACCGGATTGACGAGGGCAGCAACGATCACCTGCGCCCCCTGCCCGATCGCGAGCACGAGGTAGCTCGAGACGACGGAGCCGATCAGGCCGTTGGCCAGGCCAACGAAAGCCTGGAGGGCGATGCTCGCGAAGTAGACGACCAGGAGGATCAGGAAGATGATGAGGAACGTTCGCCACCAGCGGCCGCTGACAAGGTGCCAGCTCCGGGCCATCGCGGCCGTCAAGCCCAGGTTCTCCACGAACATGGCCGGCAGCACGGCGACCCAGCCGACCCAGATCCAGATCCAGAGTGGGAACAAGCAGAAGACGATCGCCATCAGAAAGGTGATGACGAGGTACCCGAGAATCGAGAAGTAGCGATGCAGAACGCCACGCAGCGCGCTGCCCACGGTGACCCGGCGACCAAGAGCCGATTCGGCGGCGGCGTACAGGACTGTGGCGGAGGTGAACGGCGAGAGCAGCAACGCGACCACGGTCCCTGCGGCGACCACGATCAGCGAGGGCAGGAGCGAGTTGACGTCCGGATTCTGCCCGGCGTTGATCGTCTGGAGGAAGGTCGAGAAGAGCGTGAAGATCCCGTAACCCTGCAGCGCCGCCTGCGGGATGGCGAGGATCACCGAGATGCCGGCGAACAGCACGAAGTGGCGGCGGTAGATGCGGAAGGTCTCGTCGAGCAGGTCGCCGACTTCCAGCGGGCGCAGACGAAGAGGAGCCGGGGAGGCGCTCACTGTTACCTCCATTTTGGCGGGACGGACCCCTAATTGCTCCCGGGGCGTAGGCTCAGGTGCGGTGCCCGGGTTGATCGATGAGTCTCGCGCCGGCCGTGATCGGGTGCGCGTCCTGTTCGTGGAGGACGACCCCTCGGTGGCGGAGATGTACAAGCTCAAGCTCGAACTGGACGGCTATGCGGTCGAGGTGGCTTCTGACGGGGAGCGGGCCCTCGAAGTCGCCCGCAGCGACCCACCCGAGATCATCTTTCTGGATATCCGCCTGCCGAAGCTGGACGGGTTTGGGGTGCTCGAGGCGCTGCGGAAGGACCCGAAGACCGCCCGGCTGCCGGTGGTGATTCTGTCCAACTACAGCCAGAAGCAGCTCATCGAGCGCGGTTTGCACCTGGGCGCCCTTGACTACTTGATCAAGACACAGACCACCCCCGCGCGCCTCTCGAGCGGCCTGGAGACCTGGCTGAAGGAGTAGCCGGTCCGGCCCCCGGCGCGGCGCCAATTCGCACCACCCCCTGGCGGGGCCCTCCCCTCCCCCGAGCCCAGCCACGCCTGACGCGACCAATTTAGGTCGCGGCAGGCGGCGTCGCCAACCCTGGTTGTTAAGACCTAGCGGTAGCCGGCGGCGCTACGGTTTGGCGGCGGCTCCCGTTCCGGCCGGCTCCTTGTGGCGGTGCTTCACGGGCGTGAACTTGAGCTCATCCTCGCCCTCGACGTCGATCTGCACCGTGTCCCCACGGGCGATCCTGCCCCGGAGCAGGTTCTCCGACAGCTGGTCTTCGATCCGGCTCGTGATCACGCGCCGCAGAGGCCTCGCCCCGTAGATCCGGTCGTAGCCCTCCTTGGCGAGCAGGTCCTTCGCCGCATCCGTAACTTCGATCGTGATCTGCTGCTCGACCAGGTGCTTGCTCAGCTTCGCCAGCTGCAGGTCGACGATCTGCCGGATCTGGCCCGTGGTCAGGCTCTTGAACACGACCACCGCATCGACCCGGTTGAGGAACTCCGGGCGGAACATCCGCTTGAGCTCTTCGTCGATCTTTTCCTTGGTGTTCTTGTGCCGGCGCTCGACCTCTTCCGACTCATCCACCACCGCCGGCTGGAAACCTAGCGAGGTGCCGGCCTGGTTGACATCGCGGATGCCCAGGTTCGAGGTCATGATGATCACGGTGTTCGCGAAGTTGACGACCTTGCCCTTCGCATCGCTCAGGCGCCCGTCCTCGAGGATCTGCAGCAGCATGTTGAACACCTCGGGGTGCGCCTTCTCGATCTCGTCGAAGAGGATGACCGAGTAGGGCCGCCGGCGCACAGCTTCGGTGAGCTGTCCACCTTCGTCGTAGCCGACGTAGCCCGGAGGCGAACCCACCAAGCGCGCGGTCGTGTGGCGCTCCATGAACTCCGACATGTCGAGCTTGATCAGCGCGTCTTCCGAGTCGAACAGGTACTCGGCCAGTGCTCGCGCGAGCTCGGTCTTACCGATTCCAGTCGGGCCGAGGAAGATGAATGATCCGATCGGCCGTCGCGGATCCTTGAGCCCCGCACGTGCGCGCCGCACCGCTTGAGACACCGTCTTGATGGCCTCGTCCTGGCCGACCATCCTCTTGTGGATCTCCTCCTCCATGCGGAGAAGTCGCGAGGTCTCCTCTTCGACGAGACGCGAGACAGGCACACCGGTCCAGGCGGCAACGATCTGCGCGATGTCCTCCTCGGTTACGTCGGGGACGGTCTCACCTAGCTTGTCGCGCCATGCCGCCTCTTTCAGGGCAAGTTTGTCCTGAAGCTTCTTGACCTTGTCGCGAACGCTCGCCGCGGCCTCGAAGTCCTGCTTGTTGACCGAATCGTCCTGGTCGGAACGCTGC